>NZ_SDHZ01000001.1:2708869-3017738 GCF_004118675.1 Filimonas effusa | reverse complement strand
CTACTTTACTGTCACGCTCCACCCGCTACATACCTGCTTCCTTATCATCCGTCGCCCGCCATCCCCCGCTCTTCGGTTTTATACCCCGCCCGTTAGCTTTGCTGGTTCATATCTCTCTGCAATCAATCATCGTCTATCGCTCAATACAGGGCATAAAAAAGCCGGAGAAGATCTCCGGCTTTTATTTAAAGGCATAGATGGTTACATAATTACCATCTGCCATTTGGTTATATACTAGTAACGGCCATATCCGCCGCCGCCTTCGCCACGGTTGCGATTGTATCCGCCACCGCCGCCGCCGCGGTTATATCCACCGCCGCCGCCGCCACGGTTGAATCCTCCACCGCCGCCGCCAAAGCTTTTCTTTTTGTAACCACCATCACCTTCCTGGCGTGGGGCTGATTCGTTTACTACAATCTTGCGACCCTGTAAATCAGTTTCGTTTAACTGACTGATAGCTGTGCGTGCAGCTTCATCATCAGGCATCTCAACAAAGCCAAAGCCTTTGCTGCGATTGTTATTGAATTTGTCTGTTACAATCTTGGCTGAGCCAACTTCTCCAAATGGTGAGAAAAGATTGTACAGATCATCACTGGTCATGCTCCAGTTCAGATTACCAACGTAAATGTTCATTTTGAAAGAGATTAAATTATTAATACCCCAATACAGTAACCAAAAAACTAAAAACATTTACGTTCGAAACGTTCTAGAGAAATGGAACCACTGTACCAATAGCAAAGCAAATGTAAAAAATTAATTTATTGCCATACATATTTTTTTCGTATGTCCCCCCTTCCCCCTTAATCCTGTATCTTGCACCGCACAATGCCGTTCCGGCCTATCATAATTGACGAGTTTATGAAGCATTTACCTATTAATAATCAACTTTTTATAGAAAACAGGAAGCGTTTTGCAAAAGCAATGCTTCCTAACAGTATCGCCATTTTTAACAGCAACGACGAGCTTTCTTCCAACGGAGATGCCATTTACCGTTTTGTGCAGAACAGCGACCTTTACTGGCTCACCGGTATTGAACAGGAAGACACTATGCTCCTCCTTTTTCCTTCACATCCCGACCCACGGTACCGCGAAGTGCTCGTTCTTGTTCGCCCGGACGAAATGAAGGAAAAATGGGACGGCAAAAGATTAAGAGCGGCGGAAGGAACCGCCATTTCAGGTATTACAACTATCGTCTGGCTCGATACACTTGATGCACTCCTGCAAACATGGATGCACCAGGCAGAAAATGTTTATCTCAACACCAACGAAAACGACCGTAAATCGCAGCTGCCCGAAACACGTGATTACCGTTATGCGCGTCTTATGATGCAGCGTTATCCGTTGCACAGGTATCAACGTGCTGCTGTGATCCTTCGGCAGCTCAGGGCCATTAAAACCAAATACGAGGTAGCTGTTATGCAGCAGGCAATGGATATTACGGAAAAAGCATTCCGCAGGATCCTGGGCTTCATAAAACCGGGTGTATGGGAATATGAAATAGAAGCCGAGATCATACACGAGTTCCTGCGTAACAGGGCCAAAGGAGAAGCTTATGGCAGTATCATTGCCAGCGGCGACAGAGCCCGTACGTTGCATTATGTGTTTAACAACGAGGAGTGTAAAGACGGCGAACTGATATTAATGGATTTTGGTGCCAGCTATGGAGGATATAATGCCGATCTTACCCGTACTGTTCCGGTGAACGGAAAGTTCACCAAACGCCAGAAAGAAGTATACAATGCCTGTTTGCACCTGCATCAATATTGTAAGTCGATCCTTAAGCCAGGTATCAGCATTCTCGATTATACCGATAAGGTAGGAGAGGAGGCAACAAAGCAGTTCATTAAAATAGGCTTGCTTGCAAAAGCTGATGTCAAAAATGAAGACAAAGACAACAGGGCCTATCGCAAATATCTTTATCATGGCATCTCACACCATCTTGGTGTTGATGTGCATGACCTGGGAACCCGCACCGAGCCTATTCAGGCCGGTATGTTATTCACGATAGAACCAGGTATCTATATCGAGGAAGAGCAAATGGGTATCCGTATCGAAAATAATTTCTGGGTTACAAAAACAGGCAATATCGATCTCATGAAGAATATTCCTATTACAGCCGATGAAATTGAATCGTTGATGAAACAAAAGAAATAATCTGATTACATGAATCGCCTTATCCCTAATTTGTTTACACTGCTCAACCTGCTTTTTGGCTGTATGGCTATCGTAAGCATTATGCAGGCTGGCCTTACCGCTACTGTAGATGCACAAACCGGTACTGCATTGGTAGTGCTTCCGGAAAAGATCTACTGGGCTTCTGTTTATATTGCACTGGCAGCAGTGATCGATTTCCTGGATGGTTTTGTGGCACGGCTTTTAAAAACCTCCTCCGAATTAGGCAAACAACTCGATTCTCTGGCCGATGTGGTAAGTTTTGGTGTAGCTCCCGGCCTCATAGCTTACCAGTTCCTGCGTTATGCTTATGCACAGCAGGAAAATGGTCTCGATATTTCTACCCTGGCGCTGCTGCCTGCGTTTATAATACCCTGTGCGGGCGCTTACAGGCTGGCGCGGTTCAATATCGATACCAGCCAGGCTTATGGCTTTAAAGGCGTGCCTATACCGGCCGCAGGTATGCTTATAGCGTCATTCCCATTGATCTATTGGTATGCAGCCAATGCATGGACGGTAGAACTGCTGTTGAACAAATGGTTCTGGTATAGCGTTATTTTGGTTATAAGCTACCTGATGATAAGCAGGCTGCCTATGATGGCGCTTAAATTCCAGTCCACCAGCTTTAAGGATAACTGGCCTAAACTGGTGCTGGTAGCAGTAACCCTGTTGTCTGCCGTTTTGTTGAAATGGCTGGCGGTTCCTGTTGTGTTCCTGGTGTATGTAATATTATCCCTGGCTGTTAAAAAAAACAATAAACAAGATTTATCATATTCCAGCTAACGGCATTTTTGTATAATGCACCGGTTTTTTATTCAGTTACTTGATGTCTATGCTTTTTATAGTTCCAACACCCCTCGGTAATCTTAAAGATATCACCCTCCGTTCGCTCGAAGTATTGCAAACGGTGGATGTTATTCTTTGCGAAGACACAAGAACTTCTTCCAAATTACTTACGCACTACAACATCCATAAACCGCTGTATGCTTATCACCAGCATAACGAGCATAAGATAGTGGTATCCCTGGCCGACCAAATGGAATCGGGCAGGAAAATGGCATTGATCACTGATGCCGGTACACCTGGCATTTCTGATCCCGCATTTTTGCTGGTACGCGAATGCGCCCGCAGAGATATCAGGGTAGAATGTTTACCCGGCGCTACCGCCTTTGTGCCGGCGCTGGTAAATAGTGGTATTCCGTGCAACAGGTTTGTTTTCGAAGGGTTTCTGCCTCTGAAAAAAGGGAGACAAACCCTTATGAAGAAACTGGCTGTGGAAGAGCGTACCATGGTATTATATGAAAGTCCCCTAAGACTAGTGAAAACCCTGAACGAGCTAATAAGCTACCTTGGGCCGGAAAGACAATGTTGCGTTAGCCGGGAACTAACCAAAATGTTTGAAGAAAATAAACGAGGCTCCCTGCAGGAAGTCTTGGCATATTATACAGCGAAACCACCTAAAGGAGAGATCGTAATAGTGGTAGCTGGATTCGATTCTTGAGAAACCAGAGTTATGAAGCATATATCCTTATGCCTGTGCATGTGTGTGGGACTAATATTCCTGGGCCAGGCGCAATTTAGAAAAATCCCCCTTGAAGTCACCGATGCCTTTGAAAAGAAATACCCCCGTGCAGAAGAGGTGGCATGGAGCAGCAGAACCGAATATTTTCAGGCTGCCTTCTCCCTCTACGGCATCGCTTTTACAGCCGATTTCACCCGTTGGGGCGCCTGGCAGCAATCTGCCCAGGAGATCCTTCCCGACAAGCTTCCCCAGGCGGTGGCAAGAGGATGGCAAAAAAGTAAGTTCACCGACTGGAAGATCGTCAAAGCCGCTTTTATTGTAAGCAGAAATGAAACGACAAGTTATCGGCTGTATGTCTCCAAATCAGGAATTCAGTTCCGTTATTTGTTCTTTACGCCGGAAGGCCAGTTGGAAAAAGAGACCTTGACTTTATAGGCATAATTTGTACGTTTGTCGTTCATTAAAAAACGATAAGCGTAATGAAGGGTTTATTATTTACAGCGCTTACCTGTGTGGTGGTGGCAAGTGTTCAGGCACAGCCAAGCCGCTGGCAGCAGCGTGTGCATTACCAGATTGATGCCAGCCTCGATGTGTCGAAGAACCTGGTAAACGGCCAGGAAAAACTCACCTATTGGAACAATTCTCCCGATACGCTCAACCGTATCTTTATCCATCTCTATTGGAATGCATTTCAGCCCAATAGCATGATGGACCAGCGGAGCATTTTCCTGGGCAAAACATTGTTGGGATACGATAAGAACAACAAAGCTGTATTCGACTGGGATGACCGTGTGCGTGACCGCATCAACAACCTGAAGCCCGATGAAATTGGTTTTCAGAAAGTACAATATGTAAAAATCGCGGGCAAAGAACAGCAACTGGTGGAGCATGAAACCATCCTGGAAGTAAAGTTGGATAAGCCCCTGCTGCCTCAATCGAAAACCCAGTTCGATATCGCTTTCCAGGCCCAGGTACCCCTACAGGTACGCCGCAGCGGCCGCGATAATGCGCAGGGCGTTCGTTTCAGTATGAGTCAATGGTATCCCAAGATCGCAGAATATGATTACCAGGGCTGGAATGCCAATCCTTATGTGGCCCGTGAATTTTATGGCGTATGGGGCGATTATGAAGTAAACCTTACCCTTAATAAGGAATACCTGGTAGCAGCCACCGGTACCCTTCAGAATCCGGATGAAGTAGGGCATGGCTACGGGAAAACAACGCCTGCCAGTCAGTCCAGGTCGGGTAACCTTACCTGGCGTTTTTCTGCACCCAACGTGCATGACTTTGTATGGGCGGCAGATCCCACCTATAAATTAATTACCCGCCGGCCGGCCAACGGCCCGCTGTTATATGTGGTGTATAAGAAAGACAGTATCCAGGAATATAACTGGCAGCGGATGGCCGATACCATGCAGCTGGCCTATCCTTATATGGCCAAAACCTTCGGCCCCTATCCCTGGAAAAATTACACCTTTATACAAGGTGGCGACGGCGGCATGGAATATCCGATGGCCACCCTCATCAAAGGCCCGGGCGTAGGCACCGCGCTCCACGAATGGATGCACAGCTGGTACCAGGGCCTGCTGGCTACCAATGAAAGCCTTTATCCCTGGATGGACGAAGGCTTCACTACCTATGCCGATACCCGTGTACATAGTTATCTCCGCAAAGATTCCGGTTTCTGGTATGCCGATGCCTACGATGGTTATTACCGTCTTGTCCGGAGCGGGCGTGAAGAGCCAATAAGTACGCATGCCGACCATTACAATACGAACTATGCTTATGGCAATGCGTCTTATAGCAAAGGATGTGTTTTCCTGGCGCAGTTGGGATATATCGTAGGAGAGCAAACCCTAGATAAAATACTGCTGGAGTACTACGATCAGTGGAAATTCAAGCATCCCAATCCCAACGACTTCATCCGTATTGCGGAAAAGCTGAGCAATATAGAGCTGCAGTGGTATAAAGAATATTGGGTGTATACAACCAAAACCATTGACTATGCCGTAGGCGACATCAACCTGGTAAATGGTAAAACTGAGCTGACCATCAAAAAGCTGGGTCACATGCCTATGCCAATAGATGTGCTGGTTACCTATAAAGATGGCTCCCGCGAGCTGCATTACATTCCCATGAACCTTATGTACGGTTCAAAGCCGGCTACCGACGCGCCTGCAGGTGCCAAATGGATTGAACATGGTGAATGGAAATGGACACAGGGAGAGTACCAGGTGGTGCTTGACAGGAATATTACGGAGATCAAGTCGGTGCAGATAGATCCGAGCCTGAGGCTGGCGGATGTGAACAGGGGGAATAATAGTTTGGTGGTGCCGGATTAGGAGGGAAGCGTGACTAAAAAATATAGCAGTAGACAATTCTATGGAACTTTATTTTTTAGTCACGCTGGCTTTTCCAGACATTATTGGTCAAAGGCTCTTTTTAATGGAGGCTAAACCCATAGCCTATATTAAGACCAAGAAATGATAGATGTGCATATTCGCTTCCTCCGAAAGACTGGTAACGAATCGACAAATCTATTTTATTATTTATAAGATATCCTAATGCAGCTCCAACTGTAATTGCTCTATTTTTTGTGCCATCTAATGTTAATCCAACGCGGGGTTCAATATACCAAGTGTTATAATTATATAAAGGATTTAAATATCTACGGTATCCTATCAGCAGAGGTAATAGATTGCGGGCTTGTGCTTTTACTGTCTTGTTCCCTTTTACGACCTCTTTACCACGAAAGCTCATTAGGGATCCTATAAGTACAATATCACTAAAATTTCCCGTTGGTATAGTTATTTTGGCTGTGGCTCCCACTCCTGGGTAGTTAGTGGTGGAAACTGGTTTATTTAACAACAATGCTGCATCAGAACTTATTACCAATTGAGGTGAATCATCATAATATTGTGCACAACAAAACAAGGATATCGGAATCATAAGAACTGCCAGCAAAATTTTTTTCATGTTTTAAGTCGTATTTGGGATGAAAGATATGTGGAAATATCAGTCCGCTGCTTCCCTATTTCAAGGGGGGGGAAGACTGCGAAAAATAAATGATTAATTCATTTTAAGGGAGTAGGGGTGTTTTACAAAATCCATTATATTTGTAATCAATGAACTAAAATCCAAGCTGATACCTGATGATAATACTATAGATTTTCTAGACTCGCCCACCTATTATCTCTAACGGTTTATGCATTTTGCTATATGCAATTTTTTTTATAGGTATTCTCTGTAATTGAGATTGGCGAAGCCATTTCAAGCCTGATATGCCTAATACGTAATTAAAACGTCCTTATGTTTAGAACGCTTGTTGCAGGCTTATTATTGCCGCTGGTACTTTTTGTTTTTGTTACTTCTTGTAATGTAAATAAAAATGTTACTTATTTTAGGGATATACCTGATACTTTGTCAAGCCCATTTTTGACGAAAAATGCCGCACTTTTCCATGACCCCGTTATAAAATCTAATGACCTTTTACAGGTTTCCATACAAACTTTAGAGTCTAATGAAAACGGTTTGTATGGAGGAAGTTCTCTGCCAACTACTCCACTTCTACCTAATTTAAGCACAATATCTGGTAATAATGCTCAGGCTGCCCAAAGCTATTTAGTTGACAAATTGGGAATGATAGAGTTACCTGTTATAGGGAAAATAAAAGTTGGGGGAATGACGAGCAGTGCAGCACGTGATACCATTTACTCGGTAGCGGTTAAATTTTATAATACGCCTATAGTAAGTGTTCGCCTTGCTAATTTCTCTATTACTGTCTTGGGAGAGGTTAGTCGCCCGGGTACCTACATTGTACCAAATGAAAAAGTGAGTATACTTGACGTCTTAGGTATGGCGGGAGATTTAACGATCTACGGCAAGAGAGAGAATGTTTTATTAATGAAAGACTCCGCCGGAATTAAAAAAGCAATTCGTTTTGATCTTACATCAACTAAAACGCTGCAATCTCCTTACTTTTATCTTGAGCAAGGAGATATGGTATATGTTGAACCCAATAAATCCAGAATAGCTTCTACTGACGCGGTAAAAACGAGAAACTACACGTTGATAGCCTCAATCTTAACTGTCTTAATTGTTTTAGTTACAAGAATATAGATCTAATACATGCAGTCCAATCAATCGGCTCAATACAACATAAATACTCCAATACAAGATGGCGAGCAACAGGAAGATGCAGTCATTATCCAGAAGTTTATAAGCATGGCCCTCGGCCTATGGCCATGGCTTTTATTGTCGGCAATAGTATGCCTGGCTATGGCTTTCTTATATTATAAGTCTTCTACTCCAATGTATAAAGCCAATGCGTCAGTTCTTGTTCAAGATGACAAGAAAGGGTCAGACATGGGAGCTAACGTCGATATACTTCAAGGATTAGGGCTATTACTAGGCAAGAGTAATGTCGATAACGAGCTTGAAATATTTAAAAGCAGGACATTGATGGAACAAGTTGTAAAGGAACTACAACTTAATGTGAAGTATTTTATTTCAGGTAAAGTTAAAAAGAAAGAGATTTTCTTCTATAGACCTATTACGCTTAAATTACTTGAAGAATCATATACATCGCCTAAAGCAGCAACATTTGAATTTAAGTTAGATCCGGAGAAAAATACTTTTTCTATAGAAGATAATGACGAAATCATTAAAGGCAAAATTGGTGATACCTTACAACTGAAGGCTGGGAAAGTTGCCGTTTTGCCAGAAAAAAGCTTAGCAACATGGGTTAAAGACGAAAGTCTTACAATCAATGTTAATACTCTTGACATGACTACTCGTACTTATATGGGTGCATTGGATGCCAGTATTCCCAATAAACTGGTTAGTGTAATTGATCTTGCGTTCAATGAAACTTCTCCGGAAAAAAGTGAATTGATTCTTAATACTTTAATTAAGGCATATTTAAAGGCAAGTGTTGATGACAAAAGCAGAATGGCTGACAGTACAGTCAAATTCATCGACGAACGTCTGGTTCTGGTTTTTAAAGAGTTATCTGACATAGAAGGAAGTATAGAAAAATTCAAAACAGCTAACAAGCTCACAGATGTAAGTGAACAAACCAAAATCCTGCTAGAAAATTCAAGTGAATATTTGAAGCTTCAGAACGAGCAAGAGGTAGAATTATCGATAGTTAATGAGTTAGAGAAATTTCTAAAAGATAATATAACCAATGCAAGAGCTGTACCAGCTTCGCTGGTTATGCAGGACCCTAACTTCATTCAGTTGGTACAGCAGTATAATAAACTGCAACTTGAGCGTGAGAGGATGCTAATGACGCAAACGGCGGCTCATCCTGCAGTGTTAACGTTAGACAAGCAATTGAACAACCTCAGGCTAGAGCTCCTGAGTAGTATCGGATCTATAAAACGTGGAATCGAGACTGGAATGCGGGAACTGAAGAAAAAGACTTCACGATTTGAGACGATGGTAAGAGAAGTGCCGTCTAAAGAAAGAACCTTTCTTGATTATTCTAGGCAACAGGCAATCAAGCAGGAATTATATCTTTTCCTTTTGAAAAAAAGAGAGGAAACTGCAATATCGAAATCTTCTACGATAGCAACTGCCCGAATCATTGATGAGGCTAAGTCTAGTGGAGTTCCTTTTGCTCCTAAGAAAACCGCTATTTTACTTGTAGGTCTGGTATTGGGTATTGCGATACCATTTGGTGTAGTGTACGTAAAAAGCTTCTTTAATAACCGTGTGTCATCTCTGTCAGATATATCTAACTTAACTAGGGTGCCAGTGTTAGCCGAAATCGGGCATAATGAAAATGAGGATAATATACTAGCTGTTACACTGAACGATAGAACTGTTATTTCTGAGCAATTTCGCTCTTTACGTACTAATATTAACTTTTTACTTGCCGGTAGTGACGGATGTAAAACAATTTTAATTACATCAAGCATGAGTGGCGAAGGAAAATCATTTTTATCTGTCAATCTTGCATCTGCTTTAGCATTGGCAGGTAAAAAAGTAGCTTTATTGGAATTCGATTTACGAAGACCTAAAATAAGCGAGAAGTTGAATTTAATGAGAAATGGCTTTACTAATTATATTGTTTCAGGGAGAGATGACTGGAAGCATTTTATGCAGAAGCCTGATATAGCTCAGGCAAATTTCGATGTTTTGTCGTCCGGCCCCATCCCTCCTAACCCGGCAGAGCTACTAATGTTGCCTAGAACAATCACGTTCTTTAATGAATTAAAGTCATCATATGATTTTATTATTATTGATACTGCTCCGGTTGGTTTAGTGACTGATGCTCAAATCTTATCTGCTTATGCCGATATAACCTTGTTTGTCGTGAGGCACCAATATACACATAAGAACCAAATTAAGCTTGTGGAACAATTACATTCAAAGCGTGCTTTACCTGGTATTAATATCATTGTCAATGATATTAAATTAAAGAAAGGTGGTTATGGTTATGGTTACGGCTATGGTTATGGCTACGGTTACGGTTACGGCTACGGTTATGGTTATGGTTATGATGAAAAGGAGAAGGGCTGAGAAACTAAAGATAATTAAGAAGAATTATATATATGAAAGTTATTCATGTTGTCTTATCCGGCGGCGTAGGTAGCCGTTTATGGCCTTTGTCACGTAAAGAAAGGCCTAAACAGTATTTACCTATTATTAATGAGCAATCATTATTTCAACTTTGTGCCAATCGCAACAGAACTGTAACTGATGAGTTGATTGTAGTAGGTAATTGTGACAATTATCTTTTGTCCAGAAAAGATCTTGAAGCCTCTGGTATAGATAATTATTTTGAAATAATCGAGGCTATACCAAGGAATACTGCTGCGGCCATAGCTTTTGCTGCATTTTCTGTTTCCCCGCACGATATACTTTTTATTACGCCGGCAGATCACTTGATTAGTGGTCAAGGTGAGTATGAGCTTTCTGTGAAAGAAGCGATTAAACTGGCGGAGAAAGGCTTCCTTGTAACTTTTGGCTTAAAACCAACCAAACCTGAAACCGGATTTGGTTACATAGAATACTCTGAAAATGATGTTATTTCATTTCGAGAAAAGCCTGACTTAGAAACTGCTGCCTTTTTCGTAGAAAGTGGGAAATTCCTCTGGAATAGCGGTATGTTTTGTTTTAAAGCCTCTGTTTATCTGGAAGAATTAAAGAAGTTCCAGCCAGCCGTTTTTGAGAAGGCAATGAATGCCTGGAATGAGCGAAATGGATCCTATCTGCCTAAAATAGAAAGTGCAGAAATTCCTTCCGTAAGCGTCGACTATGCAGTAATGGAACATTCAGATAAAATCAAGGTTATCCCAGCTTCTTTCGAATGGTCGGACCTGGGATCGTTTGGCGCCTTATGGGAGTATTACGAACAAAACTCCGGTAACGAGCATCTGTTTCTTAATAAGAATTTGCTACTAAAGGAGGGCAATAAGCGTATAGAGGTAGTAGGATTAGAAGGAATAATTGTAATAGAAACCAAAGATGCTATCATGATTCTTCCTAAAGAAAGAACCCAGGATGTTAAACTTGTTTATGAGCGTATAGAAAGAGAATGCCCTGAGCTTCTCTAACAATCTAAATATGAGATAGTATGTTGACGAATAGTAAAGTATATATAGCTGGTCATCGCGGTATGGTTGGCGGAGCCATTCTCAGAAAGCTTAATGAGTTGGGATTTAACAACATTGTACTGAAGACTTCTTCCGAGCTGGATTTAAGAAATCAGGAGAATGTGGATGACTTCTTTTCAAAGGAGAGGCCCGAATATGTTTTTCTGGCTGCTGCAAAAGTTGGTGGAATCCTGGCTAATAACACATATAGAGCTGAATTTTTGTTCGACAATTTAATGATTGAAGCAAATATCATCCATAGTGCATATAAGTATGGAGTTAAAAAATTGATGTTTCTTGGAAGCTCATGTATTTATCCAAAGCTGGCTCCACAACCTCTGCAGGAAGAGTATTTATTAACTGGTCCGTTAGAGCAAACCAACGAGCCTTATGCTATTGCAAAAATTACTGGCATTAAGTTGTGTGAAGCTTACAGGGATCAGTATGGATGTAATTTTATTAGTGTCATGCCTACAAATTTGTATGGTATTGGCGATAATTACCATGCCAGTAATTCTCATGTCTTGCCAGCATTAATTCGTAGATTCCATGAGGCTAAGGTAAATAACGATAGCTCGGTAACTGTGTGGGGTACCGGAAAACCCAAAAGAGAATTTTTATACGCTGATGATTTGGCGGAAGCTTGTGTTTACCTGATGGAAAAGTATAATGAAAGGGAGTTAATAAATATAGGTACTGGAGAAGATCTTTCTATTAAGGAATTGGCAGAAACTGTAAAGAAAATTGTAGGCTTCGGCGGCGAACTTTTATTTGATGAATCTAAACCGGATGGCACTCCTAGAAAATTGATGGATGTGTCGAAACTGGCTTCTTTTGGATGGAAGTATCACACGCCTCTTGAGGAGGGGATTAAGAGCGCCTATCAGGATTTTCTGAAAACAAATAATTAATAAAACTACTTCTCTAATAATAACTAATAATATAAACCTATTATGAAGAAAGCGCTTATTACAGGCATTACGGGCCAAGACGGGGCCTATTTATCTGAACTACTTTTGTCTAAAGGATATGAAGTGCATGGTCTAAAGAGAAGAAGTTCTTTGTTTAATACAGATAGGATTGATCATTTATATCAGGATCCACATGAGAGGAATGTGAAATTCAAATTGCATTACGGAGATTTGAATGACAGTACCAATATCATAAGAGTGATTCAGGAGGTACAACCCGATGAAATTTATAATCTTGGCGCAATGAGCCATGTTAAAGTTAGTTTCGACACTCCCGAATATACCGCCAATGCTGATGGCATAGGTACTCTACGGATACTTGAGGCGGTTCGTATACTTGGTTTAACTGAAAAAACCAGGATTTATCAGGCTTCTACTTCTGAGTTATACGGTCTTGTACAAGCTGTCCCGCAATCAGAAACTACGCCTTTTTATCCTCGTTCTCCATATGCAGTTGCTAAACTCTACGCATATTGGATTACTGTAAATTATCGCGAGGCGTATAATATGTATGCTTGCAATGGAATCCTGTTCAACCACGAAAGTCCCTTGCGTGGAGAAACGTTTGTAACCCGTAAAGTAACCCGGGCTGTTGCAAAAATAGCTTTAGGCCTACAGGATAAATTGTATATGGGAAATATAGATGCCCGCCGTGATTGGGGACATGCTAAAGACTATGTAGAAGCTATGTGGCTGATCTTACAACAGGAGAAACCCGAAGACTTTGTAATTGCAACGGGAGTAACTACTACCATTCGTGATTTTATAAAAATGGCTTTTGCTGAACTGGGTATTGAAATTGTCTTCAAGGGTGAAGGAGTTGATGAAAAAGGCTATGTTGCATCATGTACAAATCCTGATTATCAGTTAGAAATAGGAAGAGAGGTTGTATTAATTGATCCTAAATACTTCAGACCAACCGAAGTGGAACTACTGATTGGTGATCCTACTAAGTCCAAAAGCAAGCTTGGATGGCAGCCTAAATATGATTTAAAGGCTTTGGTAAATGAAATGGTAGCAGCAGATGTACTCTTATTTAAAAAGGATAGCTTGTTAAAGAGCCACGGATATGAGATAAAAAATCAGTACGAATAAACACTTTGGCTCTTAAGTAAAAATCAATAGTAATATAACAAATAATAAACAATGAAAGTAGTTATACTAGCTGGCGGGCTTGGTACTCGTTTGTCAGAGGAAACTGTTCTGCGTCCTAAGCCAATGGTCGAAATTGGCGGAATGCCTATTCTATGGCATATTATGAAAATATATTCATCTCACGGGTTTAACGATTTTGTTGTTTGCTTAGGATACAAAGGATACGTTGTTAAAGAATACTTTGCAAACTATTTCTTACATAAGTCCGATGTTACTATTAACTTAAAGGACAATTCATTAAAAGTACATGATTCTCAAGCAGAACCTTGGAATATAACCTTAGTAGATACCGGGTATGAATCCATGACAGGGGGGAGGATTAAGCGTATTCAACCCCATATCGGAAATGAACCTTTTATGCTTACTTATGGAGACGGGGTTAGCGATGTGAATATAAAGGAGCTTGTTGAATTCCATAAATCGAAAGGTAAGTTTTGTACTGTTACATCTGTTCAACCGTCCGGAAGATTTGGTGCATTAAATCTAACAGATGACAGCAATGTAATATCTTTTATGGAAAAGCCCAAAGGAGACGGTGCTTGGATTAATGGCGGCTTTTTTGTATGCGAACCTAAAGTGTTTGATTACATCACAAATGGTGATGGTACTATCTGGGAACGTGAACCAATGGAAAAGATTGCAGAAGATGGCGAAATGGCGGCTTATAAACATGATGGCTTTTGGAAACCGATGGATACTTTAAGAGACAAGCAAGAATTAGAAGACGATTGGCAGAAGAATAAAGCCAGGTGGAAAACTTGGTAGATCATTTTAATTACTCATCATCAACCCATCATTCTATGCAGTTTTCTGATATTTACCGTGATAAAAAGGTTTTTGTTACGGGTCATACAGGTTTTAAAGGAACATGGCTTATTTCATGGCTCCATTTGTTAGGGGCCCAGGTTAAGGGATACTCTTTGGCTCCACAGAATCCTTTTGACTTGTATCATATAATGGAAGGGGATAAAATGTGCGACTCTGTCATCTCTGACATCATGGACGGTGAACGACTCAAGCAGGAACTGCTTGAGTTTGAACCAGATTTTGTCTTTCATTTGGCGGCCCAACCCTTAGTTAGATTGTCTTACGATATCCCTGTAGAAACGTTTGCTGTAAATGCTGTAGGTACGGCAAATGTATTGGATGCATTGCGTTTCTTAAAAAATCCATGTGTTGCTGTCTTTATAACAACTGATAAGGTTTACCATAATATCGAGTCCAATTACTATTATAAAGAAGACGATCGTTTGGGAGGCTTTGATCCCTATAGTGCCTCCAAAGCTTGTGCCGAGTTGGTGATTGATTCGTATCGGAATTCCTTTTTTAATTTGATAAAGTTCGAGGAACATAAAAAGTCTATTTCTGTAACCAGGGCTGGTAACGTCATTGGCGGTGGAGATTGGGCAAAGGACAGAATTATTCCTGATATTGTCAGGGCCCTTTCTACTGGTAAAGAAGTGTTGGTTAGAAATCCCGCTGCTGTTAGACCGTGGCAGCATGTGATGGAGCCTGTTGGTGGATATTTGATGTTAGGTGCCAGGCAGTATAACGAACCCAAAAAATTTGCGCAGGCATTTAATTTTGGACCGGACAAAGAGGACAATTTAACTGTTAAAGAAGTGGTGCAAAAGGCCATTGACGTATGGGGAACCGGAATATTTCATACTCCTGAGCAATTAGAGGTACCTCATGAAGCAGGATTGTTGCAGTTAGATATCCAAAAGGCAAAAACTGAACTCGGCTGGAAACCAAAACTTAACGCTAATCAGGCAATTCTAGAAACGATAAACTGGTATAAGCACTACTTTAAAGATCAAAGCTCTATTAAAGAGTTTACTTTTCAAACAATTCAAGCTTTCGATGGAAAATAAGATTTGTATAATAGGATCCAATTCTTTCCTCGCTCAAAGATTGATTACGTGGTATTCAGCCAGGGGAGCCAAATTGTCGCTTTGGGGTAAATATCCTGTGGAAGGTATCGATGCCGATTTTTATCCTTTTAACTTCCCGGAAAAGAATATTGATTTTTCTGTTTTGGAAACTCAGGATGTAATAATTTACTGTGCAGCATCTGGGGTTCAGGCTAGTAAAAGTTATGAAACTGACAGCGTATATAGCGTTAATGCCTTTTTGCCTATTCAAATAATCAATTATTTATCTGCAAGGGCGTTTAAAGGTAGCTTTATTAGCTTCGGCTCTTATTTTGAAATTGGCAATAATAACGAGGATCATCAATATACTGAAAGAGAGGTGATTCTATCCGATAAGGCTATACCCAATTATTATTGCGACTCCAAAAGACTTTTGAGTAGGTTCTTTAGCGGCAGCAAATATGGCATTAATTGGTTCCATCTCATATTGCCTTCGTTATATGGGAAAGGTGAAAATTCCCAGCGGCTGATTCCTTATGTAGTAAACGGATTAATGTCTGGTGAAGAGCTAAAGCTTTCGTCGGGAGAGCAAATAAGGCAATATTTACACATAGACGATCTCGTAGGTGTCATTGACGCGGTTATCACTGGTAAACTTCCTGCTGATGTGTATAACGTAGCATCTGACGAACTATTGATGGTTAAAGATATTGTCGCTAAAATACATGAGTTGTGCAATAAACCTTACTCCCCGCCCCAAGGTGTAATTAATAAAGCAGATCAGAGCATGCGTTTTTTAGGAATCAGCCCCAATAAATTAACTACGCTATTGCCTGATTGGCGCCCCAAAAGTATTGAAGAGGGAATCCGCGAATACTTAACTTAAATACGTTATGCTGAAAGATAAAGTTAAAATCATACCCCGTCAAAAGTTGGAGGACTCAAGAGGATGGTTTTTGAAGGTACTAACGGGTAAGGAAGAAGAGTTACCTCCCCGGACAGGAGAGATCTATATCACGGTAGCTAATCCTGGAGAGATGAAAGGGGGGCATTACCATCCGAAAGCGAAAGAGTGGTTTACACTACTAACCGGGAAATGCACGCTTATGCTTGTTGATATACAAACAGGTGAGAAATTATCTGTGGATATAGATGCAGCTAACCCTATAACTGTGTTCGTTCCTAATAATATTGCACATGCATTTTATAATATCCAGAATGCTGAGAACTTTATGCTTTTAGCTTACTCGGATGAACTATATGACAAAGCGGATACAATTATGTATTCATTTTAACTTCGGTGATAACTATTACACCCTTTGATTACTTTAATTATATCAGGTGAAAAAAGTTTTACTGGTTACGAACTACGGCTCATTTGATTCAGCTTATTCTTTTTGGGAGCAGGGAATTTACCCAAGTAATCACTTATGGGGTAAAATTGAACTGGAAAAACAATACAACTACAAGGTTGATATACTACCCGATTTAAAGTCATATAAGCGCATACGGAAAATTGGCGATCTCTTTAAGATTGCATTCCTGGATCGACAAATCCAGATGTGTTTGAATGCGCATAAATATGATATTGTATATACCCCCTTTCTGAATTTAGTAGTATTAATAAATTTATGTAAGGTGTTCAGGCTTGTAAGGGTGCCGGTTCTTTGTATTTGTCACACGAGATTAAGACGTGATAAATCTTCTTTTTTAAAGCGAATCAAGGGAGGGATTGGTAAATTGAAGTATGTTGCAATTGATAAAATATTATTTCTTGGGGAAAAGCTCTATCAGGAATCTCTTGATTATGGAATAGCCAGGGATAGAATTGGCTGGATTAATTGGGGTATTGATATTGCTTATTATGATAAGATCAGGAACAAGTCGACAAAACTTCCTCGATACGCAAATAATTTTGTGTCTACCGGAAAAACATTTAGAGATTTTGATACCGTTGTAAAGGCGTTCTCAAAAGTGCCTGATAAACTGGCTATTTTCCTGCCTGATAATTATTCTTTGCCTCTTTCTCCTAACGTGCAGTCTTTGGCAGAAATATCTGTTTCCTATAATTCCACATTAGAAATGGCTGAAATTATTGCTAATGGAAGAGCGCTGCTTATTCCATTAGTTCAAACAGACTCTTTTTGGGGGCTCACAAGCTTGCTCGAAGCAATTGCATTAGGTAAACCAACCATCTCTACAAAGAATGAATACTTTTATTTCGATATAGAAGCCGAAAAGGTCGGTTTATGGGTTGAGAAATATGATGTAGATGGGTGGGTTAAATCAGTTGAGCTATTGTCTGCTAATGAGGCTATGTTAGCTGAGTTTGAATTACATGCACTTGAGCTTAGGAAAAAGTACTCAATGGACCAATTCGCAGATAGGCTTCATAAAACTTTCCTGGCTATTATTAAAAAATAATTTTCTCAACAAGCTTTAATGGACGGTTATGAGTGTATTGCTTTCGATTTGTATTCCAACTTTTAATAGAGCTGACTATTTAAAAGAATCTGTTGAAGCAATTATTGAACAATTATCTCCGGATTTACAGGCGATAGTAGAGATATGCATAAGCAACAATGCTTCAACTGATGGCACCCACGATCTTGTTCAAAATTTAATTCATAGCAATCCAACTATTGCTATCAGCTATAGGAGGAATGAAACCAATATGGGACCGGATTGGAACTTCTTTCAGGCTATGTCAATGGCCAGAGGAGAATTTAGTTGGCTCTTCGGGGATGATGACGGACTGGTTCGAAATGCTATTCCCAGGATTTTGGAATTAGTAAAAGAAAACAAGCAGGTAGGACTATTTCTTTTCAACAGGATCAATTGTGATATTAATCTAAGGGAATTATCAAATCAGGATTTTTTAAGGCCGGATATCGGTACTACATGTTTTGATTTTAGTGACCCTATACAAGAGAAGTATTATTATACCATGTGTAGGTCGCTGGGCGGCTTACTTAGCTTTATCAGTAGTGTTGTATATAAAACAGAGGCGGTTAAGAATCAGGAATTTGATGAGACCTTTATTGGATCGGCTTATTCATTTTTGTTCTTTTGGTACAAGTTTTTAAAGCGCGGTAATAAACTATTTTACGTTAGAGAGTACTTAATTAAATGCAGACATGGATTGCCTAGCTTTGGTAGTGGCTACAGGCGTACGATGCTCGATTTTAAAGGCTTTTTATTCATAAAAGATAAGCTTTTTGTTAACGATAGCGCCGGTCAGGATTTTATCGAAGTACTTAAATATGAATGGCCTATAGAAGACTTGCTAACAATCTACTGTAAAATAGATCTGAATGAATGGAACATGGAGGTTAAACCACGGCTTAAAATAGTTGGGTGGACAGATCGGGAGATTTCTTTCATAGAAAAAATGGGGAATGCTCCTGGTTTATACAAATCACGCCTAAAAGAAAGATTGAAAGCTGTATTAAAAAGAGGATGAATAGTAAATTAACCAAAAACATACAAAGAAAACAGCGGGGGAAGAATATTGTTTCTATTCTTATAGGTCTTATTTTATTGCTTCTGCAGTTGTTCAATTTTAAACTTTTGCCAGAAGCTATCTCTGCGCAGCTTTCAGCTGTTGCTGGTTTAGGCCTTATAGCATTCTACCTGTATTTACGGTTTACTCGAAAAGGGGCTTATCTCAAGCGTTTTTTTTTGGATAAACTGGTATGGCTTTTTCTGGCTTGTATGCTGGTAAGTGCTATTGCGGCTTCCATTTATTGGGATCAATCCTTTTACACCTCTTTAATTGGCTACAAGTATTTTTACGCGTATTTTATTTATCTGATAATGGCCAAAGCGTTTATGTCAAAAGAAGACGCGGATAAAATTATCAAATTCTTCTTCTTTGCGACATTAATAGTCTTTCTGATTAATAGAATCACATTTCCCAATTCTTTATTCGCTTGGCGTTCAGAGGAAAGACGCGAAGGGATAACTCTTTTCTTTTTTGGTCATGGTTTTACTGCTCTGGGAGGATTTTATTTCCTTGATAAATTTTTCAGAGAAAGAAAGATTATCAATTTAGTCTGGTATATTCTCGCGTTTGTCTGCCTTTTTCTGCTTACAAGGTCTCGGATGAATTTAGTTGGCTTATTACTGGGTGGAGGAGTTATTTTATATTATTCGCAATTTAGATGGAAGAAGATATTTACCGCCTTCCTGTTAATTGCCACAGCTATACTACTAACGTATTCGGAAAAGATAATTAACGTTGTGGTATCAGAGACTTCTGAACAGTTTTCAAAAGCGGATGAAGATGTAAGATCTCAGGCTCATGCCTATTTCCTATCTGAATTTCAGCCGGATTTTGTGACTTACCTTTCAGGAAATGGGTATCCATATGGTAACAGCCCACTACAAAAAGTGCTTTCGAATGCTAGCTTTTATGGATTTTATCCTGCAGACCTGGGTTTTACCGGATTACTTACCTATTTTGGAATATTTGCTGTGTTGGTTTGGATGCTTATGTTCTTCCAGGTATTTTTCAGATCACGTGGGAAAGATGTTTTGTTTCTAAAGGCTTATTTCTTAATGTTATTATCTACCTGTATAACCGGCTATTCTGTTTTTGATCCAGGTTATATGCCTGCTACTGCTATCGCCCTGTTTCTACTACGTGATAACATGATAAGAAGAGAAAATGCGCAAAGAAGATCTTTCGTTTAAAAAATTATGTAAGAATGACTGCTGTTTTTAGTTATGTAAGAAAGAGTCCGGTACTTAGAAATTTTTCAATTCTCACTGCCAGCAATATTTTTTCTCAGCTATTAAGTATTTTAACTAGTATAAAAGTAGCTCGCATTCTGGAGCCTGCTATTTATGGAACGTATAACTTGTTACAGCTACATACATCTATTTTTGTAATAATAGCTTCAATTGGGCTTAAAAACATTGTTGTACGAACTGTCGCCAGGGATAAAGGAAATTCTAAAAAGGTTTTTCTTATTTCATTACTTATCCGCATAATCGGAATCGTTTTTTCGCTCATAGCCTATACCATCTATTTCTATTATTCTAAAGGATACGGTGGTTTTCTTTTTTTTCTAACACTTGCGAGTATTACAATTTCTGCTTTTTATGATTTGATAGAAGGCGTTGCATTTGGTTTGGAGAAAATGGAATTTACAGGAATTATCAGCTTGGCAAATAATATCGTTTGGGTGATAATTATCTTGCTAATCCCTAAACAGTATTTTAATCTCGACGTTCTATTCTCTGTTTTCGTTGGACTTAACCTGCTTAAAACGCTGGTTTACATATTTTCAATTTATAAATTTAACTATTTCACGGGCGACTTCTCGGGACATAATCTAAAATATGACCTGAAAGAGATGACCAGAGATTCAATGCCTTATTATTACCTTGCTATTTTAACGTTATTAAGCAACCAAATTCCTGTACTATTCCTGGAACATCGTTCTGGTGTTGCAGAAGTTGCTTATTATAATGTGGCTAACAAGGTATTATCTCCCATGAGCTTAATTCTAAATACTGCTTTAACCGCCTTGTTTCCTAATTTGGCTAAGCTCTTTGTGGCAGATAGGAAAGGATTTTCAGAACGTATAAAAAATATCTTTCTTATCATGTCTCTTTTAGGAATAATCGGAGCCTTTGGAGTTACTTTCTTTTTGAAAGAGATAATTCTGATTATCTATGGAGAAAAGTATCTAAATACAAGTTTAGTTTTAGGTTATCAGTGTTGGTATATGGCGATTTATTCTTTGGTATGCCTGATAGGGACTGTACTTGGTGTTATAGATAGGCAAAAGCAATTAAGCAGGTTATCAATAATTTGTACTTTATTACAGGTACCTATCCTTTGGGTTGGGGCTAAATATGGTGCAGAGTACCTGTCACTTTCTTTTTTAATTGCAACAGCTATAAGCCTCTTGTTTCATATAGCAACATTAAAGCGCTTTTTAAAACATGATTTATCGTATAGCTTTTTTATCAAGATAATAGCCTTGTTCGCGTTGGCTTATGTGGTTTCGATTTCTGTACTACGCTTTAATCTGGGGATTAAAATTTTACTTTTTACTGGCATATCAATATTTGGGGTATACATTTTATATAGGAAATATAAAGTTGTTAAAGCGTAATGAAAGTCTTGATTATATCTTCCATGCCAACGCATCCGCCAATTGCTGGAAATAGGGCATGTATTCTGGCCTATTCTGAGTTGTTGATTTCTTTGGGATATGATGTGTCTTTTTTATGGGTTTCAAGTCCTAATCCTTCTCAAGAAGAGGTACAGGGAATGAACTCTTTTTGGGGAGCTAAATTGATACACTACAAGCGAACCAGGTTTCAGCTCTTCAAAGAAAAATTATATAGGAATTTAAGATTTAAGAGGACTGGGTTTTATAAAGTGGATGATTTATTTCCTAATGACTTGATCACATTTTTAAAGACTCATTTCCAGGAAAACCAGGTTGATTGTGTTGTCGTTAATTATATATTCTTTAGTAGGGCGTTTGATGCATTTCCGGAAAAAGTAAGGAAGGTTTTATATACACATGATGTATTTACTGACCGTTACCAGAAGACTGGCAATCCCTGGTTCTCTACAACCCCCGACGAGGAAGCAAAAGCACTGAACAGGGCAGATGTTATCTGGGCAATTCAGGAGAATGAAGCATCATATTATCATTATTTGTCGAGATCGGAGGTTTTAACTACGTATAGTTTTTTCCAGATAACCGAAACCAGGCTGACAGAAAAAAAGGTTCTCCTGTTCTTTTCTGGATCCAACCAGCATAATGTTGAGGCTATCATCTTTTTTATTGAAACGATATTTCCTAAGCTACAGCAGCGTTTTCCCGATGTAAAACTGCTAGTAGGCGGCACTATTTGTGATAAAATTTCAGAAAGAGCGGGTAATGGAATAGAATTGTTGGGCGCTGTTGAGGATCCTGTAAGTTTTTATTCTTTAGGTGATATATGTATCAATCCTACATTTAGTGGAACTGGCTTGAAAATTAAGACTTTTGAGGCTATGGCTCACGGTAAGATTGTTATATGTCATCCACATAACATTGAGGGGGTTTATAATGGGAATGCTGCGCCGGTATTTCTTGCCGAAGATGCAAATGGTTATTTGGCTGCACTTCAACATCTTTTTGAAGATCGGGAAGTATTGTTGCAAAGGAGAAAGGCGGCGTTGGAATACATTACACAACTAAATGATATTGTTAAAGATAGGATACAGAGTTCAATAGAGAAACCTAACAGGATGCGGTAAATATTATGAAAATAGCTATTGTTTCATTCGACTTTGTGGAGTCTTCATTATGCTTGGCCAGGTATCTGAGTGAAAAGGCTGAGGTTACTTATTTTGTGATAACATCCCCTACCCGTATGAATCAGGCTGGATGTGATTTAAGAGGGCAGATGCTATGGCCGGGAATCAATACCCTAAGATTACAGAAATATCACAATCTTAATGAATATCTTAAGGAATGTCCACTTAAAGTGAAAGCTATACATTATTTCCCTGGTCACAAACTCTTTAACAAGGCTAATAGCTTGGTAACAAAACGGGTGATTAGGCAAATTAACGATTCGGACTTTGATATTGTTAACATTGTTGGTCAAACCAATCAATTGCTTGACTATCATAAGGGGCTGAAAGCTCCTAAAGTACATACCTTTCATGAGATCTTTAATCATGCTTTGAATCAACCTCTACACAGTAAGTTATTGAATTATTGTGTAGACACAGAGTGTGGTGTTATTTTACATTCCTATTTTAATTACAAGTCATTTTTAGAGCAATTTCCCGATTTCGATCTTGTTCGTCTTGATACTATTCCGTTTGGACTTTTTGAATCTTATCTGAGTTATTATAATGAAAGTATAAAGAGGGAAGATTCAATGGTCTTATTCTTCGGCAATGTTAATCAATATAAAGGAGTGCCTGTTTTAATTCAGGCTTTTGAAAAGCTGAATCAAAAAAATCCAGATATCAGATTAGTTATAGCTGGAAAGATTAAGCCCAATTTGAAATCCGAATTGATCTTAAACCTTCCAGGTAATGCAAAAATAATAGACATGTTTTTGGACAATAAAGATATTACTACTCTTATTCAAAAGGCAGGTGTAGTTGTTTGTCCGCATACATCCGCCTCTCAAAGTGGAATTCCTGCATTGGCATTTTTGTTTGGCAAATGTATTATAGCATCTAATGTCGGAGCTTTTAGCGAAGTTATTGAAGATGGGAAAACTGGTTATCTCGTGACACCGAATAATGTGGACGAATTATATAGAGCGCTAAATTTTGTCTTTAGTGATGTTGATAACATCAATAGCATCGAAAACCAGGTTAAGCAGTTGCTAATTAAATCTAATGATATTTGGCGAAGTGTAGCAGAGCAAACTTTAATAGTTTATAGAAAAAATATTAAAAGGATAAACAATGCTTAACGAACGGACTTTTGCTACAATCTTAATAAAAGTTATAAAAGTAATTAGAATTAAGGGGGCTTTTTTCTTTCCTACACTCGTTTGTAAGCTTACTCTATATTTAAATGGGTGTCCTTATGGGAGTGGGCTGCGTGCTTGCGGTAAAGTTTATTTACGTGCAAATAAAAAGAATTCTATAAAGCTAGGACAAAACGTGACTTTGATGGCTAGGTACCTAACAAATAGCGTGGGTATTCCTGCACCGATTATGATAGAATGTATTGGGGGAGGAAGAGTACAGATTGGAAATTACTCCGGTCTTAGCTCTACTGTAATATCTTCCAGAGCTTCAGTCGACATAGGAAACAATGTACAGGTTGGGGCAAATGTCAGAATTTATGATCATGACTTTCATTCGCTTAATTATGTTCGACGCCGCAAGGGTGGAGGTGATCAATTAAATATAAAGTCCTCCCCTGTCGTTATCGGTGACGATGTTTTTATTGGAACTAACGCAATAATTCTTAAAGGAGTCAGCATCGGCGCAAGAAGTATTGTGGCGGCAGGTAGCGTGGTTTCATTGAAACTAATTCCTGCAGATTCTCTTGTGGCTGGTAATCCAGCCAGGATTATAAGATCTAATATTAATGTTGATATTTGAGATTTTGTAGAATGTGATTAGTTCCCATTGGAAATAATATTACGTTATTAAAAATTGGCGTAAATAAAATACATAGCTATGTTTAAGATTTTAGATTGTACAATTAGAGATGGTGGATATTATACTAACTGGGACTTTAATAAGGTTACCGTGAGTGAGTATATATCAGCAATGAATAACCTCCCCGTTGACTATCTGGAAATAGGCTACAGAAGCATGCCAATGAGTGGCTACCTCGGTAAGTATTTTTACAGCCCTATATATGAACTTGAGGAATTAAGGCAGCAGTCTTCCAGAAAGCTGGTTATTATACTAAATGAAAGAGACGTTAAGCCGGAGCATTTAAATGATCTCCTGTTGCCAATAGTGGGGTTAATTGATATGGTTCGTTTAGCTATCGATCCGCAGAATTTAGGTAGTGCAATAAAGCTCGCGGAGGTTATTAAGAAAATGGGATTTGAGGTTGGCTTTAATGTAATGTACATGTCTAAATGGAAACTTTATAACGATTTTATTGAAAACTTGCGGGGGATCGATGGCATTGCTGATTACTTTTATATGGTAGACTCATACGGAGGTGTTTATCCGCAGGATGTTATTGAAACCATCGATCTGGTGCGAAAATATACAAATTGCAGGCTTGGCTTTCATGGGCATAATAATTTGGAGCTGGCGCTTGTTAATTCTCTGACTGCTGTAGAACATGGAGCTGAAATTATCGACGCTACCATTCTGGGAATGGGAAGAGGAGCAGGAAATCTAAAAACGGAGTTGCTGCTTTCTGTCTTAAATACCAAATTTGATATTCAGCTTGATTTTAATGCGCTGGAAAAGGCTGTAAATGCATTTGAACCTTTGTTGGATAAACACAAATGGGGGACAAACTTGCCTTATATGATTTCCGGATCTAATTCTTTGCCTCAGAAAGAAGTTATGGATTGGGTCACTACTCGCTTTTATTCTTTCAACAGCATAATTAGAGCATTGCAAAATCAGAGAAACAAGATTAAGGATAATCAGCAACTACCCCTCTTTAAGCCGTCGAAAACCTACAAAAAAGCAGTAATTATTGGCGGGGGACCTAATGCTGAAGAACATTCAAAGGCCGTCATGCAATTTATCGGTAATGGCAATGGTGAAACCTGTATTATCCATGCCAGCGCAAAAAATGCGAAAAAATATCAGGAGCTGGCTGTTGACCAATTTTATTGCTTGGTAGGTAATGAAGGACAGCGGTTGGAAACTGTATTTAAAGGGCTGGGAACTTTTGATGCGCAGTGCGTGCTGCCTCCTTACCCGAGAAAAATGGGTACATATATTCCTGCGCAGGTTACCGATAAGTCTTTTGAGCTGAGTCAGATAGATTTTACAACCCAAGTGAATGATTCACACACAGTTCTTGCTTTACAAACGGCAATTAAACTGGGAGCTCAACAAGTTTATATTGCGGGTTATGATGGTTATAATGAAGTGCCATTGACAGAGTTGGAGCGCACTTTGGTAGGAGAAAATGAACACTTGTTTGATGCTTTTCAGCAGTATACTGGAATCACTTTGTATTC
This sequence comes from Filimonas effusa, assembly GCF_004118675.1. Classification (NCBI taxonomy): domain Bacteria; kingdom Pseudomonadati; phylum Bacteroidota; class Chitinophagia; order Chitinophagales; family Chitinophagaceae; genus Filimonas; species Filimonas effusa. Next base: position 2,991,787 of record NZ_SDHZ01000001.1, on the reverse strand, counting down.
TCTGACTCCTACAAAATATAAATCTTTATCTATTCAGTCAATATACAGCTTAATATGAAACATGATTTTATAATTGTTATACCTGCTAGATATAAATCAACTCGCTTTCCTGGGAAACCTTTGATTGATTTGAATGGTAAATCGATGTTACAAAGAACCTATGAGCAGTGCATTAAAGCAGTTCCTCGTGAACTGGTATATGTTGCTACTGAGGACGAAAGGATCATGGAGCATTGTAAAGCATTTAATATGCAGGCAGTACTTACCTCCGATAATTGCCTGACTGGTACCGACAGGATTGCGGAGCTTGCCAATTCAATTCATGCTGATTATTATATTAATGTACAGGGCGATGAACCTTTATTCAATCCCCAGGATATCACTACTTTTATAAAGCTCCTTGATAAATATAAGGGCGAAATATTGAATGGCTATTGTACTATTACTGATGAAAAGCAGTATTATAGCGTCTCTGTACCCAAGGTTGTTTTTGCTCCTGATGGAAAGTTGATGTATATGTCACGGAGTCCGATACCAGGAAATAAGTCGTCCAGGTTTGTTAAAGCCTGGCGGCAGGTATGCATTTATGCTTTCCCCCAGAATGCTTTGAAAGCTTTTGCTTCCTGCGATGTAAAAACAAATCTTGAATTTGAAGAAGATATTGAAATACTAAGATTTCTGGAATTAGGTTTTAATGTTAGAATGATAGAGTTGTCTGATGATTCTATTGCTGTTGATGCGCCAGATGATGTGGCAAATGTACTGGCTAAATTAGATAGTTATGTTTAGTAATTTTGAAAATTTACTTTGGGATTTTGACGGAGTTATTATGGACTCTATGCCTATACGGTCCAAGGGGTTTGAAATAACCTTGTCTAAGTTTCCGGATGAACAGGTGGCAAATCTAATTGCCTTTCATAATTTGAATGGTGGACTCTCCCGTTATGTTAAGTTTAGATATTTTTTCGAACAAATTCGTGGAGAGAGTATAACAGAGGAAGAAGTCCTTCATTTGGCAGACCAGTTCTCCCAGGTTATGCTTGAATTACTTATTGATGTCCGGTTACTGATCACTGACAGCCTTGACTTCATTAGGTCACACTATAAGAACTTTAATATGCACATAGTATCCGGTTCAGATGGGAATGAGTTAAGGCATATCTGTAGCGAATTGGATATCGCAAAATACTTTAAATCTATAGAGGGGTCTCCGGTTCGAAAAAATGTATTAGTAAAGAACTTAATTGAATTGAACGGATACGATCCTGGCAGAATAGTATTAGTTGGCGATTCTATCAACGATTTAGAAGCAAGCGAGGTTAATTCGATTGCTTTTTACGGTTATAATAATGTTGCTTTACACGGGTTGGGGAAAGGATATGTTAATTCGTTCAATCCGTTGGATATCACTATATATAGTATCGAAGGCATATGAAAGTAAATGTGTTTGTATGTACTAAGCCTTTTCAATGGCTAAATGTCGAGAACATCAGGAAAGAGGGCGCAAGTAGCAACATATTGATAATTATTGAGAATTTTCCTGATTCCGCTACTATCGCTGGCCGGATTAAGCAATACTTCCCCCATTGGAAAGAAATTATCCTTGTGAAGAATCGCCTAGATGCTTTCTTGGCGATAAGGAAGTTTAGAGTAGATAATTTGTATGTCGATTCAGACTATGGAAGAAAATCGTACCTGTATAGTTTGGTGCCGGGGAAATTGTTCGTATATGATGAGGGTATCGGAACTTATTCTGTTACTACAAAAGAGCTTAGTGGGTTCTTAAATAAAATGAAATTTTTTTTATTTAAGGCCATTGGAGCGGGAACTTTTCAGGGGGGGAATTGGAAGACAAGGGGTGTTATTGTATACAATAAAAAGTTATATAATATTCGATTTGGTAAGGAACTTAAAGGCAAGGAAATTCTAAGCTTTCAATATCCTTTTAACGAGTTCATAAGACACAATATTGACAGGATTTGTAAGGTGTTTAACTTTTACGACTACGCTGGGTTGACTGGTAAACGAATACTTTTATACCTCACTTTCCATAAATTGCGGGACGATATTATATCTTATATAACGGAGCACGCTACTGAGTATGACATGGTATTGGTTAAGCTTCACCCTCATTTAGCCAAATTTGGTAACGTCGCTCCTCTTCAGAATAAAGGATACAATCTCCTTACAAATCCAATTATGGCTGAGGTTATTATTTTGAAGCTTGCTGCTAATAATTACGTTACTATACTGCACGAAAGTAGTTCTGCTTGCTTAAATTTAGGAAAGAGCCCCAATCTGCAGGTATTGGATTTTCAGAATCCGTTATATGCTAAAGACTTTGAACAGTACCTGAGAACCTCTGAATGAACTTATCAACAAAAAACGAACTTATGGGTAATCAGCTAATGCCTAAAATATCTATTATAAGCCCCTCATATAACCAGGCTGCGTTTATTGAGGATGCAATTTTATCAGTTCTAAATCAAAATTATGAGAATTTTGAACACATAATAATTGACGGAGGTTCTACTGATGATACCGTAAATATTCTTAAAAAGTATCCACATTTGATTTGGGTTTCGGAGAAGGACCGAGGACAAAGTGATGCTATAAATAAGGGATTTGACAGAGCTTCCGGTGATATTATAGGATGGTTGAATACAGATGATTTTTACCTTCCAGGCACTTTCAATAAGATTGTAGATCAGTTTAAAGCGAATAATATTGATGTCGTGTACGGTGATATTCATTTTGTCGATAAGAATAAAAATATTACGAGGCATGTGCCAAGCAGAGTCCCTGTTAAATGGTTTATGCTATTTCACTGCTACATTCATTCAGCTTCTTTCTTTTTCAGAAGGTCGGTATTGGATAAGGGGATACGTATCGATCCAGGTATGCACATAACTATGGACAAGGATTTCTTTGCTCATATATTTTATAGTGGATTTAAGTTCAAGTACGTACGTGATACGTTAACTGCATTTAGATGGCATGAAGACAATAAATCCATCGATACCGCTGCTGTTAAAAAAATCAGATACCGCGAGGGGCTTATTATATTTAATAAGTATTCAGGTATAAGGTTACCCGTAAATTCGGTTAGCATAAATTTATATGCATTTGTTCAAAAATCTCTTTATCCCTTTAAGAGATTTTTGAAATGGTACTCACTTTATAAAACAAGATGAGTTCATAATGAGGATCCTAATTATTCATACTTATTATCAATTCAAGGGTGGGGAAGACTTGGTTTTTGAACAGGAGTCTGCATTACTCATGCAAAAACATGAAGTACGTAAACTTGTCTTTAAAAACAATAGTGGTATTAAAGGAGCGATACAATTCTTGTTTTCTATTTGGAACCCGGTAAGCTCGGCCCCATTAAAAAAAATGATCAGGACGTTTAAGCCACAGATTATTCATATTCATAATTTTCATTTTGCTTTAGGGCCTCTTGTAATAAGGGTAGCAAACCGAAGAGGAATACCGGTGGTGCTAACATTACATAATTATCGTCTCCTCTGTCCTTCTGCAACGTTGTTAAAGGACGGAAAAATTTTCTCTGATAGTATTAATTCTGGCTTTCCATGGAAGGCGGTCTTTGCTGGGGTTTACCGTAACTCGGTTTTACAAACTTTTTGGCTGGCATATATAAACTGGATTCATAAAAAAAGCGGTACATGGAATAAGGTAGACCGCTTTATTACATTAACTGATTTTGCAAGGCGTTTATTCATAAACTCTGCATTAAATATAGATAATAGTCGCTTTAGTATTAAGCCCAATTTTGTTGAGAAAGTGATTTCAATTGATAGTCATAGCAGAGATGAATATTTCCTTTTTATTGGCCGTTTAAGTCAGGAGAAAGGGATTGACCTGCTTTTGGATGCCTTCGAGCGTACAAATGCTAGGTTGTTGATAGCTGGTGACGGGCCTCTTAAAGATTTAGTAGTTAGTTATTGTTCTTCCAGGCAGAATATTGAATATTTGGGACCGCTTGGGAAAGAAGAGGTTCTTGGGGCTATGAGACGGTGTAGTGCTTTAATCTTTCCGTCAATTTGGTTCGAAGGAATGCCAATGACCATTTTGGAAGCATTCTCGACGGGTACACCCGTTATTGCCAGTAAATTGGGTGCAATGGAGTCAATGATTCAACACGGGCAGAACGGTCTCCTTTTTGAGTACGGCTCGGCTACTGCCCTTTGGGAAGTGCTAAATTATTGGAATACATTGGATATCAATGAAAGAAGACTATTTAGTCAACGCGCTTACGATAGTTACCTGCTTAATTATACCCCGGAAATTAGCCTGAATATTCTTGATGAGATTTATTCTGAATTAGGTAGAATCTCTGATTAATATTACATAACTAATATAACTAAATCCTGCCTGCATGAAAGCTACGTTATTGAGATGGTGGCTGCATTGCTCTACATTTGTTTTTATTCTACTCTGTGTTATTGCATGTTCTAAAGAGTACTCTGTAGAGCCACCAATTAATCTGGTGCGTGACAGCCTGAGAAAGGAAGTCATTTCTTTTGAAACGTCCTTTGGACAACAGCAATTGATTTTTTTTCCTGAGGACGTCGTTATCCGCCATAATTTACCTCAAGATAGTATCTTCAAAACTAGGCTATGGCAGGGAATTCCGTCGGTAGTTTGTAATGCTGATGGTAGTCAGTTATATGCTGCCTGGTATACTGGCGGTAAAGGAGAAGTCGCGGGCAATTATATTACTGTTTCTCTTAGTTTGGACCATGGGAAGACTTGGAGGAATGATGTATTGACCGTTTATCCCATGTTCCCTTCTACTACTCGTTTTTTCGACCCACTTTTATGGCGTGATAAAAATGGGAAGATCTGGCTTTTCTGGGCAAAATGCATCAATATGCCGTGGGATGGAGTTGGGGGGGTATATGCAACTGAACTCAGCTGGGCAGGCGGCACAACCGTTAATAATGGTAGGGTTCAACTTTTATCCGATGGTGTTATGCTTAATAAACCAATAGATTTGATTGATTATAACTACTCCTTCCTGCCTATATCGATTTGGAAATCGTATCCTACACCTGCGGAAAAAAGTGGAGCATTTGTTAAAGTACTCAAGTACAATCCTATGGCAGATAAAAAAGTATTTGACTATTCTAAAGTGAACGTGAGCCCTGATAGCATCCGTTCTTTTGATGAGCATCAAATTGTAGAAACACAGAAGGGAAAGTTCTTGTGTCTGCTTAGAACTACTAAGGGGATTTATTTTAGTCAAAGTAACGATAAGGGTAAAACATGGACTGTTACGGCTCCTTTTACGAAAATTGGTCTAACCACTAGTTCCCGGTTTTATTTGGGAAAGTTACGTTCAGGTAATTTGTTACTTATTGCCAACAATAGTTCGACCAGAACTCAATTGAAAGCGTTTATGTCAAAAGACGATGGAGAATCTTGGCCATATCAAATCCTTCTGGATAACAGGGAGGAGATTAGTTATCCTGATGCATCTCAAGATGCTAACGGCGATATATACATAGTTTATGACAGGATGCGATATAGTAAAATGGAAATTGACTTTTGTAGAATTAATGAAGACATGTTTCGAGCGCCTGGAGTTTTCTCTAGACAAATAATTAGTGGCATTAGGTAATACAAATGAAAAAAATATTTAAGTCAATAGTCTTTGCTTTATCACTCCTTTGGTCGCCAGTAGTGTTTATTTATGCACAAGACATATCTACCTGTTATATATCGGGTTTTGGCAATGACAATAACCCAGGGACCATGCAAAAGCCGTTTCGTACACTTAATAAGGCTTTACAGTTCGTTAAAAAAAGCGCATTAGATGGAATTGCAAATCAAAAAATCATAATAAGGAAGGGAATTTACTATTTGAATCGGCCATTAAGATTTGACTCTTCTTTTATGCTTAGTGCGCTAAAAGCTCTTTCAATTGAGGCGTACCCCGGAGAAAAGGTTATAATTTCAGGTGGCCAGGCTCTCCCTAAGGCATGGAAAAGAATAAAAGGTACAAGTATTTGGGAATTGCAGTTATCCGGATTAAATTATTCAGGAACACCTGTGCTGTCTCTTTTCAGAGACAATCAAAGACTGGAGCGTGCCGGCTCTGATACGCTGCTTAGTACGGCCCCCCTGCCTGAATTGAACAATTCAATGAAAGTATATGATTTTCAAAGAAAGGCTAAACTACAAAATGATTCAATTAATATTTTTTGCGGGTTTAGGTATGGAGGAGATCTTTTTGCTGGTATTCAGGATATCAGTAACGTAAATGTTGTCGTATATAATAGCTGGGAGGCATCATGGCACACTATAAGAGATATTGATAAAAAAAATAAAATAATGTTGTTAAAAAATCCAATGACTTATCCGGTTGGATTTTTTAATGGCAACGTAAGATTTCGATTAGAAAATAGTAAAGCATATCTACGCAAAGCAGGACAATGGGTGTGGGAGCATAATCAAAAAAAAGTTTATTATTTAGCCCGTCCTGGTGAAAATCCCAATCAGTCTAATTTTATTATTCCCATTCTGGATACTCTTGTTTCTGCAGAAGGAGAGCATACTCGCTATTCTAAAGTAGGCGTTACTTTTTCCAATATTACCTTTTGCCATTCGAGACCTGCATGGGGAAAGTTCTCAATTCCTGACAGTATTATAGCTAAGAGCAAATTACGATATCCCTGGTTAGATTATGAAACAGGCTTTGCTTCTGGTCAGGGAGCTTTGAATTGCGGCCAGGCAATAAATCTTTTCGGAGCGCAAGGATGGGTATTTGAAAGCTGTGTTTTTTCTGATCTTGGGGGCTACGCCATTAAAATAGATAACTACTCAAGATATAATAAAATAAAAAACTGCCTTTTTGTAGATAATGGAGGGGGAGGGGTCATAATTGGGAATAGCCTTATAGCAGGCATGGTTTATAAAGGTGACTATCCTCCGGCGATACCCTGTTACAATGTGATTGAAAACTGCTCTATAACCAGAAGTGGAGTTCTTTTTCCTGCCTCTGTTGGCATTATAATTCTTCAAGCTTACCATAATACTATAGTTCATAACGAAATATCCTATTTACCGTATTCCGGAATTAGTTGTGGATGGACTTGGAACCTCAACGCTAATTTTACATCATTCAACAAGATCAATAAAAACCATATTCATCATGTAGTAAGACAGTTGGCAGATGGCGGTGGCATTTATACATTGGGACGCCAGATTGGAAGCCAATATATTGGAAATTACATCCATCACATATATAAGCCTAAGAATAGTTTAGGAGCCGATAATAACGGCTTCTTTTTTGATCAGGGCTCTTCTTCTTTTAGTGTTGAAGGCAACGCTGTTTGCGCTATAGAAAAGCAGGATTACAGATTTAATGATTCTAATGCTGATAAGATTAGACTTGATAGCAATTTCTTCGAAAAGGAACAGCAAAACAAAACTCTGCCAAGGTTTGTACAAAAAACGGTTAAAAGCGCAGGGTGTACAATAGGGCGTTCCTTATCTTTACATTAGAAGTAATTATTTTTGACTCGATCAGTATTTATCCGCTTTTTATCCTAAGATTAAACCGTGGGCATGCATAAACAAAAACATTTAAGCTTAAAAATCACTTTAGGCCCTTATCAAACTTTTATAGACAATATCCTTGATTTGGCAAAAAAACGTCAGTCGAGTTACGTTTGTGTAGCTAATGTGCATATGTTAATAGAAGCAAAGAATGATAAAGCCTTCCGAAGAGCGCTGTTGGCAGCAGATATTGTAACTCCTGATGGCATGCCCTTAGCCAAAGCTTTAAAATTATTGTACGGAATTGACCAGGATAGGGTTGCCGGTATGGATCTTTTGCCGGATCTGTTAAAAAGTGCACAGGATATTGGATTGTCTGTATTTTTTTATGGAGGCTCCGACCAGATGTTGGAAAAAACCAGAGCCTATATAAAGACTAATTTTCCGAAACTGCAGGTGGCCGGATTATATTCTCCACCTTTTCGTCCCTTAAAGGATGAAGAAAAAAATGAGGTTGCCAATATAATTCAGGAGTCTGGTGCGCAGATTGTATTTGTTGTGTTAGGTTGCCCTAAACAAGAAAAATGGATGTATGAAATGAAGGGAAAGATTCCGGCAGTCATGCTTGGTATTGGTGGGGCACTGCCAGTATTAATTGGTGAACAAAAGAGGGCGCCAAAATGGATGCAAAAATATAGTCTTGAGTGGTCTTATAGGCTTATACAAGAACCGAAACGCCTGTTTAGACGTTATCTGGTTACCAATTCAAGTTACGTTATGCTATTGGCGGGGCAAAAGATTAAGCTCATGCTTGTTAGTAAGAAAAAATAAAATACATTTGGTAAATATTTAACTTTTAGTATCTTCGTGTAATAACGCCCCACTAATTGAATTCTACATTTTTGATGTGTTTGCCATTTGAGATCATTTACTAATGGTTTCGGCTGTTTAAATAACTAATGTCCTAACAAAACCAGCATTCAATGGGAACGCGTTTTAAATACCTGCTCCGGAGTACTTTAATGACCTCGGATTTTATTATTGTAAACGGTTCATGGATTCTCAGCTATTTTTTCTTAAGATCTTCACATCCGGGACTAGATAACCATTTCGGAATACTAAATTTCTTGTTGTTCAACTTTTGTTGGTTATTATCTGCAACATTTTTAAATCTTTACAAAAATGCAACTCTAAGCAGCCTGGAAAATGTTTTTAGGCAAACGTGGAAGACTGCTATTGTTCATATTAGCTTTTTTGCAATCGTGCTCCTTTGTAAAAACGAGACAGAGTTCTATAAAAGCTTTTTGTTGGTATTTTTGGTTTTGCTTACATGCTTCTTTATTGTTAGTCGCTTTCTTCTCACCTACATCGTAGAGTTTATTATTGATAAGGCAAAACTACAAGAAAAAACAGCCATTATAGGATACAATGAGATTGCTGTAAGACTAGCCCAATTTTTTGGGGAAAAGCGGAGCATGTATTCTTTCGAAGGTTATTTCGACGATATTGAGGAAAATTCTCTGGCAGTAAATCAGGATGGAAAAATTGTAGGTTCTATCAAGAAATGTATTGATTTCGCTGTCGAGAATGGAATTAGGGAAGTGTATTCTACAATCCTGCCACACCAGCATAACCAGATAGGAGAATTGTTGCAAGTAGCAGAAAGGAATTGTGTTCGTGTTAAATTTGTTGGCGATTTTAAACACGATAATCGCAAAATTCACCATATTGAATATGTAGACAATATGCCTGTAATAAGTTTACAGGCTGAACCATTACAAGATTGGGGAGCAAGAGCCAAAAAGAAGATATTTGATGTTGTTATAAGTGGATTAGCAATTGTTTTGGTTTTATCCTGGTTAGTGCCCATCATAGCTATTTTAATTAAGTTGAGTTCCAGAGGTCCTGTGTTCTTCAAACAATTGCGTTCAGGAAAAAACAACCAGCCATTTTGGTGTTACAAGTTTCGTAGTATGAGGATAGATAATCCTGATGCTGCAATACAAGCATCTAAAGGCGATAAAAGAATTACCAAAATCGGCGCATTTCTTCGTAAAACCAGTTTAGACGAATTCCCACAATTTTTTAATGTGTTTATGGGAGATATGAGCATCGTTGGCCCACGGCCTCATATGCTCAAGCATACAGAGCAATATAGCGCTATCATTAACAGATATATGGTTCGCCAGTTCTTGAAACCTGGAATTACTGGTTGGGCGCAGGTAAAGGGATACAGGGGGGAAACGCGCGATCCCAAATTAATGGAAAAGCGTGTAGAGCATGATATTTGGTATATGGAGAATTGGTCGCTCATGTTAGATATCAAAATAATATTTATGACTGTCATAAATATTTTCAAAGGCGAAGAAACAGCTTATTGATACTGTTATAGCAGCAGGGTGTTCAAGTTTTTATTTATGTATCAAGAAGCTTTCGTTTACGAAAGCTTCTTTTTTGCTAAGCTATAGCTATGTAAATAATTAAAGACTGCTTATTAATCCTAAATCCCTGATAAATGAACTCCCGCTTACTCCGAGGCGTTGTTCTATTCGTTCTTCCTGTTACAGCATTCTCTCAAAAAGATAATATTCACGGAACCGTCTCTCTTTTTACTTCTTTTACCAGCAATAGCCAGCCACCTTTATGGTTGAAAAGTGTTAACTATGGTAATTTACAACTTCCTCGCGGCTCACTGGGCTTAATTACAAAAATTCAGAAGGAATATGATTCTATCGCCTTACGCTCTGGGCCTGTTTGGGCATTTAAGGTCCAGGCGTGTTTTATGTCAACTATTAGGGGCGAAAGGGAAGCGCAATTGACAGAGGCATATGTAAAATTCAGACAGCGGAAGTTTGAAATAACACTTGGACGCTGGAGCAGTCAATCAGGGTTGGTTGATTCTTCTTTGTCCTCTGGAGCCTTTTCTATTTCCGGTAATGCGTTAGGCATTCCTCAGGCAAGGCTTTCTATTGATTACTTAAATCTTTTTAAGGGATTTGTCGCAATTAAAACTGCTTATGGCGCAGGGTATCTAGGGAATACTCCGGTTGCTGCCGGGTTTCATGTCTCCCAAGCCCAAACGTATTATCATCACCAGGATGTTTATATCAGATTAGGCAAGCCAAGCCAAAAAATAACCTTTGAAGGCGGAATAACCCACGAGGTATTTTGGGGAAATGAAAAGGCGATTTTTGGTCCTGACTATACACTCCCTGTCTGGAAAACATATCTCTACATTGTAACTGGTATTCCCTTTGGGCATAATAGTATCCTCTCTTCTAAAGTGGGTAACCATGTTGGGTCAGTTGATGGTAGGTTCTTCATTGATTTAAAAAACATATCCCTTTGTATTTATAGGCAGCAATTTTATGATGTAGGGGCATTGTTTCATCTTACTAATATCCAGGATGGTCTTACCGGCGCGGTTATCAGCAATAAATGCCTGGCGGCTGAAAAAATTGCATGGAAAAAATTTCTTATTGAATTTTTTTACTCTAAGAGCCAGGGCGGCGAAGTGAACGCTCGTATTACTCCATCCGGTGACGAAGATTATTATAATAATTATCTGTACCCGGATGGATGGTCTTATAGAGCAATGGCCCTGGGTAATCCTTTTATTACGCCGGTTTACATGTCCAGGCCAGGGCAGGTATCAAGACCAGACCAGTTTTTCATAAACAACAGGGTTGCAGCTTTGCATGCCGGTATAGAGCTATCGGTTGATAAGGCTTATTGCAGAATCTTATTAAGTGCTTCCAGGAATTATGGCACCTATGCTTCCAGCCAGTTCGGCTCTTCCCGGGGCAGTTCTCGTTATATAGGCCCACCCCCTTATTTTAAGGAGGTGGAGCAGTTCTCCGGTTACATTGAATATGTCAAGCCATTGGCCGGGAATGTAGAAGTTGGTGTTAAAACAGCAGTTGACATAGGGCAGCTGCTGCCATCTACCGCTGGTATAATTTTTTCGTTACGTAAGAAATTATTTTGATGTTTTAAGCTGTAGTTCGAAATTTTTAGATTTCCTTTGCAATCTGGAAATATTAGCATATCTTGTATTTGTTCTTTGGATAGGAAAAACGCCCACTAGACTATCCCACGATACAAAACTATTGCTTGTCTTATTTTTATCCTATCCCTTAAATAAAGGGTGGCGAATAGCACGTTTTTGTACCTATTATAAACTAATGTCCAATGAACCGTAAGACCTTGTTCTCACTCCTATTATTGTTATGCCTGGGGGCCAGTAGCCGTGTAACGGCGCAATACGATGATGATTATTATGGCCCGTTATTTACACGTCCTAAAGCACTTGGCCTGACAGCAGGAACGCAAGGTTTGGGACTTGACTTTACTCAATCCATACTTCCTGGTTGGTCTGTTAGGCTGGGAGGTAGTTATTTGCCTTTTTCTTACAAATACGGTAGCGTCTTTGGAGACGTAGACACAGACGTGAAACTTAAAACAAAAAGTTTTGCAAACGCGCACTTGATGGTGGATTATTACCCTTTCATGGACTTGGGACTTAGAATAACGCCAGGTGTGGGCTATTTCTTCAATGCACAGGGTGAGGCTACAGTTAAACCTTCCGGTAATTATAAGTATGGTGATATAAACCTTACGGGAGATCAGTTGGGGACTATGCAGGGAAATATTAAATGGAAAGGATGGGCTCCTTACCTTGGTGCAGGCTGGCTGTTTAGGTTTCGCGAAGGAGAAAGCCCGCTTTCTCTGGCAGTAGACTTGGGAACTTATTATATGCCTAAGCCCGATGCTACATTAACCGGAACTGTTCTTTTTGAAAATAATAGCTACAATGAAGAGCATTTTCGGGAAAATGTAAAGAATTACCGCTGGTTACCAGTCTTGCAAGTATCACTCCGTTACAGTTTTTATTCGTATTAGCCTATCTTAATAACATTGTATCTTATGAAAAGATTTTACTCTATAGGTGCAGCCGTTTTGATTGTATCGGTTAGCATTATTACATGGTGTTGCACGAAGCCAACAAAAGATTTTGTTGTAAATATCAGTTCTAATATTATTAATTACAAAGCAACTGTTCAGTTTGTAGATGCGCAAACAGGCGCTGTTCCGGCAGGTTTGGCGGTTGCACTTGATGGCACTAATGCTGCCGTTATCTATGACTATTCGGGAACCAAGCAACTTCAGGTTTCTTCTGCCGGACTACTTACTGTTGGGGTTGATCCAAAATTTGATCCAACAAGTAATTCCTTGTCTTTCAACTTAAAATCATCTGCTGCAAACTACCTTGCGGTAAATACGCCTGTAACTTTTACATCTGGCAGTAATAACCAAAACTTTGTAGTTTCAATGATCAACTTAAATAATACGCCTGCCGGGGTAAAAGTTGTGCAACCTACCGCTTCTATTTCGGCAGGTACTGTAACTACACCAATAACTGCTGCTACTACTACAGACGCAAATACCAGCGTAACTGCAAGCATTACCGTACCTACTGGAACTCAATTGAGAGATGCAAATAATACAGTTATTAATGGATCTACGGTGAATGTGGTTGTGGCTGCTTTTGATCCGGCGCAGCAGAAAGCGATGCAAGCTTTTCCGGGCGGACAAGTACAGTATAATGTGCAAGGTGTTTCAGGAGGCCAGGTATTTTTCTTGCCGGCTGGGTTTGCTACAATTAATATGAGTGTTAATAACACTGAAGTGAGGAATTTCAGTACACTTGTACCGGTTGAAATAGCGCTTAATCCCAATACCTTTAATCCAAGTACCAACGCGCTGGTGAAAGCCGGAGATGCCTTGAATGTTTATAGCTACCAGGTACAAACAGGTCTCTGGCAATTTGAAAAAACGGCTACTGCTGCTACAGTTGGGGGAAAGCTTGTAGCCAGCTTCACGACTAATCACCTGACTACTTTTGCGGTTTGTGTGCCATCTGGTACTGTTACTCCATGCAGTACAGCTCCTTACCTGGTATTTAATGCTCCTGGAATTAGTAATGAGAGTTCTGATGTATTTATTGTAGATGTTTACCCTTCTGGGCTTGGTAATAATCCTGCCCCCATCTTTTCGCAGTATTTCGCCATTCACGATAAAGATAGCATTCAACTGAAAAACCTTCCTAGTGGCAATGTAAGTGTTACTGTGTCTCGTGTTGATTATGATCATTACCTGTTGTCCGATTATAAAAATCGTGGGGCATCGGTTGGAACAGCGTCTTTAAATCTCTGCACGGCTGGATCTTCAACAATGAATATCAGCTATGTTGGTGCTAATTATTTAAAAGGTACAGGCTACGCAGTTTGTCCTAACGATAACTCTAAACGCTATTTACCCCCTAATGACGCAGAAGTCTATTATAAAAAATCGGGGACGAATGATCAGCTTCGTATCCTTGGCCTTATAGTTAATAGCGCAGTAACTACTACATTATTGACACCGGGGCAACGTTATGATCTTTTTGGCAACTACGGAGGTAAACAAGTAGGGAGAAAAAATGTGCTTATCCAAACGGGCGTCTCCTTCCTCGATAGCGTCCACATCATCAACAACGGCAGCTCCTTCTGTCCATAAAAATCCCGTTTTTCAATCCGTACTTCATCTGTACGTATAACTTAAACAGGGTATATTCATAAAAGAATATACCCTGTTCTTTTTTATAATTGTTTTTTCATATATAAATAATTATCTTTAAATAATAATTTCATTCCAAAGCAATGCCATGAAAATTTCAACCCACCCCGTCTCCAAACCCGCAACGCTGCTTTCTATCTTCCTGCTCCATGTCATAAAAACTTGAGCAGTAGTACCTGCAACGCCCCCCATTCAGCCTATCTATTACGGGAATAGTGATGATCGACCTCCAGGGTTATCGCCACTATAACGCCCCCGCATACCTATAAACAACCAGGCATGGATGATGAATATTTGTTCGTTCCACTGGATGGAGGACGTCATAAAAAGATCTTGAGATCACAACTCATTTATATCGAAGGAGGAAGAGATTACAGGAAAATAGTTACAGAATCACGAACCTATCATACGAAACGCTCGATGGATCAACTCGCTGCCATGCTTAACGGCAAAGGGTTCTGCCGCATCCACCGCAGCTATATTATTTCCTTTGCCCATCTCACCCTTGTAGAACATTATTGGGTGACCATCCACGATAAAAACCTTCCCATAAGCGATTCCTACCGCAAAGCGTTCTTCGATCAAATAACATTGCTATCCTGATCTGCTAATAAAATTAGCGGGCCAGAAGTTTTTGCTAAAAAAACGGACAATATGCCCAGGTATGCCTCAAAGCATCCTTAAAGCTTCTTTAAAGCTTCCTAAGAGCATCTTTAAAAATCTCCGTTTTTTTAGCAAACCCTCCGTTAACCTGTCATCGGCCTCCCACAATACCTCCACCCCGGTTTTAGCCATTCGCGCCGGCATTCCACCCTTTCACGGAACGAAAAGCCCCTTCCGCGCCAGCCGCACTTTTTTCCCCTTACCGCCGGTGTACTATTGCACTGTCCAACGCAAACGGAGCAGCACGCTCAACAACTGCGGGAGGAGCGTCCCCGCAATTGTTCTCCGCAACGTCGGCAATTGCAATCATCAACTTATAAAAACTATTTAAAATGGCAGAATCAAAAGGTAATATCGTTACGTCAGGTCTTAGCGGACTTTTAGGCCGCATGTTGGTCTTCAGAACAAGAGGCGACAAAACAATAGTCGCAACCCGTCCAAGAAAAACCAACATACCGCCTACCGAAGACCAGCTTAACGTGCGCCAGCTCTTTTCCGATGCAGTGACTTATGCCAGGGCCGCCGTTCTCAACGAAACAATTAAAGCCCTGTACCAACTCAAGGCCAAACCCAACCAGTCGGCCTTCAACGTAGCCACTGCCGACTTCTACGTCCTCCCCGAGATCAGGCTCCTCGATGTCTCCGCCTATACCGGCGAAATCGGCAGTAAGATCCTCATACAGGCTATCGATGATGTCAAAGTCAGCAAAATAAAGGTCTCCATCAAAAACGGCAACACCGTTATTGAAGAAGGCTTGGCAACTGCCTTGCCCAATGGCCTTGATTGGGAATACATCGCAAAGGTCAAAAATCCTTCACTGGTAGGTTCTCAGGTGACCGCTGTTGTGAGCGATTTGCCCGGGCATCATACCAACGCAAATAAAGAAATATAGGATGGAGCTCGAATTATTGCGCACCTACCTGCCGCAGGGTACCAACGGCGTGTTACGGGTAAACGGCATCTTTTGCTGCTATACAATTGAATTGCCATGGCAGAACAATAAGCCCAATGCTTCCTGTATACCCGAAGACAGCTACTATCTCGACAAAAGATATAGCAACCGCTTTAAAGCACACCTGCAGGTAATGGATGTGCCCGGCCGCAAGCTCATCCTCATTCACCCGGCTAATGATGCGCTCACCGAACTAAAAGGCTGTATTGCGCCCGTAAGCGCTCTTACAGGCCCGGGTAGGGGAACAGCTTCAAAAGAAGCATTGAAGAACCTGCGCACACTGGTGTATGCCGCACTCGACAAAGACGACTTTGTAAGGCTTACCATAAAAGCCATACAGTTGCCAAACCCTATTACTTAAACAATTTAAACAAAAGAAACAATGCAGGAATATATCGATGAACTAACCGTGCTCGAAAGGGCCCAGGCGCCCACACCCGTTTTCTTCAGGAAACTGAGAGCAATAGGAGTGGTGTTCGCCGCCGCCAGCGCAGCAATACTAACAATGCCGGTGGCAATGCCAGCCATTATCACCACCATCGCAGGCTACCTTGCCGTTGCAGGTAGTGTGGCCGCAGCAGTAAGTCAGGTAACTGTAGAAATATGACCCTGGCACAACCGGGCAGTTGTTCTGCCCGGTTGTTCATTATCAAAATACACCTCAACAAATTTTTATGCTTAATATCGATATCACTAAACTTGCACGGCTGACACAGCAGGACCTTATCCGCCTGCTTGAAATAGACAGATCCTACAACGTCACTATCTCCATACCCAAAACGCCGTGTAAAACGGATGGAGGCTTGGCTAAATGTATACGGGAGTACGTTTGTGCACTTTACTTCTTGTACCAGCTCCGCACGGCAACCAACCATGTGAATTATGTCATACCCGCATTCAATACAGCGCATCGTTTTAAATTCAAGGCAGACCGCCCGCTTGCAAAGCCGCTTGCACAACTCCTCACAAAAGCAGCAGCATTTTATAGCGGCACAGACGAAACCGCCATCGATAACTATCTGAAAGATGCCTTCTCATTATGGGCCGCCATCCGCAATAAGCAACTATGGTTCCACTGCCCCAACATAACAGAGTTCATAAAACAACTGGAGGATAGGGCACACCAGTTGGTTACAGCAGCAAAAACAAACGCCCCCGCCCCAAAAACCAAAGTGAAAGTGGTACCAATGTGATCCATCATTTCGTATCTGCCCGTCTCATTCTTCGCCAGCGATAAGCAGCACCCGAACGCCACAACCACTCAACAGGACCATAATAAAAATAACGCAGCCACAATGCCCCAAACACAATTTGCAGCAGGAAGAGCCCCACCGCTATCAACAGGTTTTGCAGAGGCCCCGTATCGGGATACAAACCAAAGCCTATCGGGTAAAACAGCAACAGCCCTGTCAGCGTCTGGAATAAGTAGGCGCTCAGCCATATATGTCCCGAAGGCGCCACAACCTGTACCGCCTGCCGGAACCGGTAAAATTGCAACAACAATAGCAGCCCAAGTAAATAAGAGGCAGTCCCGAAAACATACTGCATATTGCTTACCATTCCTCTCACCGGATCCAATACCAGGTCACTGCCTTGCTTGGCGAATAACGAAGCCTGCAGGTATAAAAGCGATAAGAAACAGAACAGGCACCCCATGAAAACGATCCCGGTTAAACGGGCTTTATCTTTCACCTGCTGCATAAAATTGATCCTGCCGGCATAATACCCCAATACATAAAAACCTACTATTCTGAAAAGCTGCCCCGTAAGTAAACTGTACTTATACTTGGGGCCAATACCATCGATATTGAAGGCAATGAATTGCTTGATACCACCGTTGGTCATCAGCTGCGAAATATAACCGGCATTTTCCGCCGCTGCCGATGCAGAATGCTCTGGTGGCTTGCCATGTATCAGTTGTAAGAATAAGGAAGCGAAAAAGCCCGGTAAGTTGGTGCAGCACAACAATCCTATCATAAGCGCAACATTGGCGCCCTTTTTCTCCAGTAAAACCGCCAGCATACCTGCCAGGGCATAAATGATAAGTATATCCCCCGTCCATATCACCTGGTGTAACACACCAATCAATAACAGGATCAGGTAGCGGCGGAAATAATCCGTACGCTGCTGCCTGCTCTCCCGTTTCGAAGAATTGAAGAATTGAACCCCAAGCAAAAATGCCAGGAAGCCATACCATTGCCCCGAAATAAAATAGTCTATAAATTGACTAATGACTATATCGGCAGTGCTATTATGTAATCCGTAAACATCTGCTGGTAAGGGTACTGCTACAAACCAGCGGTTGCAATTCATAAGCAAGAGCGCGAAGAGGCCTATCCCCTTTAAAATGTCTAATGAATTGGCGTGATAGTTCTGTGAAGCTGCGGGCGCCATTGATTTTTCTCCGTTTAAACAACAAAATACATTTTTTTTTATCGTTTTAAAACTGGTTTTTGTCATATTCCCGGGAATAATATGGCATGCCCTGCAAACGGTATTTTATATTAGGTATGATCCCGCCTTCCTCCCTGTCCTCCGATGTAATGGTTGAGTTTGTCCTGCAGATGCTGTAAGCTGAAAGGCTTGGGCAGGATATCATTGATAAGAGGATAAACATCCGAGTCTCTGATCGACCCTTCGTCAGACGCGCTCAGTACTATGATATGGATAGATGCTTTAACGGGGTCAGGCAGCTCCCTTATCCTTCGTATCGCTTCAAGACCATCCATTACCGGCATATGTATGTCCATAAATACAATACTATACTGCTGTTGTTCAATAGCGGTTAGCGCCTCCAGGCCATTACCCACAATGGTGTGTGTGATGCCCAGCTTTTCCAGTATCTTTTTCATGACTACCGCGTTCACCTCATTGTCTTCCGCCACCAGCACCCGCAGGTTATGCGTAGGCAACTCTTGTATGGCAGCAGACACGGTACTTGGTGCAAGTGCAACCGCACGCTCGTAACTGATCTCAAAACTGAATACAGAACCCTTCCCCGGGGTACTGTTTAGTTCAATTTTACTGTCGTGCAGTTCCGCCAGCCGCTTTACAATAGGAAGCCCCAGCCCCGTGCCGCCATGTTGACGCAATACAGTTGGTGAAGCCTGCATAAAAGGTTCAAAGATCACCTGCTGTTTATTGACAGGAATACCTGGACCCGTATCAGATACTGCAAAGCGGAGCACAATACGGTTGCCTTCCTCCCGTACTACAGATGCCTTCACATTTACACGCCCTTCAGTAGTGAACTTTAACGCGTTGGATATTAAATTTACCAGCATCTGCATCAGCCGCGTCTGATCCCCCATTATCTGAACATCTTTAAGCGCAGGATCCATTTCCAGCTCATAGGCTAAATGCTTCTCCGATGCCTTGATGGCAAAACTTTCATAAATATCTTCCATGAGGTGAGCGGGCTGAAAGGCACGTGTTTCCAGTTCCACCTTGCCCGCATCTATTTTGTTGAAATCGAGCAGGTCGTTGATAAGCGCCAGCAGACTTTCTGCTGAAAACTGGAGTATCGACAGGTTCTCTTCCTGGTCTTTGCGCGGCGACGATAGCAGCAATACGTTCGTCATGCCTATCACCGCATTCAACGGCGTACGCAATTCGTGCGATATGGAGGATAAGAAATCGTTCCGCGACCGGGCCGCATCGCCTGCTGTTAATATCGCCGCCAGCAAACGCGCCTGGTTGGTCTTCTGCTGCTCCTGGATATGGTAAAACGATTTGAATACATGGTAATGGATCAAAACCAGCATAACGAAATTCGTTACCAGCACAAGGAAAAAGCCTGCACTGCTTACCTCTGAAGTGGTAACAAAAAAGAAACGGGTGCCGGTACGCCACAATAACAGATAGCCCACAACAGGCAAAATGCTCAGCAGCGCATAAATAATTCCCCAGCGGACGCCAAGTACGTAAAAAGCCCCGGAAACAATAAGTAAACAGTATTGTATGGTTAGCAGCGATACCCCGTTACGGTAGATGATCATGTTCGAAATCACTACCGACAACAGGCACCATAAGAAAACATGCCCTACCAGTCGCCACGCTCTTTTAAAAAGAAGCAGATAAAGCATTACTCCAAATACGAATAGATATAATATTGCACGCGAAACAAGCAGGGGCTGAAATTGGATTGAATAAATGACAACCAGTGATGCGCATACGCCCAATAAGATAAATAGCCCGTGACTTAACGTGCGGATTCGCGCCCGGTTGACCGGATGAGGTTCGTTTTCAATCAGTTCGTTCAGTCGGTGCCACAATTTCACGATAGCTTCCATACGTAAAGTAAGATAAGATATATGAATCATTCTTTCATGAAAATTGCAACATTTAGTGTGCCGCATCCCGGTTCGCTCGAAAAAAGTATATTCGTAAAATATTTAATCTGCTACTGCATATGAACAATGAGGCACTGTATAATAGTGACCCTGCCTCTTTCAGGGTGGTTGAAATGCTGGAAAACATTCCTGACAATTTTTTAAGTGTCGACCAGCATTGGCAGATCACCTATGTCAATAAGGCCTTTGAGAAACTATATCGCGTCAACAGGTGGGATATCACTGGTAAGTCTATCTGGGATCTCTTTCCGGGTTCGCTTCAGCAGGGATTCGACTATTATAAGAATTTTACGCACTGCCTCGAAAAGCAGGAAGCAATTGAATTTGAATCCTACGCCCCCTTTGCTAAAATATGGCTTTACCTTAAAGTATATCCTATTACCGATGGCCTTGCCATCTACTCGCGCGATATCACCAGCCAGAAACAACTGCGCGATAAAGTTCACGCCGATGCAACCAACCTTGCCGTGCTCATCGATCATTCCGATGATCTCATCTGGTCTGTCGACCGCAATGTGAAGATGCTTTTCGGTAACAGGGCCTTCCGTCATTGCTTTCATAGCTTCGCCGGCTTTTATCCCACAGAGGGACAGTATCTCCTCGATACCCGTGTGCCGCTGAATATGCGCCACCTCTGGCAAAAAAGCTATACCAAGGCGCTTAAGGGCGAAGCCCTGCTGCTCAATGAAAGCTGGGCACAGGAGGCCAATACAATGCATATGGAAATTAACTTCCATCCCGTCTATAACCCCGATGGCGATGTAATGGGGGTGAACTGCTACGTCAAAGATGTAACCCGGCACAAAGTGAACGATGACCTCATCCGTGCCCAGAACGAAAGTCTCCGCAAGATCGCCTGGATGCAGTCTCACAAAATGCGGCGCCCCGTAGCTAACCTCCTCGGCATCGTTGAATTGATGAAAATGGACTTTCCGGAACGTATGAAAGGCGACTCCCTCATGGAAGCCTTATATGAAAGTGTAACCCAGGTCGATGCCCTCACCCGCGAAATCGTTCTCGCCACTAAAGATCTTGGCCTCCCGGATTAATACTAACCTCCCCCGAAAACTATTGCCTGACTTTTAAAAGGCACAATACTCCGGTCTGCGCAGGCAATTCACTAAACCCGTGTTCACTCCCCGGCTGGCTTCCCTAAGTATAAGTATATATTCCTTTCTATTTCTTTTCGTCTTTGTTCTCTTCCAGCTCCTCTTCGCCGATATACTTCTTGATCACTGTTTTGTAGATGAACCTTGACTCTTTTACTTCTCCCAGCTCCGCTTTTAAACGTTCTATCTCTTCCGCATTCTCCGCTAAACGTTTTTGTAAACGTTGTATAATACGACGAAGCCATTTCGCTTCTCCGTTTAATGCCCGCAATGGCTCCTGGGTGGAATACAGGTCAAATAAATTGATCCCCGTTAGTATCGACAGCTTTTCCATTTTGTCTACACTCAACATCTGGCGTTCGTACTGCTTTTGTATGTTGTTGGTAGTTACTCCTAAACATTCAGCTAAATCTTTGCGCTGTAATCGTAATTTGTCTGCCAATTCCTGGATTATTAACCCTATTTCTACTGGTGATTTGTCCATAAGTGTTTGATATATAGATTATATATTGAAAATATCCAATTTGGATTGTGTTAATAACTTTATTTTTTCTTTCTTGTTTTTTATTTCTATCTTTGACAAAGTTAATCAGTAATCATTCTTTGATTAATATATTTTGCGGATCTTCAATGTAACAATTGAAGAAGTCGCTTCGAGTCTCGTTCTGAAAACCTGAGAAGCTTTCACGACAACGAGAGGAGAGCGTTAAACTTACTCGTTTACGTAAACTCGCGTCCCGGGCGCGAGCTACTCCACCGTTGTCAACTCTCTCAGGTAGTTCAGAGCGGTTTAAATGTGAGTAGCTCGCGTCCGGGACGTGGGTTTCTCACATTCTAAGATCTCCCCGTTTGTTTTTTATTGTACTTACGCACCCCGCTTAACCTGCAGGGCAGTGATGTCTTGCGCATACCCCTGAACGTGAACAGCTTCCAGGTGTATGTTTTAAAAAACTATTCTATGAGTATTGCCATACTACAGGAAACCACCGAAAACTACCTGTGTTTTGAACGCTTTAAACTGGGAGATGAGCAGGCTTTGGCTTTTATCCACCATCATACCTGCAAACTCCTTACTTATCATGGGAAACAATTTATCGACGATGATTTTACCGTCGCCAGCATGGTCCAGGAAACTTATATCAAAGCCTGGGATATGCGTGCTAAAATGGAAAGTATGTTTCACCTCTATTGTTTCATGAAGATGAATCTTTCCTGGCTTTGTCTCAAATGGATGAAGCACCCCCGTAACGCATTCCTCCGTCAAAAAATTTACTATACCGATAATGTTGAGATCTATAGCAGCTATCAGCACAACGCATTAGCTGAAATAGAGGAGCTGTCGCATTTCTTTGATGAAGAACGTATTGAAATTATCGAAAAGGTCATTCCTTACCTTGCTCCGGGCAGGCAAACCATGATAGATCTTTATTTTAAGCAAGGGCTTTCTTATAAGGCTATCGCACGCCGGTTTGCTACATCTAATATGGCTATTCATGCCGAGGTGCAGAAAGGTCTCGAGCAGTTGAAAACTATCATCAACAGGAAAAAGAAAGACGCGAAACCGCCTGCGGCTCCGGCTATCATCATTCCTGTTACAGGCACGCTCGACCAGGAAATGACCCATATCTATCGCCTCAGGCTTGAACATAAAATGGGATTTGCTACCATAGCACAGAAAATGAATCTCGAACAAGGGTATGTGCAGCGCAAATATGTGGAAGCGCACGCCCTCCTTACCAAAATGGGTATGGCCGTTTGAATCAAAAATAAAAGCCTATGTCAAAAAGTATTATCCTCACCAGGAAGGTTCAAATCGTCATCGATAGTAAAGACGATACCTTCCTTAAAGAAACGTATGCCACCCTCTATCATTGGCAACGCATGTGTTGCAAGGCGGCTAACTATATATTTACGCACTGTTACCTGCAGGAGCAGGTAAAGGAGTTCTTTTACCTTACCGAAAATGTACATGTAAAACTTACCGACATCCGTAAAGATGAAAATGGGATCTTGACAACTTCCCGGACCAACTCTACTTACCAGGTGTTATCAAGGCATTTTAAGGGAACAATGCCAATGAGCATTCTCAGCTGTCTCAATAACAGCCTGGTAAGTCTTTATAGAAAAGAGCGTCTCGATTATTTTAAGGGGCTGCGCTCCCTGCGTAATTATAAGCGTGATATTCCTATCCCTGTAGCGGCCTCAGACATAAGGCATTTCAGGCAGCTTCAGGCGCATGGTAACTTTGGCTTTGTTTTGTTTGGAATTCCTTTTCGAACTTATCTGGGCAGCGACTTTCATGATAAACGCCTGCTGCTCGAAAAGCTGGTTGCTAAAGACATAAAACTATGCACCAGCAATATCCAGCTCAGTAAGGGCAAAATTTATCTGCTCGTTGCATTTGAACAGCAACCGGAGCACCATTCGCTGCTTCCCGATATAATAGCCGAAGCATCCTTGTCCCTGGAAATCCCTATTGTCGTAAAAGTGCAGAAAAGCAGGTATTACATCGGCAACAAGGAAGAATTCCTGCACCGTCGCCTGGCTATCCAGGCAGCTATAGAACGAACGAAAAAAGGAGCAGCATTCAACCGCTCGGGCAAAGGCAGAAAGCGCAAACTCAAAAGCATAGAAAAATATAAAGATGCAGAGATCAATTATATCAATCAAAGACTACATGTTTACAGCCGCAGGCTTATCGATCTTTGTATCAAACATCAGGCAGCAACGCTGCTGCTTACCAACGATAAAGAAGCACAGGAGGAACAGAAAGGAGATGGATTCCTCCTGCGTAACTGGAGTTATAGTAACCTGAAAGAAAAAATCGGCTATAAGGCTAAAAAAGCCGGAATAGCTGTCATAGAAGAATAAGCTGTTTAGAGGCTGCTTGTACAGCCGTAGGGTGAGGCCTCATCGGCACTCACTAAATACCTTTGATAACACAGTGTATATACAACATGCTGGCATTGACAAGGCATCGGCACCTGGTACCGGTTAGCCTTGCCTTCCGGCTGAGTCTTTACCACAAGTGTTATATTAAAAGGTACATACAATACCTTTTGATTTGTTGAAGGTGTATGCAAAGATGGGATTAAGGAAAAAATAGCCGGCTGATCAGCCAGCTAAAAGTTTTATGCTGCCCCCCGGCAACTTAATCATTCACGCGCTACCTTCCACTGGCTTCCTTGGTGACATGAAGCAGATACTTTTGCTCAAAATCGGGCTCAGGAAACAATTGCGTTATGGGAACAGTATAAGGCCGCGCCCTGCTTTCCGATATTTCAGCCGCCAGATCACCTCCCTTCAAACAAATAAGACCGTTGGGAAGCTCCTGGCCGTTACCGCGACGAACGATTGGATTGCTCCATTGTAACAAGTCTTTTAGCGGGGCTACCGCACGTGATACTGCAAAATCAAATTTTCTTCCTTTGATCTCTTCTGCACGTGTATGTTGAACGGTCACATTTTTCAGCTCTATAGCATCAGCCACCGCCTGCACCACCTTTAATTTCTTGGCAATACTATCTGCAAGGTGAAACTTCACCTCCGGGAAAAAAATAGCCAGCGGAATGCCCGGGAAACCACCCCCGGTACCAATATCAATGACCTCTGTGCCGGGCTTAAAATCAATGACAGCAGCGATACTCAAAGAATGTAAAATGTGTTTCAGGTATAAACTGTCAATATCCTTTCTCGAAATAACGTTTATCTGTTCATTCCACTCTTTATACAACCCTTCGAGCGCAGCAAACTGCTGCAACTGCTTTTCGGTAAAATCTGCAAAATATTTTAGTACAATATCCATTACGCTAAAATTTTATATCATTCCCACTATTCCAGGAGCCTGCTACCACCTGTTCTTTGGCCGCTTCCACAGCGCAGGAACAAATGCGAGGTAATACACAAACATCCACAGGTCAAACAAGATGTACATTGGCCACAGGTCGTGTTCATTCAGCTTTTTCATGCCTTTATACCAGATGATCCCTTGTATTATATAACGCAGGCCCAGTACCGATAACGCCATCCACCAGTTGAAGGTGATGGCCGATACGATAAATAGCGGGTAAAGCAGGGCATGAGAGAGCGAGTAAGCCCCCAGCAGCCATTTGAACTTGGGCTTGTAATAACGGGCAGTGGAATAATGCCTGGTCTTTTGATGCCACCATTCATCCCATGTTTTCTTCGGCGCACTAAAGGTATAGGTGTCCGGATCTATCACAATAGCCGTATTCGTTGGAGTGGCAACCTTGTTAATGAACAGGTCGTCGTCGCCACCCGGTATCTGGTTGATCGAAGAAAATCCTTTGTTATTGAAGAATAATGCCTTTTTATACGACAGATTCCGTCCCACACCCATATACGGATGTCCGGCCAGCGCATAAGAGAAATATTGCAGTGCCGAATGGAAGGTTTCAAACCTGATAAGTTTGTTTAGGATACCGGGTGTTTTATAGTAAGCGCCATATCCCAGTACAATATCGACGCCCGGGCGGTAAGCCTCCTGCATTTTCTGCAGCCAGAACTCACTTGCCGGTACGCAATCTGCATCCGTAAGCAACACCACCTCATAGCGGGCGGTTTTGATACCCATCGACAACGGGAATTTCTTGCCAGGTATGCCTTTGGCTTCCTGTGTAAGATCTATTGGAACAAGGTTTTTAAACGATTTCTTGAACTCATCCAGCAAATATTTCGACTCGTCCTGTGAATTGTCGTTCACGACAATGATTTCATGAGTGGTCTTATAATCCTGTACAAGTATGCCCGGAAGGTTCTTCACGATATTATGCGCTTCGTCACGGGCGCAAATGATAACAGATACCGGGTACTCCTGCGATTGCAGTTTTGGCGCGGGCTTGTAAACAGCCAGCCGCCGGAAGAAAAATAAATAATAAAATAACTGGATGGCCGTCATCAGGCAAAATAGGGCAAATACGAAGGTCCAGGCCAGGAGCGGAATATTCATCCCGCAAAAATAGCTGAATGGTTGATTAGTTGAAAGCTTCGTTAGTATTTTTGCCGACTATGGCAGCATTATCGTTCCGGTTAGAAACCACAGATCCCCATTCCGCCGCAAGGGCAGGTACTATTACTACCGACCATGGAGTCATTCAAACGCCCATCTTTATGCCTGTTGGCACCGTTGGCAGCGTTAAAGCTGTGACCCAGCAACAATTAAAGCACGAAGTACAGGCGCAGATCATCCTCGGTAATACTTACCATCTCTACCTGAGACCGGGTACTGAAGTGCTTGAGGCGGCAGGTGGCCTGCACCGTTTCAACGGATGGGACCGGCCTATTCTTACCGACAGCGGCGGCTACCAGGTGTTCTCCCTGGCCGAAAAAAGAAAATTAACAGAAGAAGGCGCACTGTTTCAGTCCCATATCGACGGAAGCAGGCATATGTTCACTCCTGAGAACGTGATGGATATCCAGCGCAGCATTGGCGCCGATATTATTATGGCCTTCGATGAATGCCCGCCTTATCCGAGCGAATATGCTTATGCCCGCAAAAGCATGGAGCTCACCCATCGCTGGCTCGATCGCTGTATAAAGCGTCTTTCCGAAACGCCAGACAAATACGGTTATACCCAAAATCTCTTCCCGATAGTACAGGGTAGCACCTATAAAGACCTTCGCAAAGCCTCCAGCGAATATATTGCCTCCCGGAATGCCGCAGGTAATGCCATTGGAGGACTCTCCGTTGGTGAACCCGAAGAAATGATGTACGAATTCACAGCACTCTGCTGCGAAAACCTGCCTGCCGATAAACCGCGCTACCTCATGGGAGTGGGTACCCCCTGGAATATCCTTGAAGGTATTGCACTTGGCGTTGATATGTTCGACTGTGTTATGCCAACCCGTAACGGCCGCAATGGCATGTTGTTCACGACACAGGGCGTCATCAACATCCGTAATAAAAAATGGGCTTCCGATTTCTCTGCTATCGATGAAGGGCTGTCTAACGAAACAAGCCGCTTTTACACAAAAGCTTACTTGAGACACCTGTTTGTGGCGAACGAGATCCTGGCCCTGCAAATAGCAAGTATGCACAATCTGAATTTCTATCTCTGGCTTGTGACCGAGGCCAGAAAACATATTATGGCAGGTGATTTTAACAGTTGGAAAAACGAGATGGTGCCCCATTTAAAGCAAAGACTGTAAACTATTCCCTACTTTTGGCCAAAACCACCCGGAGCTCCGCATAGGTATATGAAGAAATTAGACTGGTATATCATTAAAAAATTCCTCACTACTTTTTTCTTTTCTATTTTTCTGTTCGCGGTTATCTCTGTGGTGGTAGACGTAGGGGAGAAGACCGACGACTTTGTGAAGAGTGGCTGGAGCTTTGGCCGTATTGTAATGGATTATTACATCGCCTTTATTCCCCATATCATTGCCCTGTTATTTCCGCTTTTCGTTTTTATCGCCGTAATATTTTTTACCTCTAAAATGGCGGGTAAAAGTGAGATCGTAGCCATTCTGGCTGCCGGCGTTAGCTTTAGAAGAGTGCTCAGACCTTATTTCGTTGCAGGTACAATGCTGGCGGCGCTCCTCTGGTATGCAAACAGGCTGGTCATTCCCCGTGCCGAAGTAAAACGTACCTATTTCGAAGATGTTTACGTAAACGGTAACTCCAGCTATAACCCGCTGACGGATAAGAAAAAGGTGCTTTATTTCCGTATCGACTCCTTTACCTATGCCGGCGTACACACCTACGATACCGTCCGCAAATCGGGCGGGCCTTTTTTCATGCACCGCCTGAAGGGTAACCAGGTTGTATACAACCTCAGGGCCGAAACCATCCGTTGGGATACCGCTGTTCGCAAATGGACCCTTGACAATGCAGTAGAAAGAGAGCTCAACGGTTTGAAAGAAAAAGTCTGGATATCGGGCGTCAAAGTCATGAACTTCAACTTTAAACCCGCCGACCTTCGATCCGACGACTTTGCAAAGGATAAAATGACCACTCCTGAACTGAATCATCAGATCCAGCTCGATAAACTGCGTGGCACTGAAGGGCTCAATTCTCTTATCATCGAATCTTACCGCCGTGATGCCACGCCGGTATCTGTGATCATCTTAACACTTATCGGCGCCATTGTAGCTACCCGCAAAGTCCGTGGCGGCAGTGGTATGCACCTGGCCCTCGGTTTCATCCTGGCTGCTGTATTTATCCTGATGGACCGCTTTTCGACCATCTTTTCTACCAAAGGGAACTTTCCGCCATTGATTGCCGCATGGCTTCCTAACGTAGTCTTCTCCTGTGTGGCCTACTATCTGTTCAAAAAAGCACAGAAATAGGCTGTTTCTAAAGCGTATTCCTTTCAAAATAACGACCGGAGCGGCCGGTTTCCTGCCTGTTATCGTAAGTTGCGGTGCCAGAATTTGACGCCATTGTCTATTTTCATTTCTTTCAAAAACTTTTGTCCCATCTCTCAACTTCCTTTATCTTTAATCCATATTTGTAACATATAGGAATGGTTCGATCGAGCTTGCCAGTAATTAAACTTTTGTAGCTATGGAAATTATCAAGGACCGGTTCAGAGCGAAAGCAGCAGCAGCCAGTGCAGAGATCAAGGAAATGTTGAAAGAGCATGGTTCAAAACCAATCGGAGAAGTAACCCTTGCCCAGGTTTATCAGGGTATGAGAGGTATTACAGGTCTGGTTACAGAAACCAGCTTGCTTGATGCACAGGAAGGTATTCGCTTCCGCGGATATTCAATCCCCGAATTACAACAAAAATTGCCCAAAGCGCAGAACGGTGGTAACGAGCCGCTGCCGGAAGGGCTGTTCTACCTTATGCTCATAGGCGAGTTGCCTACCGATGCCGATGTAGATCATCTCACTTCAGTATTAATGCGTAGAAGCCATGTGCCGAAACACGTTTTCGATACCATCAATGCGCTGCCGCTTAATACGCACCCGATGACCATGTTTGTAACAGCAATTATGGCGCTTCAGACCGAAAGCCATTTTGCCCGTGCTTACGCCAAAGGCATCAATAAAAAAGACTATTGGGAACACCTGTTCGAAGACGCTATGGACCTCATAGCACGTCTGCCACGTATCGCAGCTTATGTTTATCGCAGGAAATATAAAAATGCAGAACATATTCAGCCCGATGGTTTGTTAGACTGGGCCGGTAACCTTGCACATATGATGGGTTATGAAGATCCGAGCTTCTATGAGCTCATGCGTCTTTATATGACCATTCATGCCGATCATGAAGGTGGTAACGTTTCTGCACATGCCACTCACCTCGTTGGCTCTGCACTCAGCGATCCTTACCTGGCTTTTGCTGCCGGTATGAATGGCCTTGCAGGTCCGCTTCACGGCCTTGCCAACCAGGAGGTGATCAAATGGATCTTCGAAATGCGCGAAGCGCTGGGTACCGAACTGCCTTCAAAAGAGCAGATCGCTACCTATGTACAGGATACACTGGCTTCCGGCAAAGTAGTTCCGGGTTACGGCCACGCTGTACTTCGTAAAACCGATCCGCGCTTCTCCGCTCAAATGGAATTTGGCAAAAAACATATGCCAGACGATCCTTTGGTGCAAACTGTCTGGAATATCTATGAAACGGTTCCGGGAATCCTGCAGTCGCTCGGCAAGGTTAAAAACCCATGGCCTAATGTGGATGCGCATAGCGGTGCATTGCTCGTTCACTACGGACTTGTAGAATACGAATTTTATACAGTGCTCTTTGGTGTAAGCCGTGCACTTGGCGTACTCGCCAGTCTTTGTTGGGACCGGGCGCTTGGCCTTGCAATAGAACGTCCTAAATCTGTGACCACCGAACTGGTAAAAGACTGGTTAGGCGGTAAAGCAGAGATCTGGGGCGATACCCAATAAACGTACGGGAATACATCCCGTTAATACAGGCTCATATACTTATAGATACGATCCCGGTTGCTTTCTGTAACCGGGATTTTCATTTTTAGCCCAATGACCAAAATCACTATATCCGGACGGGTACATTTATTAATATTGTAATTAAACGAAGACTTTACTGAAATGGAATTATCGCTCACTACCCCGGCCCTGTTATTCCCGGCAATATCCCTGCTGCTGCTGGCTTACACAAACAGGTTCCTGGCGCTCGCCAATCTTATCCGCAGCCTTAAAAGTCAATATGCCCAGAACCGTAATCCCAATCTCCTGGGGCAAATTTCCAACCTGCGTAAACGTATCATACTTGTCAGGAACATGCAGGCCTGTGCTATCATGGGATTCCTGATCTGCGTATTGTCGATGTGGCTGCTGTACAACGAAGAGATGCTTATTGCAAAATATGCATTTGGCGCCAGCCTCCTGTTACTCATGATCTCCCTGGTGTTATCGTTCTGGGAAACACAGATATCCGTACATGCGCTCGAAATAGAACTCAGTGACCTCGAAGAGATCATTCTTGGCGACAAAGCAAAAAAATAAGTTATGGAAATAACCATCACTACTCCCATTTTGCTTTTTCCTGCGTTGTCACTTATCCTGCTGGCATATACCGAAAAGTTCCTTCGGCTGGGACTGCGCTCGCGCGTATTAAAAAAGCAGTATGAAGAAAACAAGTCTGCGCATATCATAGAGCAGATTGAAAACCTCCGTAAAAGGCTACACCTTATCCGTAATATGCAGGCATTTGGTACGGGCAGTTTCTTCCTTTGCATCTGCAGTATCTTTCTCCTGTTTATCGGTGAAAGTTATATTGCCCAATACACATTCTGGTTTGGGATGGTGTTCATGATGATAGCCCTCTTCCTCGGGTTCCGTGAAATAACCCTTTCCGCGGCAGCGCTTAAACTGGCTCTCGACGATGAAGAAGATGCTTTCAAAACATTCTAGGCTTTATTGTAGCTTTGAGCACATTATAGCTTTAGCTGGTGAATGAATTGTTTAAGATATTTAATCTCGATGCGGCGGCAGTAAAAGAAATTGAAACAGCTCCCAATAATCCGCATCGGCACGACTATGAAGAACTGATCATTGGCGTCTCCGGTCAGCTTGAGCACTTTATAGATTTCGGCTCCAAAACAATACCGGCGCCCCTTGTAAGTTTTGTGACACAGGGAAAGGTACACCGCGCCAAACCCCAGACCCGTAACGGAAAGTGTAATATGTGGGTGATTCGTTTTAAGAGCGAATTCATTCCCGAAACCATCTTCCAGCTTTATTCTTTTTATCATGAGAGTGCCAACCTCTCTTTCCGTAACAACAACGGCTTTCGTCGTCTGGTACAGCTTTGCAAAATGATGTTCGGGGAAATGCAGCAGCCAGGTGCTGACCTTGCCGTTGTTCGCCAGTTGCTCAGCACCTTGTTTGTTATGATTGAATCAGAAAGCAAGAAGATGCAGCTGCCTGAAGCCGGTAACCGGAAAACACAAAGCGTTACATTTAAAAACTTCCTACAGATCCTTGAGGAGAATTTCCGCCGTCCGGAAGGGGTGGAGTTCTATGCCGAAAAGCTATTTATGAGCAGCCGCAATCTTAATCTTATTTGCCAGAATATACTCCAGCAAAGTGTTTCGGAAATCATTGAAACGCGAAAGCTCATTGAAGCCAAAAACCTTCTTATAACCACCGATAAAACCATCTCCGAGATAGGTTTTGAATTAGGTTACAACGAAAAGTCTTATTTCACAAATGTGTTTCGCAAAAAAGCAGGTCAAACGCCTTCTGACTTCAGGAATGAGATGCGAAAACTGGTTTCCTGATTTTACAACCCTTCTTCTCAAAACTGTTACGCTTCCAGGTAGTTTGTATCCGACCTTTATATGGTGAAAGAAATGGATGCCATGTTGTTGTTTTAACGCCTTTAAAGTGGCGAGTTCCGGTTTGTAGGTAGCCGGAAGCTGTGCCCCGGTGCTTTATTACTGTAAGAGGCTGCTGAACGTAGACGTTATCATCAAAATAAGAGGGCTATTAAAGCAGGAATATGGATAGAAAGAAGTTTTTACAATCAATGGCTTTATTGCCTTTAACAGGATCTGCTATGAAATTAAAAGAACTGGGCAACATGACGGCCCACCTGTCACATACAGAAAAAATGCCGGTGCTGTTCCTGGGGCATGGCAACCCCATGAACGCAATTGAAGAAAACAGCTTTGTTACAGGCTTTAGAGATATCAGTAAAGAGATACCCAGGCCATCAGCTATCCTGTGTATTTCAGCCCACTGGGAAACAAGGGGCAGCTTTGTAACTGCTATGGAAAAACCAAAGACCATTCATGACTTTGGTGGTTTTCCCAAAGCCTTGTTCGACGTGCAATATCCCGCACCAGGGAGTCCTGAACTGGCACAACAAACCAAAAATATTGTCACTAAAACGGAGATAGGCCTTGATGACAGTCACTGGGGACTTGATCATGGCTGCTGGAGTGTTGTAAAGCACCTCTATCCCAGTGCTGATATTCCCGTTATACAATTGAGCCTCGATTATACACAGCCCGCATTGTACCACTATGAACTGGCGAAACAACTGGCTCCCCTCCGCGAAAAGGGAGTACTTGTGGTTGGCAGCGGTAACATGGTTCATAACCTGCGCATGGCTGCCTGGGATAAAATGGAAACACCGGGCTTTGGATACGATTGGGCGCTTACTGCGCGCGAAAAAATGAAAAAGCTTATTCTTGAAAGCGACCATCAATCACTCATTCAATTCAAGTCGCTGGGCAAAGAATTTGATCTTTCTATTCCTACGCCAGAGCATTTCCTGCCATTGCTATACACCCTGGCGCTCCAGGATAAGAACGAGCAGGCAAGCTTTTTCAACGATGAGGTGATCGCCGGATCTTTGACAATGACATCCGTGAAAATTGCTTAAAACGGTTCTTTTCGTTTTTTCTCACGGTTTCAGTACATTAGTTGTCATGAAACCGAAGTCTGCTTTCCTTTATTTACTGCTTATAGCTATCGTTACATTTGTTACCTATGTCAATCATTTTGACAACAGTTTTCATTTCGATGATAGCCACACCATCGAAAATAACCTGAATATCAGGAGCCTCAAAAACATCCCTGGCTTCTTTTCCGATGGGACTACAATGAGCACTTTGCCTTCCAATCAATCGTACAGGCCGCTGCTCGTTACAACGCTGGCTATTGATTTCTTCCTTGGTGGCAGTGCCACGCCGCAGCCCTTTATGTTTCACGTTACCAGCTTTGTCATCTTTCTTTCGCTGGGTTTTCTGTGTTACATGCTTTTTCTTTATTTCCTGCAACAAAGCCTGCCAGGCAATTGGAGCAGGGGAGTGGCGCTTTTTGTGACAGCGTGGTTTCTTTTACACCCTGCCAATGCCGAAACGGTCAATTATATCATAGCACGTTCTGATCTTCTCTCGGCTTTCTTTATAGTAGCTGCTTTTGTACTTTACATTTATCACCCGGCCTGGCGTAAATCTTACCTGTATGTATTACCTGTGTTGTTGGGGCTGCTGGTAAAAGAACAAACGGTGATGTTCGTGCCATTGTTTTTCCTTTATAAATTTTTCTTTGAAGAAAACCTTTCTCTCACCAACTGTTGGAAGCAATGGAGAAAAGTAACGGAGATCATTAAGTCGATACTTTTCCCTGTTGCCGTTATTACCATCTTTTTCCTCATCATTCTGAAAGTGCTTACACCGCAAACGTGGCGGCCTGGCGGAACCGATCTATGGAAATACATTCTCACACAGCCTTTTGTTATCTTCCATTACTGCTGCAACTTTATCCTGCCTGTTGGACTTGTTGTTGATACCGATTGGAAAGTAGTGGGTTCTTATACTGATTACAGAGTTTTAACGGGATTGCTATTCATAGCCTTGCTGGTTTTCCTGATAGTTATTACTTCCCGCAGACAGTCGACCCGCCCAATTGCGTTCGGTATCGCCTGGTTTCTGCTGGCCCTGGCGCCTACCAGCCTGATGCCGCTGGCAGAGGTCTTAAATGATCACCGCACCTTCTTTCCTTATATTGGTTTGTTTATCGCAATGGCGGTGTTCATCCGTAATATGCTCACTTCTTTCTTTGCAGATGAAAATGCCGGCCGCAGGAAGCTGGTGGTAGTTGTTGCAGTATTTTTCCTGGCAGCAAATGCCTGGGGTACCTGGCAGCGCAACCAGGTATGGGATTCGGATATCTCGCTCTGGAAAGAAGCCACTATAAAAGCAGCGGGAAACGGCAGGGCCTGGATGAACTATGGTGTTGCGCTCATGGCCAAAGCCGATTTCAATGGTGCGGAGTCCTGTTTTATTAAAACAACGCAGTTATGGCCGGCCTATCCACTACCTTATACCAATCTGGGCATTTTAAAGCAATATACAGGCAAACCTGACGAAGCTGAAGCAAACTTCTCCAGGGCGCTTGCTATGGATCCGCATACTCCTGCAAATTATTCCTTCTATGCCAAGTTCCTCACGAGCAGGAACAGGTTTAGTGAAGCTGATGCGCTTATTGCCAAAGGTTTGGCAATAAGTCCTGGCCTGGAAGATCTCCAGCAGCTCCGCATCCAGAATGATGCCGCCCGCAAAGCGCAGGGAGCCAATAGTGATTCGGGCGCCGATACCCCGGAATCGCTGATCAATGCCAGTCTTAATTACTATAATGGGGGAGATTACCTAAAATGCATCGAGGCTGCTCAAAAGGCTCTTGTATTGCGTCCTGGTTATGATCTGGCCTATGTGAACATATGTGCAGCCTATAACAGGTTACAACAATATGATAAGGCTATAGCGGCGGGTGAAAAAGGACTGCAGTTCAATAAAAGTAATCGCCTGTTAAAAGGAAATCTTGCTGAAGCATATGCAGGTAAGGCCAGCATGAAATAAACGGCCTACCTGTCAAGAAGATCCAAGGCTAAAAATACAAAAGCCCCTTGCGGGGCTAAAGCTTGTGGAGAATACCGGAGTCGAACCGGTGACCTCTTGCATGCCATGCAAGCGCTCTAGCCAACTGAGCTAATTCCCCTGAGTGGAGCGCAAAAGTATTGGAATAGACTGATATCCACAAAATTTTGACGGATATTTTTACTGGTATTTTGGCGATAGGCTGAATAATTCTTGTAGGGTGCCACCATTCTGATAAACGCATGTTGATCTGGTGGGCTGGCGGTCCCGCGTTTTTATTCGTGTTGCAGGGAGGCATTACAGTAAAACGGGGCGCTTTTTTGTTGTCCTTATAGTAGTAAGCGGGATGCCTGTTTATGGCCCCGGAAACAGACATTGTCTCCTTCCTGTTTCTGAATAGCTAACCCGGTTGTTATATTGCCATCCTTGTTTGTGAGCAGGTGATAAATTTGTACGGTGTTTTCCTGTAGAGTGGTAGTGTGATGAATACTTTATGCCGGAGTAAAACCGGCAACCGGGAACACAATCCCTTATTCGCGCAGGCGCTTTAATATACAATAAAAAAAATGTTGCGAACCTAGTATTTATCATAAAAAATAAAATATTGCCCGGATACCTTTGCGGCGTCAAATACACACGAATCTGCAGCGACTGTTTTTTGATAGGGCTATTCATTTCATTACCATTAATCTGCATAACGGTGAAGCATCTATCGCCTGGTTTCCTTGCCTGGCTTATAGCGCAATTCCCGCTTTCATTGCCGGGATATTTCCGATCGCGACTGTGTTGAAGTAAACGCTCCGGCCAATGAGCCGGCTCCCTTTGCACTACACGCCCCGTAAGGGCCGCATTTACATTTAACTACCAAATTATGTGTTCGAAAATTTTATTAGTAATAACTGCTATCATCTGTAGCGGTGTAGTATATGCCCAGGAAGGCAGCTCCGCAACTGAAACAGAAGAATCACTGAAAAACTGCCATCGCTTAACCTTGTCTATCAGTCATTCTCATATAAAAGAAGGTCTGAAAAATGAAAGCGGACTCACCGGCATTACCGTTGCTTCATGGGCGCTTGACTACGACTATTGGTTCAGTAATCATTGGGCAATAGGTTTGCATAACGATATGCTGCTTGAAAACTTCAGCGTAGCTACTGAACGAAACGATAAAGAAGAAGAGGTGCTGGAAAGATCTTATCCTGTTGCCTCCGTTCCTGTACTGCTTTATAAGCCCTGGAAACATATATTGTTCCTCGGTGGGGTTGGAGGTGAATTTGCGAAAGGCGAAAACTTTATGGTGTACAGAGTAGGTACTGAACTTTCCTGGCCCATCAATAAATCATGGGAGATAGGCGTATCTGCAACTTATGATATGAAAAAGAGCTACGATACCTGGCTTATTGGCTTCGGTATCAGTAAACTGTTCCATCGCTAACAGCCGGCAACAGTTTAAAGCGCTTCCCGAAAAAAACAGGTAATAGCCCATTACAAAAGGCAGTGCATTTGCATAAAAATAAAAGTCCACTGAAAAGGTGGACTTTTGTCTTTTCTCTCCTATATTTGTATTGTCAAACGAAATGATATGAATAACAGGTACCGGAGGCGTTTGGTTTTAACCATGATATCTTTCATAGCAATAGGCACAATGGTGGCGCTAGCCTCCGTGCATTCACGCCTTAGTTCCTACAAGATAAAAGGCGTGATCACAAAGGATGGCGCTAACACCCCTATAGCCAAAGCTTATATCGTAGCTGTTTCCGGTGAAGAAGAAACCTTGTCGGCTGTTGATGGCAGTTTTAGTCTTACTACCTCACAGGCTTTGCCTGCGGTGATAGTGGTACAGCATCCCGATTTTCAAACAGAGAAAATTGAAGTACGTGATCCATCGGAACCTTTCAAGATCTGTCTGAAGTTGAGGTAGTAGTTATAGCGTTATAAGGTGTTATCATTGATGTTGCACTTACCGCATCATTCTGGCGGTACTATAAATATTCGCAGCTTTTTTACATACGAGTTACGTGGCCGAGAGGCGAGGCTAAGGTTTGCACAACCTTCTACACTGGTTCGAATCCAGTCGTAACTGCTGACATTTTTTGTATGGCAAGCAATCGAAGAGGAACTATGTGTCTACATAGTTCTTTTTTTATGGGCATCATTGAATGTTTGCGTATTTGTTTGGTTTGCCTGCCATTTCTCTGGTGGCCTGCGGGCTGCTGAAAAATGAAACAGTTGTTGTTGCAGGTGGCTGTGCCGGATAAAAAGAAAGACGCCCCGGGGGGACGCCTTTCTTTCTATAAACTCAAATTGAAAACCAAATGTTGTAATTCAGAACATTTTATCAAGCGCTTCCATACATGTTGTCGTTTTCACAAATGTTCCAAGGGCTGCTGTTCTTCAGCTGCTGCTATTTATTTGCCGTCTTTGACTTTGATAACCCAGGCGTCTCCTTCGGCAATCAGCTTGCCGCTGACGCCATCGCTGATCCGTTTCAGGATCTTTTCTATTGGTTCCTGTGCTCTGAATTCGCCATAAAATTTGGCATCGCTGTAGTTGCCTTCCAGTGTTACACTTACGGGGCGCTGCCTTTGAACTTCCTTAATCACTTCTGAAACGGGCATACCCCAGAACTCATAGTGACCATTACGTCTTGCCTGCATATGTGCATCGGCATTGGAGTAGTTGTTGGTAACTATCTTCTGGTAGTCGTTTACATATATTGCGCACTGATTGGGCTTGATGATGGCAGGCTCTGCATCTAGCTGCGTATCTTTTACTGCAACCGTGGCCGATCCGCTGACTGAGGTGACGGCGGTATAAGGTTGATTGCTGTAGGCTTGTATGTTAAAGCTGCTGCCGGGCGCTTTAACGTTCACCTGGCTGCTATGTACAATAAAAGCGTGTTCGGGATTCTCTTTGATGCGGAAGAAAGCTTCGCCCTCAATAGTCACTTCCCTTACCTCGCGGTTAAAGATCTCGGGGTAGTGTAAAGTACTTTGGGGACTTAACCATACCTCGCTGCCATCGGACAGCTGGATGTATTTGCGCTGCCCGGTGTTGGTGCTGGCTTCCTGCATTACAACAGGGTTCATCTTGTTATAGATCTCACCGCGGAAATAATATCCTGCTGATGATACGGAGGCTACAACGCCTACACCTACAAACCATTTCCAATGACGTAACAATTTGCTACCAGGAAATGATTTACTCACATGCCGGTTATTAAATAAACCCGCATTTCTCTCATAAGCCTTCCAGTCGTCAGGATGCGCCAATGACGGCATGGAATAGTAATCCGTGTTTTTAATGCTCATAACAGTTCTTTTAAACCATAATAAAAACCGGTATTTTTCAAACGATGCTGGCTGGTGACTTCCACGAGGAGCAAATTACATTCTAGTAATGGCAGGCAAGTAAGCAGTTAGTATTGGTTACAATATAGCAAATTTATTACAATTTATTAACTCTACAATTTTAGTGGGGTAGAAAGAGTAAAAAAATTTTCAGGCTAAACTGCCTGAAAATGAATGTGCTAATAAGAGGTATAAAGAAAAAAACTATTTGAGTGCTATTTCCCTTTCATATCCTTCGTCGATAAGCAATGGTCCCTTATCTGCTGCCTGGGTAGCCAGGACATCGCAGCGGTTATTGAATGGATTGTCGGCGTGACCTTTTACCCATTTTAGGCGGATGGAAAAGTTTTTTGCCAGTTTGTAATAGCGTATCCAGAGATCCTTATTTTTTTTACCGCCTTTGAAATCGTTTTTGATCCAGCCGTCTACCCATTTCTTTTCGATACTGTTTACTACGTACTGGCTATCGGTGAAGATGGTGAGTGGAATATTCTGCCTGGTTAATGATTCGAGCGCAACGATAACCGCCAGGAGTTCCATACGGTTATTGGTTGTCAGGCGGTAGCCTGCTGACAGTTCCTTTCTTTTTTCGCCCCACATGAGTATGGCACCGTATCCGCCTGGTCCCGGATTGCCCCGGGAAGCCCCATCTGTATAAATAACTAATTGATGCCCTTCTGACATTTACATCCTGGTTTAGCGTGCAAATTAAACGTATTCCGTGTGAATATTGAAGGCTAAACATTTCAGGCAGGCGATTGTGCGATAATGCCGTGCTGTAATTCTGCAAAGATTCCGGGGAATAGTTCAGGTATCCTGGAAGGTTCATTCATGGCCCTTTTTTACCATAGAGCATAGCCAGTTGCTGATAGTAAACTCCCCGGGGCCATTCAGCTGCGGTATGCGGAGTTCACTATCAGTTTTTATCTTGGGAATCGGGCAGAATAACTATACCTGGAAAACGCCTGTTTGTAATGCAGGTATTACGGGGTTGTGATTTGCAGCTTTTATACCCTCGCTGATATATTGCCGGGTGAGCAGGGGATCGATGATGCCATCTACCCATAACCTTGCGGCGGCATAATAAGGCGTTGTTTGTGCCTGATAACTGCCTTTTATTTTATCGAGCAGGGCTTGTTCTTCTTCACTGCTTACGGTTTGGCCCTTGGCTTTCATGCCGGCAACCTGGATCTGCAATAGTGTTTTGGCTGCCTGTTCTCCGCCCATAACAGCTATTTTGGCACTGGGCCATGCATATATAAAGCGTGGGTCATAGGCTTTACCGCACATGGCATAATTGCCGGCGCCAAAACTGTTGCCGACTATAATGGTGATCTTAGGAACGACACTGTTGGCCACTGCGTTAACGAGTTTGGCGCCATCTTTAATAATGCCTTCATGCTCGCTGCGGCTGCCCACCATAAAACCAGTAACATCCTGAAGGAAGATCAAGGGTATTTTTTTCTGGTTGCAGTTGAGGATAAATCGTGCTGCCTTGTCGGCACTATCGTTATAGATAACGCCTCCCATCTGCATTTCGCCTTTCGCGCTTTTGGCAACAAGGCGTTGGTTGGCAACAATGCCTACTGCCCAGCCATCTATGCGTGCGTAGCCGCAGAGGATGGTTTTGCCGTAATCCTTTTTGAACTGGTCGAAGTCGCTTTTGTCTACCAGCCGCTCTATGATCTCCAGCATATCATATGGTTTGCTGTTGCCTTCGGACATAATGCCATATAATGTAGCGGGGTCTTTGGCGGGTGCGGCAGGTGTTACCCTGTCGAATCCTGCTTCAGCTGGTTTGCCGATGCGGCTTACCATTTTTTTGATATAGTCGAGGCAGGCTTGTTCTGTAGGAAAGCGATAATCGGCAATACCGCTTTTTTCGGTATGCGTCACTGCTCCGCCTAATGTTTCTGCATCTATATCTTCGCCAATGGCGGCTTTCACGAGGTAGGGGCCTGCCAGGAATATACTGCCGTTGCCTTCTACCATCAGTGTTTCATCGCTCATGATAGGGAGGTAGGCGCCTCCTGCCACACAGGCTCCCATTACTGCGGCGATCTGGGTGATGCCTGCGGCGCTCATTTGTGCGTTGTTCCGGAACACCCGGCCAAAATGCTCTTTGTCGGGGAAGATCTCGTCCTGCAGGGGGAGGTATACACCTGCGCTGTCTACCAGGTAAATTACGGGCAGGTGATTCTCCATCGCGATTTCCTGGAGGCGAAGGTTTTTCTTACCTGTAATGGGGAACCAGGCGCCGGCCTTCACCGTTTGGTCATTGGCGACAATGACACACTGGCGTCCGCTGATATAACCCAGTCCGGCTACGGTGCCGCCTGCGGGACAGCCGCCGTGTTCAGGGTACATATCCAGTCCGGCATACAAACCTATTTCGGTAAATACTGTGTTGGGATCTGTTAAATATTCAATTCTTTCGCGTGCAGTCAGTTTTTTACGTTCATGCTGCTTTTCAATGGCTTTTTTTCCGCCCCCGAGTTTGATGACTGCTTCCTGTTGTTTGGCTTCACTGATCAGCAGGCGCATCCAGTCTTCATTACGGTTAAATTGTAGACTCATAGAGGTATCGTTAGGACAACAAATATAGGGGTATCCGTCGCTTAACTATACTTTGTTATTGAGCAGGCTGCGGTAGAGAGCAAGACTTAATGCTGTTATTTATTCCAGATGTCCTTTAATGCTTTTTGGGCTGCGTGGTAGCCGCACATGCCGTGTACGCCGCCGCCGGGGGGGGTGGCCGATGAGCAGATATAAATGCCTTTTGCCGATGTGCGGTAGGGGGAGCTTCGGAGTGCCGGTCTTGTGAAGAGTTGTGACAGGTTTATTACGCCGCCGTTGATGTCGCCGCCGATGTAATTGGGGTTATAGTCTTCCATCTGGGCTGTGTTGAAGGTATGGCGGGCTAAGATCCGTTCGCGGAAGCCGGGGGCAAACCGTTCCACCTGTGCTTCTATGGCATTGGTCATATCGCGGGTGGAACCATGTGGCACATGGCAATAGGCCCAGGCGGTGTGTTTCCCTTCCGGGGCGCGGGTGGGATCGAAGACAGTGGGTTGTGATAACAGCACGAATGGTTTTTGTGCATGCCGGCCCTGCCAGATGATCTTTTCGGCATAGGCTATTTCCTCCAGGGTGTTGCCGAGGTGTAAAGTGCCTGCCTGCCGGCATTCGGGTGAAACGAACGGGATAGGGGCGTCGAGCGCCCAATCTATTTTAAACACACCTGCTCCATAACGGTAACGCTTTAGCTGCCATCGATAGAGTGATGAAAAGCGGTGTCCTGCGATAGGCAGGAGTTGTTGTGGCGTGACATCCAGCATTACTGCGTGTGATGAGGGGAGTTGTTTTAATGAAGTGATATAGCGTCCTGTTTCAATATGTCCGCCCATTGCTATAAAATGAGCTGTCAATGCTTCTGCAATTTTTATGGCGCCTCCGCGTGGAAAAGGCCAGCCTCCGGTGTGGGCGGCACCAAGCAGTACCATGGCGATGGCGGATGTAGCAAGGTTAGATAAGGGTTGAATGGAATGTGCAGCCATACCGGCCCATAGTCCTCTTGCTTCTTTGGTCCGGAATTTTCGTGCTAACCAGGAAGCGCTGGTTAGTCCTTTAACGCCGAAGCGGGCAAGCATCATCGGGTGCCGGGGCAGATGTAATGGCGCCAATAGTTCGGGAAGTAGCTGCTGCCAGTTATTCACCAGCGGACAGAGGAGACGCTGGTAAGCGTCGTCGTCGTGGCCCAGCATACCGGCTGTGGCTTGTACAGACGATTGCAGTACTGCTACTTTACCATCATCGAAAGGGTGAGCGGCGGCTATGGCGGGTTGTAGATATTCCAGTCCATATTGCTGCAACGGCAGCTGGCTGAAAAAGGGAGACGCCGGCGCCAGGGGATGAACAGCGGAACAGATGTCGTGCAGAAAACCCGGGAGGGTAAGTTCTGCTGTGCGCAGCCCGCCGCCTGGAGTGTCTTTGCCTTCTATTATCAATACACGAAGTCCCTGCTGCTGAAGTGTGATCGCCGCTGCCAGCCCATTGGGGCCAGCACCTACTACCACTGCATCGTATTCCTTATTTTGCATAACAACTGCTTAGCCGCTTCTAAATATAAAGCTTTCTTTTTTGTTTGTTTTCAGCCAGTCGTGTTATGTTGCGTATTGTGGTTTCCTGCAGCGTATGCTTTTTTAACGGACCTTTTGCCTGTTGGCTTAATAAAGGCTTACGCCAACATGCAGCAGCTATGAGTACCAACAGGAAATATGTACCACCATCATTCCGCTGGTCCAGGAAACTGCCGGCATATTGGCGTAAGCCATCAATAAGTTAAATGAATAGGGGATAATGTCAACAACAGCATGGGCTGCAACAACTATGGCTGCAATAACGAATGCAACGGATCACCAGCTTTTGCTGCCGGTATATAACGGCAGGGCGAATTTGAATTACTGTCATGTATTGGTGTTTGTTTACAGGCCGACCCTTGCTGGTGGTGTACAAGTATCAGATCTTGTAAGTCTACTTGAAAAGTAGGGTAAAGATAAATTCCTTTGCTTAATGCAGCAAAAAAAATACGGAATATGTGTTGTTCCTATATATCGGAGCGGTTACCTGCGGTGGCGGACAGGGAGCTTTAAAGCAGGTTAACTCTTCTGTACCGGAACATTTGTTGCATCGCGATCGTTATATTTGTACGAAGGCACTTTGGAAAACCACAATTCTTCTTACATGGCCCTTATGCTGGAAACCAGTCAACTTCTGATCCGTGAGTTTGCTATAACTGATGCGGCATTTGCTTTCCGGTTGTTAAATACTCCTTCCTGGATCCGGTTTATCGGTGATAAGGGCATCTATTCTATCAGTGAAGCACAGGATTATATTGTACAGCGTTTTCATAAGGGATATGAAGAAACGGGTTATGGCGCCTGGCTTGTTTTGCTTAAGGAGACCAATCAGCCTGTTGGTTTATGCGGTTTGTTCCAGCGTACTTATCTTGAGCATCCCGATATAGGCTTTGCTTTTCTGCCGCAGTTTGAGGGGAAAGGTTATGCCTATGAAGCCACGACGGCTACTATTGCATATGCTGAGGAACAGTTGCGGCTTCCGTGTTTGCTGGCTATTACCCATGATGATAATGACCGTTCTGTGCGGCTGCTGGAAAGAGCTGGTTTCGCTTATAAAGAAACCATGTTGCCTCCCGATGAGAACAAGCCTTTACTGGTATTCAGAAGAGCGCTGCCCGGATATGTTGTTCAATGATCTGCTTGTTATATATCCATAAACTCCCATGCGCTTTGATATGCGTTCCGTTCTTCGGTATAAGTAATAAAGTTTGAATAGAATGGCAGTTGCGATAAGGTGGCGCTATCGCCTATTACCACCAGTTTTTTTCTTGCGCGGGTC
The DNA here is from genome assembly GCF_004118675.1 of Filimonas effusa. Lineage (NCBI taxonomy): Bacteria > Pseudomonadati > Bacteroidota > Chitinophagia > Chitinophagales > Chitinophagaceae > Filimonas > Filimonas effusa. The sequence continues at coordinate 2,947,976 of NZ_SDHZ01000001.1, read as the reverse complement.
ATTGCCACGTTCATGCGCCTGGTATCGGAAAGGAAGCCAATTACATTTTCGGTATTGCTACGTGTCATGCTGATATAAACAATATCTCTTTCCTGTCCCTGGAAGCTATCGATGGTATTTACTGAAACAGAAGAAGTATAGGGTAAGAGGGCAGGCGTGTGCAGCAGCTGTTCTTTTAATAGTTCTACCTGTTGTTTGTAGGGTGATATAATGGCGATGGTTGGGAAGGTGGCTGCTGTGTAGCTGCTTTCGAGACGTGCTGCCAGTTGTGTAAGGTGTTTGATGAGGAAGGCTGCTTCTTCGGGATTGGTAACGCTGGTACCTTCGAGGCGTTCTTCGAAACCGCAGCCTGCTGTGTCGACAAAGGATACGGGCAGTTCTTCGGGCAGCAGTTGTTGTTGTGCTACCGATGCATGTGCCTGCAGCCTGTTCTGGTAAAATACATTTGAAGCGTAGCCCATGATCATTTCATGCATCCGGTATTGCTCATCGAGCAGCACAACTGCTTCGGGATGTAAGGCCACTGTTTTTTCGAGCAGGGTGGTGTTTAGTCCGTTGCGGCCTGCTTCCTGTGATTTTACGGTGGGGGGCAGCTGGCAGTGATCGCCTGCCAGTACCAGTTTTTTCCCTTTCAGGATGGGGATCCAGCAGGCGGGTTCCAATGCCTGGCCGGCCTCATCTATCACTACTGTGCGGTATTTGAGATGTGCTACCGTATAATGATTGGCACCTACCAGCGTAGCGGTTATCACCTGCGCCCTGGCCAAGAGGTCGTTTACGATATAGGACTCTGTTTGCTCAACCGTTTTCATGATATTACGGGCTTCTGTGAACAATGCTTTTCGTTGTTCTCTTTCCGCCGGTCCGAAGTTGCGCTTGTATTTATGCGCCATATTACGGAACTCACTGGCCTGTTTCTTCAGCTTTTTGATTTCCTTTATAGAAGGATGAGCGGCCATCTTACTGTCGAGTGTCAATGCCTGGAGTTTTTCCGATACCCTTGCAGGGTTGCCTACGCGTAACACTTCCAATCCTTCATCGGAGAGCTTATCGGCCAGGAGGTCGACAGCGGTATTACTTGGCGCTACCACCAGTACCTGCTGGTGATCTTGTTTGATGAGTGCTTTTATGGCCTGTACCAATGTGGTTGTTTTGCCGGTGCCGGGAGGGCCATGTACGATGGCCAGGTCTTCGGCGGCGAGGATATTGTTTACTGCATTTTGTTGTGAGCTGTTGAGTCCGGGAATTGTAAAAGGGTGGATGCTGTTGTTAAAGCCGGGTTTCGCCTGGCCGGTGAGCACTTTTATGAGCCTGTTCTCTGAAGCCTGTTCGCTGCGGGCGGTGGCAAGCGCCATGGCATTCTGCATTTCATCGTAGCTGTTGTCATCGAACATAAGATCTATGCCCAGCTTGCCGTCGCGGCTCCATTCGGGCAGTTCGTCGGTGCGTAGGGTGAGCCTTAGTTTGTTAGCACTTTGATGGGAGATGGTGCCTTCTACCCGGCTGTTTGCAGGATCATGATTTGAGAATAAAGCTGCTGAAGCGCCAAATCTTAGCTGGTGGATGACATCCTGGTGTGTAGTGCGTTCTACTTCAACGGTGAGGTAGTCGCCCCGGCCTATTTCGGTATCGCGTATGGCAACGGGGTACCAGGTTAAACCATTGGCGCGGCGTTCTGCTACAGATGCCGATGCTATTTGTTGTTGGTAATTGCGCTGGTCTTCTTCTCTTTCTGTTCTCAGCAATGCCAGCAGCTTCTTGAAATAATCCATCCGGCAAAAATAAAGGGTTCTTCTTCCTATCTTGCCAATTAATTCAACTACATGCAAACTTTGGAGCAGCTTCTTTCGGGGCAACTGAAGGGAATAAAACGACTGAAACTATCTTGTGATCTGACTGAATTTCCGGAAGCTATTTTTGACCTGGCCGAATCGCTGGAAATCCTTGATCTCAGCGGCAACCGGTTATCTGCGCTGCCTTCTCATTTCGGGTTGCTGAAAAATCTGAAGATCGCTTTCTTTTCCAATAACCTGTTCACTGAATTGCCGGCGGTATTGGCTGCATGTCCGCGCCTGGAGATGATTGGTTTCAAAGCGAATAAAATAGCGGTGGTGCCATCTGAGGCTTTATCGCCGCAGCTGCGCTGGCTTATTTTAACGGACAACTGTATTGAAACATTACCTGCTTCGATTGGCAGCTGCCGTCGTTTACAGAAGTGTATGCTTGCCGGAAACAGGCTACAGCAGCTTCCGCCGGAAATGGCGAACTGTAGTGGTCTTGAGTTATTGCGCATATCGGCCAACAATATAGAAGTGTTGCCGGAATGGTTGTTCCAGCTTCCGCGCCTGTCGTGGCTGGCTATCGCCGGAAATCCCTGTTGTACAGCGGAAAGGGCTTTGGCAGATTTGCCGGGTATTAGCTGGGATGATCTTGCTGTTACTGTTCAGCTTGGGGAAGGTGCTTCGGGGTGGGTATCGCATGCCATATGGCGCAACGGGGCAATGGAGACAGCGGTTGCTGTGAAGTTGTTTAAGGGGCAGGTTACCAGCGACGGATCACCTGATGAAGAAATGAAAATAGCTGCAACTGCCGGCCGCCATCCGCACCTGGTGCAGGTGTTAGGTAATATCACAGGCCATCCTGAAGCGAAACAGGGGCTTGTGTTTGAGCTGATACCGGATTCGTGCAAGCTGTTGGGTAATCCGCCCAGTTTTGATTCCTGTACCAGGGATACGTTTCCCGAAGATGCCGTTTTTTCACTTCGCCAGCTACTTACGATTGCGCAGGCCATTACATCGGCTGCAGCGCATTTGCATGCGGCTGGTATCATGCATGGCGATCTTTATTGTCATAATACGCTGGTTAATGAGGAGGGGCTGGTGCTGTTAACAGATTATGGTGCTGCCTGTTTGTACCAGGGCGCCCATCCGGGTGTTGCTGCTGCTTTACAACGGATAGAAGTGCGTGCCTTTGGTTGTTTTGTTGATGACCTGCTGCAGCGGCTGGCGCCCGGTGAAGCTGACAAGCTTTTAGCGACGGCGCTGCGGAACATTGTATCGGAGTGTATGGTGGAAACAGTGTTGCTGCGGCCTGATTTCAACGGTCTTACGGAAAAGCTTCGACTGATTGCGGGCAGGACTGACGAGTGAGGGCGGGGCTGATGAGCACAGGCCGGACTGATAGTTTTGCGGAAGCCCGAGTCCGGCGCTTTTTGAGAGATTACAGGTCTGTTGCCGGGGAATTTTATAATGGGCGGCTTTGCTGGTGTTTGAGCATATTTAGAGGCAGGCAGCCGGGAAAGGCTGCCTGGCGTTCTATTTTTTCTTTTTCCTGCGTTTAGCCTGCTCTTTGGTTTTATTATCTTCTTCCAACAATAGTTTCCAGTTGTCGTTGGGGGCTTCTTCAGAGAAGGCGATGGTTTCGCGGTATTCTGATTTATCTATTTTGATCTCATCAACCGTTTTGCCCAGGTATTGCTGGATGGCTTCCAGAACGGGTTTTTCTTCGGTACTGCAGAATGAGATAGCCTTGCCTTTCTGTACGCCACGGCCGGTGCGGCCTACGCGGTGTACGTAGTTCTCGGCTTCTTCGGGGAGGTCGTAGTTGATCACGTAATCTACGTTTGGGATATCGATGCCACGGGCATTTACGTCGGTGGTGATGAGGATCCTGATGTTACCGTTCTTGAAATTTTCCATGACCTGCAGCCTGTCGCTTTGTTCTTTACCGCCGTGCATGGTGAGCGTTTCGATGCCTACACGTGCCATGGCGGAAGCTACGCGCTCTGCGCGTACTTTGGTGCGGACGAAGACCAGCATTTTTGCTTCGCTGTATTCTTTAACCAGTCGCTCGAGGAAGAACCTTTTATCATCCATTTCTATATAAGCAACGGCGTGTGTTACATTCCTGGAAACGGGGTTCTGGGGAGAGATCTGGATGCGGATAGGGTTGCGTACCAGTGAGTAGGCCAGTTCCTTTATTTCCGTGTTAATGGTAGCGGAGAAAAACAGAGTTTGATGGCGGTGGCGTATATGCCGCAGTACATCGCGGATATCCTTGATAAAGCCGAGGTCGAGCATGTGATCGGCTTCGTCGAGGATCAGCGTTCTCAACTGGCTTAGGTCGATCTTTTCCTGGTGGAGGAGGTCGAACATGCGGCCTGGGGTGGCTATGAGTACGTCTACCCCTTTTTCCAGTTGTTTAACCTGGCTTTCCTGTTCTACGCCGCCAAATAACCCGAGGATATTGAGGCGAAGGTGTTTGCCGATTTCCCTGAATACGCCGGCAATTTGTACTGCCAGTTCCCTGGTAGGCACCATTACAAGGCATTTTACCTGGTAATTACGCAGGCGATTCAGGCGGTCTTCGGATAGTAAATGCAATAAGGGGATTGCAAAAGCGGCTGTTTTGCCGGTACCCGTTTGAGCGATGGCCAATACATCATCGCCCTTCAGGATTGGCGGAATGGCTTTGAACTGTATATCGGTAGGACGCCTGAAGCCCAGGTCGGCCAGGCGGTCTTTTATCGCATCAGAAATAGGGTATTGCTCAAACTTCATACGCAAAGGTAATGCTATTGCAATATCTCTCTTCATTGGCGTCTTTGTTGCCTTATAAACGGGCGGCATGTGGGGAGGCATTCCCGGGTGCAGATAGTAATTAGGGCGACTGGAGTGCCTTTAACAGGCGGGCATGAGGGGAGGTTTTACAGTATTGACTGTTTGCAGGTGCGGTGTATAGTTGGTGTTCATTTTACTCTGGTGCCTGTTGTCTCAACGTTTTTTTTATGTCGTTCAGAAAATCAAATACAGGAAAGGCATCCCCCTGATTGGTAAGTGCAATTATGGTGTTGCCGTTTTTTAGATCTCTCCAGAACAGGCTTCTGAAACCTGCCAATCCACCCGTATGTTTGGCAATCATCATCCCGTCAGATTTTTCAATGAACCAGCCTGATCCATATTCAGAATGGGTATTGTTTTCCAAAATTGGTGTCTGATACAGTAATTTGGTGCTTTCTTCTGATAATAATTGATTTGTTCTTAACGCCTTGTCCAGTTTGTAAAGGTCTTCCGCCGTAGCATAAATGCCCCCATCTCCTGTGGTCAGAATGGAATAGTCTTCCACTTCTTTATTCCTGTTATATCCTACAGCCTTATCGGGAATAACTGTATTTGGCTCATAAACTGTGGTGTGGTGCATTTGCAGGGGATCGAAAATATTTTCTTTCAAAAATCGGGCATAGGACATTCCGGAAACATTTTCGATAATTAAGGACAGGATAATGTAGCCGGAATTGCTGTATTGAAATTTTGTTCCGGGTTTAAAGGCTAATCCAGACTGACTTTGAAGCCAATGAATTACATCATTATTGGTCAAACCTTTTTTGGTGAGTATATTTTCATAATCTCTTATTCCCGAGGTGTGGTTCAGCAATTGCTTTATGGTCATATGATGGGCGTAGGCAGGAAGATTGCCAACAAACTTTACGGCATGATCATCTAATGAAAGAAGCCCTTTTTCCACCAGTCGGAACATTGCAATAGCAGTGAAGGATTTACTTAACGAAGCAATATAAAATGGGGTCTCTTTTTTCAGTACCGCTTTTTGATGTAAATCCCGGTAGCCGAAAACGGTATCCATAATGACCTGGTTATTTTGAGCGATTAATATGCTTCCGTTGAATTTTCCATTCCGGTAATAGTGTTTCATCACTTCATTTGGGGTTTGATTCGTAGTTTGACACCCCATTAATATTAAATAGAAGATGAGATAAAAGTGTTTCATATTGTATGAAGGTACGAACCCATCCCCTTACCGTAGCTTTGTCTTTTATATTACACTGCTTTGAGCCCCGCTAATTGTTATAGGCCCTTTGTTTTTGTATATCATTTTTTAGGAAGGGGCATGTTGGTATGGGGAATGAAGGGTGATGTATTCTGTGGATTTTGTTGTACAGGTGCAGGGATATCTGTAGTAAGCGCATTGCTATGTCATTGGTTTCGGATACGGGAGACCTGGCTTACGGTATTTTATAACGGGCGGTTTATTCTTTATGATTATCGCTATGTTTCTGGCATATTTTATGAATTTCTTTCTATAAAGTTGATTTATGATAAGCGCTACCAAGAAAGCCGCAACGCGGGAGCAGTCTGCGGTGAGTGAACACGAAAACTTCGAGATAACCTACCTGGCAGAAAAACACCTGGTATCCAAAAAAACAGTGCAAAAAGCTTTCAAGGCTGTTGGCAACAACCGTCAGAAGGTGGAGAAATACCTTTCCACGCACCGTAATGGATAAGATTGCCTGTTATTACAACATTTAGACTGCTGCGTAAAGGATCAAAAAAGGGCTGGCGTTGTGCATTGATCCCAAAATGTGTATAGCATTCCGGGGCCACTTCATCGACGGGCCTTTTTTATTGCAGCAGGGAGTTTATATTCAGGTGGTTATAATGCTAATGGGTATATTTAAGTGGTTATAATACTAATGGAGCCGGTTCGTTCAATGTACATTTCCTTTACTCCTTCAAAGTTATCCTGATGCAGCTGGGTTCTTACGGCTTCTTCCATGTCGTGTAAGCTGATGGCGGTTTGTTTCATATTATCGTGGAGGGGAGCTCCATCCCTGAACAGGCATACTGCTTCGCTTTTCAGCAGTTTGCTGAATGCCGAGTGCTGGTAGGCAATCCTGCCAAGGAGCCTATGGATGAGTACAAGTACTGCAGAGGCTGCTATTGTAGGTAAAACGGGAGAGGCACCTACTACTATACGGCTAAGAATGGCACCGAGCATAATGGTGACCACATTGTCGAAAGCCGATCGTTTTCCAAAAGTGCGTATTCCTGCTACCCTGATCAACACAAGCGTTACCAGGAATGCCATCAATGAGCGCATACTCATTTGCAAGACGTTTAGATCGCGGCCTTCGCCGAACAGGTAATAAAGCAGATCCATATTATGGCAGGTACAAAACAAAAGCCAGATTTATGCGGTTGTTCAGCGGGATGGCCCGGAATTCGCATAATAGGATAGGCGGTTTAAATGAGCTTGTTATGAAAAACGAATATGATCTGGCATCGATAGAACGTATCAAGACGGTTTTGATAAAGAACAGGATGTCGCTTTCCGTTGCTGAAAGTGTTACATCGGGACATCTCCAGGCTGCGTTGTCGCTGGCGCAGGAGGCTTCGCGTTTTTTCCAGGGTGGGATCACTGTTTATAACAGCGGCCAGAAAACGCGTCATCTGAAAGTAGAGCCCATTAGCGCGCTTGAATGTAATTGTGTTGGGCAGCTTGTCTCGAACCAGATGGCTGTTGAATGTAACGCGCATTTCCTGAGTGAATATGCCATTGGTATCACCGGGTATGCGACCCCTGTGCCTGAGATGGGTATTACTGCATTGTTTGCCTATCTTTCCGTTGCACAAGGCGATACCGTTGTGCTGGAGGAAAAAATACCTGTCGATAGATCTCAGCCCGGCAGCCCGCCGGAAAATGACAGTTATGCCATCCAGGTTTATTATGCCAACCGGGCTCTTCGTCACCTGGCATCGTTGCTTTAGTTGCTTTCCGCTGGTTTTCTTCGTGCGGGAGCCGGACGATGTTTACCGGTAACGGGCCATATCTTCATCAGTAATGAATTTGAGGGATCGTTTTTATGTAGTAAGCGGCGGCTTGGGCGCTGGTAAAACCACGTTGCTGGAGGCGCTGGCAAAACGAGGTTACCGGGTTATACCGGAGTGTGCGCGGCGGATCATCAGCGAACAGATGCAGGCAGATGACGACGCCCTGAATACTGCTCCGGTTTTTATTAGAATATATTTATATATTTGATCGTTGCCTTTCATTCAGTGGGCAACGCATTTCCATATGAAGCAAATTTTCGCCCTTTCCGGAATTGTATTGTCTGTGCTTTGCATAGGCGCCTGCAGTAAGAATGAAACAACAGCAGCTCCCAAGCCATTTGAACGCGACCATGTGGGTGTTTTTATGGAGAAGACAGATACCCTTCTTTTTATCGTGAATCATGAGGGATATTCTGTGCAGTCGTTGAATGAGGCTGTCGCTACCGCTAAAATAGAAGACAATAAACTGATCATATACGGGCATAAACCGGGAACTGTTGTTATACGGTTAAAGAACAGGAGTGGTGCGGCCAGTGACGTTACTACATCTGTAAGAGGTTTTGCGGATAACTGGAAAATATACCCGGTTGCTTATGCTGCTCCAAGTTTTGAGGAAGCGATAGCGAAGATGCTGGTGGTAGAGGCCCCGGACGCGGAAACAAAGAAGGCGATCCTGAAAGATTTCAGGGAAACGCATGGAATGTATATGTATGTTACTTTCCAGGTGGATAGTATCATATATGGGCAAACCAGAAAGACGGAGAAAGATGTCGTGAATGTTCAGGGGAAATTCAAGCTAGATAAAGCGAAGAAGAAGGTTTTCATCACCCTGGAGAATAATGTGTCGCTGGACCTGGATTATGATGCGCTCCGGTCGAACGAGATGATACTCAGCCAGGATATGACCGACTACTACCGGAAAAAATATCCTTCTCTTACGATTCAAAGTGTAAAGTTTGTACTACATCTGATGTACCAGCCTTTGTATGGGTAATGCGAGATGATATTCTTCCGGCTGTGGCCGGAATAAAGAGAGGCCGTATCTGTTTTTGATACGGCCTCTCTTTATTTCAGTTGTATAACGAGGAACTAGTGTTGTGCCTGTTTGCCTGCGCCGATGGGAAGCACTGTTTTTCCGAATAACTCGTTCAGGACCTGTGCAATACCTGTATAGATAGCGATGAGGCCGCAAACTATACCTTCGTATCCGGCAAAGGATTTGATGGCGGCATTTTCGGTATAATCGCCGAGCGCCAGTAAGAAGAACAGGAGGGCTAATGAGCCGAAGACAAATTGCAGGGCTTTGCTTTGTCTTAATGTACCGATGAAAAGCAGGAGGGTGAACAGGCCCCACATAGAAAGGTAGGCTACGATACCGTTGACGGATACCGGAGCAGCCCAGCCCAATTTGGGGAGCACCAGCAGTCCTACGAATGTTAACCAGAAAAAGCCGTAGGAGGTGAAGGCTGTGAATCCGAACGTGTTGTTCTTTTTAGCTTCGATAATTCCTGCAACGACCTGGGCTACACCTCCGTAGAAAACGCCCATAGCCAGGATCATGGAGTTGAGTTCAAAAAAGCCTGCATTGTGCAAGTTCAACAGAACGGTAGTCATACCGAATGCAAACAAGCCCAATGGCGCGGGGTTTGCATATGAATCTTTTTCTTCTTTCATTTTATAATCAAGTATTTCGGGCGCGAAAGTCGAACACCTTATAAAAGAAAAAAAGGACATAAGTCATGAATTGGGAATTGGTGATGGGATGGGATGGGATGGAGTGGTGGCAGAGGGCTTTCCAAAAATCGTTATTTTTAGCGTCTAAACCCTTAGGGCGTCATGCACGACTACATTTCTTTTGAACAAATAGCGTTTGGCAGCGATAATTTTGCGGATAACCCGGAACCCAGGTGTCCGTGTGTTTTATTATTAGATACTTCGGGATCTATGGAGGGGGCGCCTATATGGCAGTTGAACCAGGGAATTCAAACATTCAAGGAGGAGCTGGAGAATGATCCGCTGGCGGCAAAGCGGGTAGAGGTTGCGGTAGTTACTTTTGGGCCGGTACAGGTGGCATCTGATTTTGTAACGGTGTCTAATTTTTTTCCGAGGCAACTTCATACAACCGGCGATACTCCTATGGGCGAGGCTATCACACTGGCGATAGACATGGTGAAAAGGAGGAAGCAAACTTATAAAGACAATGGTGTTGCGTATTATAAGCCATGGATCGTACTTATTACAGATGGTGCACCTACCGACTATTATGACAAGGCCGCTGCGCTTGTGAGAGAGGGTGAGGCGGGCAAGTCGTTTGCTTTTTTTGCCATTGGTGTAGAAAATGCCAACATGAACATTTTAAGCGAGATATCGGTGCGCACTCCGCAAAAACTGCGGGGGCTTATGTTCCGTGAATTTTTCCTTTGGTTGTCGGGTTCCATGAAGCAGGTATCGGGCAAGAGTCCGGGCGAGTGCAACACTTTACTTCCACCAACCGGCTGGACAGCGCTATGAGATGGAAAGCGATAGGGCAAAGTATTAAAGGCACTTCTCATGAGCAGGTAAATAAATGCTGTGAAGATGCATTACGATTTGACCTGGTAATGACACCATTGGATGAAGAGGTGCTGATCTGTTGTGCCAGTGATGGCGCGGGCAGCGCTAAATTTGCGCAGGCTGCTTCTTCATTTACGGTAGAGACGATCGTATTGTTATTAAGCAGTTGTGTGAAAGAAGGAAAGATCATAGATGAAACGAGGGTCCGGTTTATCCTGGAAACTGTTTATGATGGTTTAAGTGAGCAGGCAAATAGCAATGATGTTTCTAAAAACGAATATTCCGCTACCTGTCTTGGCGCTGTGTTATTTTCCGATAAAGCTGTTTTTTTCCAGATTGGAGACGGTGTAATGACGCGGGAGGATAGCAGTGGTTATTATTCGGCGGTATTCTGGCCGGACAACGGGGAGTATTTAAATGACACCCGGTTCCTGATCGATGATATTAATTTTCCTTTCCTGCGGTTTAAGCTGATAGAGGAGTGCATCAATGAATTATCCATTGTTACCGATGGTCTTCAGGGGCTCATCCTAAACCAGCAGGCGCAAAGTATACACCAGCCTTTTTACAAAGATCTATTCAAATGGTTACGACTGGCAAGCGATCGGGCGCATTTGCAGATACTTGATAAAAAACTAACTGAATTTTTGAACAGTTGGTCTGTGAATCAAAGAACTGACGACGATAAAACGCTTTTACTGGCAACCCGACTGCAAGATGCAAGCCATGCTATATAAGGGTGTACGGGGTTCTTATACTGCGGGCCGTGTCCTGGGGAAGGGAGGCGAAGGGATCGTGTATGCCATAACAGAAAGTGATGACCAGGTATTGAAGATCTATAACGAAGCGGTTCCTGAACAGAAGGTGCATAAGCTTGCGTTTATGGCATCAATCAATGATCTGCAGTTACAATCGTATGCTGCGTGGCCTATAGATATTGTTTCGGATAGTGGTGGGAGCGTTTGTGGTTTTGTGATGCGTAAGCTTACCGGATATGTACCTATGCATATGCTGTTCAGTCCGCTTGACAGGAAGAAACTATTTCCCGACAAGGGTTATAATTTTCTGGTTCATGTGGCGCGGAACCTAGCGATGGCATTTACACAGTTACATGCGAAGGGGATAGTTATCGGTGATGTAAACGAGGGCAACCTGCTGGTGAATGAGCGTGGTATGGTTGGTATGATCGACTGTGATTCGTTCCAGATGAAAGAGGGGGAGCGGTTATATTACTGTGAAGTTGGTGTGCCGCGTTATACAGCGCCGGAATTGTATGATACGGGTTCTTTTGCAACGACTGTACGAACCGAAAGTTCTGATAGTTTTGCCATGGCTATCCTTATTTTCCAGCTTTTAATGCTTGGGCGGCATCCTTTTGCGGGTAAGAATCTTTCCAGTGAAGATATATCGGAGGAAAAGGCTATCCGGAGTTATATGTTCGCTTATTCTCTTAAAAGGGACGTTGGTAATTACCTGGCTCCTCCGCCGGATACATTGCCTGTGACGATGCTTGGGGAGGTGTTGGTTTCATATTTTCACCAGTCGTTTGAAAGCAGGGACAGGGTTGCTGTAAAGCAGTGGGCAGCGGCATTGGAGCAGCTGCTTGTTTCTATGAAGCGCTGTGCGAGGAGTAAAGTTCATTCTTATCCATCGGTTCTTAGTGAATGTCCGTGGTGTGAGATAAAAGATAAGAGGAATATCCTTTATTTCCTGGATGAGCAGGTATTGCAGGCTGACTGGTCGAAGGATATTGACCATTTTGTGAATGGCATTAAGGTAGAGAAGCTTAGTTTTCCCCCGCTTCATCCACCGCCAGCGATAACTGTGGAGGCCAATCCCATAGATGAGCGTTACCGGCATTACAATACTTACCAGCATGTGACAACCGCGTTACTGGTGTTGGTTACTGCGATAGTTGCTATCAGCTACAGTATGAGTTTTGTGTTGGCGTTGTTTCTTGTGAGGCTGATATACCTGGTGCTACCGTGGAAGAAAACTTTGAAAGAAGAAGGTGATCGTTATTTAGACCGGGTTGGTACTGCAAAATCGGCATTGGAGTCGGCTCTCAGGGAGTATTATAGTCCGGTATATGCTTCTTCTTACAGTAATGCCTGTACCAGGTTAAAGGATCTTATAGAGAAATATAAAAGACTTTCGGCAGTCATGCTGTATGAGAAGCAGCAGGTGGAAGAAAGGCTTTACAATTTACAACTGGATGTTTTTCTGCGTCAATTTCTGCTGGAGGATCATACTATTCCGGGGATTGCTGCGAAGCGGAAAGAAGCGCTTTACCGGGCCAATATTTATAGTGCAGCGGATATAAAAATATTACAGACACAATCGATCCAGGGGATTGGCGCCAAGTATACCCAGGAGCTGTTGTTGTGGTGCAGGCAGGTTTCCGCAGATTTTGTGTATAAGCCTGATGCATCGTTGCTAAAACAGGAGCAGGATAAGGTGCAGGCAGAATTTGATAATAATAAGAAGTCGTTAGGTGTAGAAATAAAGGGTAGCTATAGCCAGGTGTTACAATTCAAAGCCAATATCAATGCAAGACAAAAGCAACTGGTGGCGGAGATAGATACGTTATATACAGCTGTTGCGCAGGCGGAGGCTGATCTGGATGCGTTTAATGAGCTGGTTGGGTAGGTTGCGTTCCGGGGGATGAAATATTGCGAAAGCGGTAAAGGGTGTGGGAGGTTATTTTTTCAAGCTCGATGTGGAGAGTTGAAAAGTCTTTCAGATGTGTTTCGGGCTATTGCAGAATGTTGGTTATCAATTGCCGGGACTTTTGATGTGCCGGATTCTGAAAAAAGTGACCATATACCATGTTGCCACAGCGGCTGCTATATGTTTGAGTGAATGGCCGCTTATCAGTTTGATCTTATGGAAGAGAAGGTCATCATACCGTTCCAATATTTTTGCGACGATATACCAGGCTATGATATATCCCATTTGGAGGAGGCCAACGTTGCGTGATTGCTTATAAAACAGCAGGAGAATGAGCGGTATAAGAATCATCGGGTAGAATTGTACGAGCATATAAAAGCGAAGATCGCCGTTGCCGGCATTTTCGGTATGCTGCCACCAGATGACGCTTAGGATGCCTGCTGTAAGCAGAAGTGGCAGTAATCTGTAACCTGCTGTGAGGTTTATCCATTCGGCTATAACGATAGCGAGGAAGGCCATAAATACAATCACCATTGGCAGCCGGTCGTATACCAGCCGGTTATTGTCGGGGGCCCAATGGTAGTAGCCGCTGCCGCAGGCGGTGAGGAGGATGCCTGTGAACAGTACCAGGTACATTAATCTCAGCCTGGCGTTTACGTGGTTTGCCAGGGCTGAAATAATGCCCGCAAGGCCAACAAGCATAAAACCTGCATTACTGACAACATTCAGGCATCCGGGGATGGCGTACAGATTTCTTTGATCTGCAAAATGATGAAAAGACTGCTGTTGCGGAATACGAGGGACAAATGCTATTCCTACTATGGCAATGACTGTCAGGAATATTAATAAAAAGATCTTCGTGTTCCTGTTGCTTACCAGTGACAAGTTCATGCGCATTCTTTTGATTGTTATACAAGTTAGACTTGCGGCGGTTGGAAAAAGATGCTAAATGGCAACTTTTATGTCTGGCGAGTTGGCTGAGGCAGCATTGTGTATAAAGCCCAGTTGTTTGCAGCAATTGGTTGGTTCCGTTTTCTGGCCGGATAGGTATATTTGGAGATGAAAATGCTGGGAATAATTGGTTGCGGATGGATGGGGCTTCGCGTTGCGAGAGCGCTGAAGGAGGATTATGTGGTTCGTGCTACGGTAACAACGGCGGCTAAGGTGGATGCCTTATCTCGTGAGGGAATAGAGGGCACTGTTGTTCAGTTTCCTGAAAATTGTATGGAGGCCTATGATCCGGCCTGGGAATATGCTCCTCTTGCTGATTGTCTTTTGATCACTGTACCATTTTCCTCCCGGACTCCGGAAGCTTTGCTTTTAAACAGGTTTGGTAATTTATTGCATTTTACCGGGCCGTTTCATAAGCAGGTATTCCTTACCAGTTCCATTGGTATTTATCCGCGTATAGCTGCTGAAATCGAAGAAGAGGGCCTTAATGATGCATTGCTGGATCCTTCCATCCTGTCGGTGGAGCGGCTTGTGAAGCGTTATTATCCACAGGTAAATATATTAAGACTGGGGGGCTTGATGGGGGATGACAGAATATTGAGCAAGTATAAAATAACTGGTTTGGCGGAGCCTGTAAATCATGTTCATTATAAAGATGTGTGCCGGGTTATCAAGTGCATGATGCATGAGGGTGTTACCGGCGCTACCTATAATGTGGTTGCTCCGCTGCATCCTTCCAAGGAGGAAGTAGTGGGAAGTCAAAGAGGATTGCCGGGGCCGTTTGAAGCGGTTTCGGCGGGGCGGGTTATATCATCGGAAAAGCTTGTGCGTGAACTGAACTTTGTATTCAGCTATCCTGATCCGCGTTTTTTTCATTTGTAGTATGTACTATAGCGTCAAGGTTGCTGCAGGATTAATAACTGTAATGATTTCGTTGTTGTAGGCAGAAAGGTCTATATCTAGCCTTAGTGTGATTTTAAGTGTAGCATATGCCTGCCGGGAGAAGCTGCCGGGCCAGCTTGTTTCTTATAGTCCGGCCAATAACAAGCTTTTCTTTCTATCCATTATAACAGAAAGATACTTCTGCTTACCATCTTTACTCAAGCTCCGGTTGATTAGTCCAGCCGCGGATTCAATACCGGCTATAAATCGAGCTACTTCGGCCCCTGCCATTGCCTTTCGTAATCCTATTTTCTCTCCAAAGATTATAAATGATGAAGCGGTATAGGTTCCATACGTGCTGAAGGTTTCTTCCAGGTAATCGTCTGGGTAAAGTCCCAACGTTGTTTTATTATTTCGCCTATTTTGTTCATTTAATTAATGCATTATAGTTCGCTTTTTAGTGTAAAAAAATCATTGTTGACCATTTTGTCATTAAAAAGCGCAACATATTTAGCTTTCTTAAGTAATAGTAGTTTGAAAATGCTTTATTGTTATTAAAAGTGAAGCTTCATTTGTTTTTTAGAGGAGTTTAGGCATTGAGTCAGCTTTCGTTCCATCCTGCCCGGCGGGTGCCAGGGCGGGGACAAAAGGGATAAGGAGATTGCTGCTGTATTCAGTATACGAAAGAAAAGGCGCCTAACAACGTGTGTAAACTTATGGCTAATCGCTAAATATTATGGAAGCAGCAAAGGGCCGAGGAAAAACATCCATAATATAAATCCTGATATTCCTCCTGTAACGCATGATGATACAAATAATACACGGCATTGAGCGGGAATGAAATTGCGGAGAACTATAAAGAAAACAAATAAACGTGCTATTGCGGTAGCAATTGTTAAGGTCCAATGATAAAGCCCCAGGTATTCAGATATTTTTATTTCATCGCTTCTGAAATTCCTTTCCCAGCCTATAAAATAATGTAATAGTTCCATGACGGCATTTACAGGTTGTCGCAGGATGAATGTTGATAAGCATTATAAAGATGTGTGCCGGGTTATCAAGTGTATGATGCATGAGGGGTTTACCGTTAAGAGGATACAGGTTATTTAAGAACAATAAATTTAGCAGTAGCGGTCTGTTGATTTGTTTGTATTTTAAGAAAGATACTACAGGAATAGTGGGATGCAAAAAAAACTCCAGGTATCCACTGGTAGCTGCTATCTTTTTCGACTTAGCGCCAAATATGATACGCAGGCCAAAGGCGAAGATGATACGGCTTATCTAGATGAATTTCGATGGTAGGAAAGTTGAGCCTCTTGCATTGTTGGATAGTAGTTAAAATATGCAGCAATCTCTTATTGCTTCACTATGGAGAATGATTGCCATGATTGAGATAAATTCTTATAAGGCGTGAAATGTTTAGTACTTAATTTTTGTTACCCGTAGTACTATGCGCTACAAATTTGTTCGCCCAAATAGCGCAAACGTGAGATTTATTCAGAAGGCTTTCTCAGCCTATCCTCATCGGTATTTGGTCGGATAAGGTGCAACCAGGTAACCGTCGAAAGTCTACGTGATATGGTTTTTAAACTATTCAGCACTAAGGTTTCGTTCGGTAATTCGCCGTACACGAAATCTTTAAATCTGCCGGTATACTCTTGCCTTATCGCTGCCCAGGTTTCATCCGGATCACGAAAAATAATAGCTTCGGCCGGATGCTTCTGAAGCCATCCATTATTGTTTCGATAGCTTTGGATATCGTCGCCTCCTACAGTATTAAGCATTTCTGCAAATTCATTGCTATCAAAAAATATAGCTATTTCAGCAACCTGAAGCAGTTTGTGTAGGTCATAGATGTGCCTGATTTTTCTCCCTAGTTCTGTATGCGGATTCGCTTCATAGGAAAATCTCACTAGGCTCATGATTTTCTCGCAGAAGGTTCTTTTAATACTTAGTACCTGTACGGTAAAGGGCTGCATGTTAAACCGGGTGATAAGCTCCTGCTGCCCCACTTTATCCATTGTTTCAGTTATATAAGAGCATATAGTATGCGGTTCATTAGGCTCAAAGGTGCCCAACCAGCTCGATTCAATCACAATGTGTGGGCTTCCCTGGACATAAACACCTGTCAACCCCAACTTAGGATAGTCATGCGCCGTTTTTCGGATCATTCCTTTTTTATTAGTAATTCCATTTACCTCAACTTCCGGCAGGATTTTCTCAATGGTTTCAGATATCTGCTTCAGTTTTGCTGTAAGCTTTGTCTTGCTGTCGGTGGTATTTCTTATAGCGGCGAGGTCTATATCTTCTGAAAAACGTTGTATAAGTTTGTAACATTTAGATAAGGCTGTGCCGCCTTTAAAAATAGCAAATTGGCCTGCCTCAGATGTGAATATGATTTGTAAAGCAAGTGTTACCCAATAATCCTTTTCGACGTAAATCTCAGGAATTTCCATTCGCTGAGCTGTTGCAATGATAGCCTGCGTGAATAGCGTCTTATCATGATGTAATGTCATAGGTTACTTTATATTCCATTTGATGATCTCAGGCAATTCCTCCACAGTAATTCCAAAGTTATACTCACTCAGAGGGTTTAGGCTATCACACAGTTTCTGCAGATCAGTTTCTTCCCAACCTGAATGCATAAGCAGCGCACCTGTAAGTGCGCGAGCTCTAGGAGGGTACTTCAGTGCATAGTTAAGAAGTTGTTTTCGTTCCTTTTGTGTTAAACCCTCAATAATGTGCTTAAGCCGGGCAAGAGCGTCTTTACGATTAAGATCCGATATATCCTTGAAATCTTTGATAGCATCCAGTATTTCCAGCACATGAAAATTTTCGGAAGTCACATCCACATAGCTTTTAACAGGTTTTACTTGTACACTTCCCACTTTGGTGATAATTCTTCTGTCACGGCTTGCCACTTTTATTGTTTTGGGTATCTGTGTTGATAAACCCAGCCTATTATATAGAGCAGCGCCTGTTATATAAGCGATTCTTTTTCCTTTGTTGAACAAGTAGGGCTTAATAAGTTCTTCTTCCGCAGGCTTCAACTCGCCAAATACCGTTTTAGCGGGCAAATAATATTTACCTACACCAGCCCTCTTGATCACGCCTTTATTGGCCATTCGTACCAGCGCTTTCACGGCCGCTCTGTATTCGTCTGGTTTAAGTCCTAACTGATCATATGTAAAGACCTGTCCTTCGCGTAAATTCCCAATTACCGATGTAATCTTTTTAGTAGTAGTCATTTCCTACTCCTCCTAACTCCAAAGATACTAATATTGCTGTATTGTCACCTAAATTGCATCATTTACTTACCCTGAAGCGAGTAAAGGTGTGTGCTGTTTGTGTGGCCAAAAAGTGAAGAAAATGGGAGTAACGGGACAAAGATGGGGGAATATAAAAATAAAAAAGGTTCATAATTGATTGTTTGTCAATCATGAACCTTAGTACCCGGAACAGGAATCGAACCTGCACTCCCTTGCGAGAACAAGATTTTGAGTCTAGCGCGTCTACCAGTTCCGCCATCCGGGTGTTAAAAGAACTTCCTTTATCAGGGGTGCAATATTACTGTTTCCTTTTTACCCGGCCAAAATAGTTCGGATATTTTTGGAGATCTGGTCTTCTGAAGCTGTGTAAAAGGCTGTCAGCTATTATAGTGACATAGGTCTTTCCACCTGATTTCCATAGGATGCTGCGGCTGAATTGAGGGCTTTTTTAGCATTAAAGCGGTAAAAGCCCGGCTATTTGCAGCAGCTTTTCTTTGGGAATAAGATGCTCCGGACAACTTTCCAGATCTTTTTCATTGCACTCATAATCTCTCTTTAAAATGTTCGTTAATGTGTGTTTGACCGTTTGATCCTGCTATAATTGGAATGTGGGCTTGTTCTGTTATTACTGCGTGTTTTATAGCCCGGGGCATGCTGCCGAAATTATAGGGGTTCCGGTTGCAACGTTTCTATGGCTTCCGGTTTCCTGGGTAAAGTTAGGTTGCAATAAGGGTGGAATGGTATAAGAAAAGGTGAAATCGTGCTTTACGGGCGGTTGGATATGCCGGTTTTGCCTTTTGAAACGGGGGGAAGGCGTTATCCTGAACGTCGATCATATAAATGTTACGGCCTGGGATAGGGGTAAGTGGCGGGTGTGTTGTCTTATATTTCAGATTATGTTTGCGGGCGGCAGTATCGAGGTTTGGGGCCGGATTTAGGTTGGTATTTGTAAAAAGGGGTTCGTCACCTGGGGGAATACCGTTCGTGTAACAATAATTGAGTTTGGTAAAAAAGCATCCCAGGAGGAGAGAGATGGGAGTTATCTTTAATATTTAGTGTTTCCGGATACATCAAAAATCAATCAAATCAAGAATAATGAGAACAGTAATGGCCAGGATTCTATGTTTATTGACAGGGGTTCTTTTTCTTTTTAATGTTTCTTATGCCCAGAGCCGTTATACTGTTAGTGGAGTCGTTAAGTCTAAAAAGAACGGCGAATCGCTGATAGGAGCGTCTGTGCGGGTGGTTAACGGGAAGGATGGTGTTGTTACCAATGACTATGGTTTTTTCTCTATGACATTACCTGCCGGAAGCTATGACCTGGAGATCTCTGCGGTTGGTTTACAGCCTTACCATACGCAGGTTGATCTGAAGCGTAATATTACGCTTGACATACAACTGCAGGAGATAGCGCAGACGCTGGAGGAGGTAAAGGTTACGGCTTCTCCGCGTACAGGGCGCAGTTTAACGAGTACACAAATGGGGGTTGAAAGGCTTACCATGGATGAGACCAAGAACATACCGGTTTTAATGGGGGAGCGTGATGTGTTGAAGACCATCCAGTTGCTGCCGGGTATTAAGTCGGCGGGAGAGGGAAGCAGCGGCTTTTTTGTAAGAGGTGGCGCTGCGGATCAAAACCTGATATTGCTGGATGAAGCGCCGGTTTATAACGCTTCGCATATGCTGGGTTTCTTTTCGACCTTTAATTCTGATGCCATTAAGGACATCAATGTTTACAAGGGTGGTATGCCGGCCCAGTATGGTGGCAGGCTTTCTTCTGTACTGGACATCAAAATGAATGAGGGTAATAACCAGGATTATGATGTAGCCGGCAGTGTTGGTCTTATTTCTGCCAAGGCGAATGTTGAAGGGCCTATTCAAAAGGATAAATCTTCGTTCCTGGTATCGGGCAGGCGAACTTATCTTGACCTGTTCCTGAAGGCTTCGAGTGATTCTTCCATCAACCAGAACACGCTTTATTTCTATGACCTGAATGCCAAGATGAACTATACGCTGGGTAAGAAAGACAGGTTGTATTTGTCGGGTTATTTTGGCCGTGATAAACTGGGTGTTGGTGAGACGTTTAAACTAAACTGGGGTAATGCTACCGCCACTGCGCGCTGGAACCATATTTTCAACAGCAGGCTGTTCTCGAACACATCTTTCATCTTCAGCAATTATGATTATAAGATATCTATACGCAGCGGCAGCAATGACTTTAATGTGTTTTCGCAGATCAGGGATTTCAATATCAAAGAAGAGCTGCAGTGGTATGCCAGCAACAGGCACACTGTGCGTGTAGGTGTGAACTTCATACATCATACGATGCGCCCCGGAGAGATCACTGCCAACAGCTCTGAGTCGGGTATTAACGATAACCTGTTACAGCGTCGTTATTCGTGGGAGAATGCGGCTTATATCAGTGATGTATGGAAGTTGTCGGACAAGCTGAATGTTTCGTATGGTGTAAGGGGTACGATGTTCCGTGTGCTGGGTGAAGGTGATTTCTACAACATCAATGCGAATGGCAATGTTACGGATACTTTCCATTATGCGAAGGGTGAGGTAGTGAAGACCTACTATAACCTGGAGCCTCGTGTGGCTGCAAGTTTGCAGCTGAACAGTTCTACTTCTTTAAAGACTTCGTATGTGCGCAATGTGCAGAACCTGCACCTGATCTCCAATTCTACTTCTTCTTCACCTACTGATAAGTGGGTGGCCAGTACGAATATCATCAAGCCGGAAGTTTCGGACCAGGTATCGCTGGGATATTATAAGAACCTTGTCGATAACCAGTACGAATTAACCGTGGAGGCTTATTATAAAACGATGCAGAACCAGGTTGATTATCGTGATGGGGCTGATGTATTCAACAATGATGCTATTGAATCGCAGCTGTTGTTTGGTAAGGGCCGTGCTTATGGTATCGAGTGGTTGCTGAAGAAGAAGGCAGGCCGTTTCTCCGGCTGGCTGAGCTATACTTTGTCGAAGACAGAACGTAAGATAGACGGCATCAATAAAGGCCAGTGGTATAATGCGCGCCAGGACAGAACGCATGATATTGCTATTGTGGGCACTTATAAGCTGAATGAGAAATGGACGTTCTCTGCGAACTGGGTATACTATACCGGCGATGCTATTACGTTCCCGAGCGGTAAGTACAGGGTTGACGGACAGGTGGTGTTTTACTATACCGAGCGTAATGGGTATCGTATGCCCGCTTATCACCGGTTAGACCTGGGGGCTACGCTTCAGCTGAAGAAGACAAAACGTTTTTCTTCGGAGCTGGCTTTCAGTTTGTATAACGCGTATGGCCGTGAGAACGCCTATACCATCGAGTTCAGGGAGGCAGAGGATAATCCGAATAAGACGGAGGCGGTGCGTGTTGCGTTGTTCAAGTTTGTGCCTTCCATTTCCTATAATTTTAAATTCTAGTACTGTATGAAGCGTTTACTATATATATGTTTAATAGCTGTATCTGCCACTTCCTGTGAGCGGGTGATAGATATCAACCTGAACAGTGCAGATAAGAAGTATGTGATAGAAGGTAATGTTACGGAGGGCTATGGTACTACTACTGTGCTTATTTCGCAAACCAAGGATTTTGATGAGGATAATGATTTTTCGGGTATAGAAGGGGCTACTGTTACGATTAGTGATAATAACGGTACGCCGGTAACACTTTTA
Organism: Filimonas effusa; assembly: GCF_004118675.1. Lineage (NCBI taxonomy): Bacteria > Pseudomonadati > Bacteroidota > Chitinophagia > Chitinophagales > Chitinophagaceae > Filimonas > Filimonas effusa. The sequence goes on along the minus strand of NZ_SDHZ01000001.1, from coordinate 2,926,339 downwards.
CCCGATGGTCCGGGTGTATATACTACGAGGAATATTATGGGGCAGGTGGGGCATACTTATTCGCTGAAGGTAGTGATTGGGTCGCAGGAGATCACAGCCAGGTCTACAATGCCCAGGCAGGTACAGCTTGAGAAGCTGACTGTTACGGAAGAGATGCTGTTTGGTGAGTTGAGAAAATATGCCAATGTTTCTTTTAGCGATCCTGTTGGAAAGGGTAATTGCTACAGGTTTATACAATATGTGAATAACCGTAAAGAGAAGACATATTTTGTATATGATGATGATTTGACTGATGGTAAATCGCTTGACCGTCGTTTGTTATTCTTTAATGATAATGATGATGAGGATCGTAACATAAAATCGGGCGATATGCTGAAGGTTGTTATGCAGTGTATCGATTATCCCATGTATAAATACTGGTATAGTCTTGATGCCAGCTCTACCGGTTCGAACCAGCAGGCTACACCTGCGAACCCGGTTTCGAATTTACAGGGGGATGCTTTGGGATACTTTAGTGCGCATACGGTTCAGAGCCTTGAGGTGCAGGTAAGATAGATGAGTTTTGGGGAGCGCCGGTTCCCGGATATTATAAAAAGGGCCGCTTTTAAGCGGTCTTTTTTATTGGGGTGTATGGGATGGAAGTTATTTAAGCGGTTTACAGGCGTGGTTGAATCGTAGTATATTACTGTTTCATCGGATTTCTTTTTAGCATGATATAAACAGACCGCTGTATGAATAAGAAAGTTATTATTATCACTGGTTTTGTTGTTCTGAAATTTGTTCTCCAGTTTTTGCTTATCCATCCTGTTTATGAGCTGCATCGTGATGAGTTTCTGCATCTTGACCAGGGTAATCACCTGGCGTGGGGATATATCTCTGTGCCGCCATTAAGTTCGTGGGTTTCTTACGTGATTAGATTACTGGGTAATGGTATTTTCTGGGTCAGGTTCTTTCCTGCTTTGTTTGGCGCCGTTACCATACTGCTTGTTTGCAAGACAATAGAGGCGTTGAAAGGAAGTTTATTTGCTATTATACTGGGTGGCAGTTATGCGTTGTTTTCTGTGTTGCTTCGTTTGAATGGTTTGTTTCATCCCAATTCGATGGATGTGTTGTGCTGGACCAGCGTTTATTACTTTGTGGTCAGGTACATCGATAATGAAAAGCCTAAATGGCTGTACTTTGCTGCGGTGGCCTTTGCTATCGGGGTCCTCAATAAATATAATATCGTTTTTTTACTGGTTGGACTTATCCCTGCTTTAATGCTTACGCCGCAGCGGAAAATATTCTTCAGGAGGGATGTTTACCTGGCGTTGGGTGCAGGGCTGGTATTGATACTGCCCAATCTTTTCTGGCAGTACCGGCACCAGTTTCCGGTGCTATGGCATATGCAAGAGCTAAGGACCACTCAACTGGTAAATGTGAACAGGGGGGACTTTCCAATGGGGCAGTTTATGCTTTTCCCGGCCGGCGCTTTTGTGATTGCAGCTGCTTTTTATGCTTTACTATTTTATGCGCCTTTCAGGAAGTACCGTTTCTTTTTCTGGTGTTACCTGTTCACTATCGGACTCTTTTTTTATTTCAAGGCTAAAAGCTATTATTCGATTGGTTTGTATCCTGTTTACCTGGCATTTGGGGCAGTGTTCCTGGCTAATATTTTTGAAAGGAGATGGGGGTGGGTGTTACGTTTTGTTAGCATAAGCCTGCCTGTTTTGTTGTTCCTGGTGATGCTGAAGGTAGCTTTTCCGAACAAGTCTCCGGAAGAGATTGTTGCTCATCGTGATGAATATGAGCGATATGGTTTGCTCAGGTGGGAAGACGGCAGGAGTCATACGATTCCCCAGGATTTTGCTGACATGCTTGGCTGGAAAGAGCTTGCGCATAAGACAGATAGTTTATACGCTGCACTATCCTTACAGGGGAAGACGCTAGTTTTCTGTGATGGTTATTGGTTGACGGGGGCCGTCAATTATTATAGCCGCAAGGGGATCAGGGCTATTTCATTTGATGCAGATTATGTGAACTGGATAAAGCTAGACACTCCCTATGTAAATCTTATACGAGTTATAAATCCGCATCATATGCGGCAGGAAGTAGAAAAGCTGCAGCCATTGTTTCAGCGATCATTTATAGTGGATTCCATTACCAGTATGTATGCGCGTGAGCATGGTGCCGGTATTGCCGCTTTTATAGAAGCCCGGGTTGATTTGAACGGACTTGTTGAAACGGAGCGGGTGAAAAGGGACACCTGTTACAAGTATAGGTAATAGGGGGTCAGCAGTTTCCGGAAGGCTTCCGAGTAGTTGCCGGCGGCGTCTTTAATGACGATGGACTGGGACAGGGATGGTGGTGTAACTGCGGGCGTACGACTGAAGAGGAGCATACTTCTGAACTGGCTATGCAGGAACGTTTGCCGTATAGCTGTAGCCTGGTTGAGGAAAAGTCGTTGTTTTTCGGCTTCGGCTATGAAGTTTCGTGCGCGGTGATAGGGTAGGAGGATAGCCAGGTGGCCGGTTGGTTTTAACAATGGGTTTACAGCTTCCAGTAATTCTTTCAGGGTTAATGCGGCGCTGTGCAGGGCCAGGTTTCTTTTGGTGCTGGCGCTGGGCAGGTCGTTTTCGAAGAAGGGTGGATTTGTAACGATAAGATCGTAGGTGGTTCCGGCGGGTGGCTGGTATTGCTGGATGGGCGTGTTATAGACGCTCAGCTGTTGTTTCCAGGGAGTGTATGCGAAATTTGCACGTGTTTGCCTTGCTGCGCCTTCATCTATTTCTACTGCATCGATAGTGGCTTCCTGTGGCATTGTTTGCGCAAGCATGAGGGATAACAGGCCTGTACCGGCTCCTATGTCGAGAATATTCCTGATGCCCGGGATGGCGGTCATTTTTTCTGCAGTCCAGGCGCCGAAGATACATGCGTCGGTACATACTTTCATGGCACAATTACCCTGATTCACTGTAAACTTCTTAAACCTGAAAAACGAATTGGCCATAGTTACTATAGACTTATGCTTTCTGCGTGTTTATTTCTAAATACTGTTTGCTGCGCGTTTTTGTTTCTGCGCTTTTTGCATGTATTGCCTGATGATAAACGGAAGATCTTCCGTTTAAACTCATTGAATATTTTCAGTATACATGAAGGCCCGGGTTGGGATTTCCGACGCCGGGCCGTCATGTAGTAGGGTTAGAGGCGTATTTATGCCATATCAGCCCTATTGCTGTATGCCTTCGAGTGCAAACAGGAAGGCGTAATTCAATGCAATATCTTTTAAATAATCGAATCTGCCTGAAGCGCCGCCATGACCATATTCCATGTTGGTGTGGAGGAGCAGCAGGTTTTTATCTGTTTTAAGCGCTCTCAGGCGGGCGACCCATTTGGCTGGTTCGAAGTATTGTACCTGGCTATCGTGCAGCCCGGTTGTGACGAGGATGTTGGGGTATTTTTTTGCTTCGACATTTTCGTAGGGGGAGTAACTTTTCATGTACTCATAGGCGTCCTTGTTCTTAGGATTACCCCACTCATCGAATTCGTTGGTGGTAAGAGGGATGCTTTCGTCGAGCATGGTATTCACTACATCGACAAATGGCACCTGGGCTATTATGCCATTCCAGAGTTCAGGGGCCATGTTGGCCACGGCGCCCATGAGCAGTCCGCCGGCGCTGCCGCCCTGCGCATAGAGGTGCGGTGTGCTGGTATATTTTTCTTTTACCAGGAATCTGGCGCAGTCGATGAAATCGGTGAATGTATTTTTCTTTTTCATCATTTTACCGTCTTCGTACCAATAGCGGCCCATTTCCTGTCCGCCCCGGATATGAGCGATGGCAAAGGCGAAGCCGCGGTTAAGCAGGCTCAGGCGTGTGCTGGTAAAAGAGGCGTCCATGCTGGAGCCGTAAGAGCCGTATGCGTACAGGAGCAGCGGGGCTTCGCCGTTTTTAGTAAAGCCTTTTTTATAAACGATGGAAATGGGGACCTGCGTGCCATCGGTGGCTGTGGCGTATAAACGTTCTGTTACATAGTCTTTGGGGTTATAGCCACCTATTACTTCCTGTTGTTTTTTGAGTTCTTTCTTCTGGCTAATCATATCATAATCGTAGACAGTAGAAGGAGTGGTTAAGGAGGTATAAGTATAACGCAGCGACTGGCTGTTGTATTCTTTGTTGGTGCCTATTGCGGCCATGTAGGCGGGTTCTTCGAAGCCGATGTAGTGTTCCTTGCCGGCAGACAGGTGCTGTACTCTAAGCTGTATCAGGCCTTTGCTGCGTTCTTCTATTACCAGGAAGTCTTTGTACGCTTCCACGCCTTCTATAAGTACGCTATCGCGATGGGGGATGATCTCTTTCCAGCTGGTGGCGGCAGTTTGGTTCAGCGGGCATTCCATGACCCTGAAGTTGCGGGCATCGAGGTTGGTTTGGACGACAAACCTGTTGTCCTGTGCTACTACGTAGTATAATACGTCTTTCATCCTGGGCTGGAAGACCTTGAATGTACCTGTTGGGTCGTTGGCGCTGAGGTAGCGGGTTTCGGAAGATAATGTTGCTTCGGAGCTGATGAAGATATAGGCGCCGGATTTTGATTTGCTGACGTGGATGTAGTTGGTATTGTCTTTTTCTTCATACACCGTAACGTCCTGGGTTGCTGCTGTGCCCAGTGTATGGCGTTTTATTTTTTCGGAGAGCAGTGTTACAGGGTTGTTGGCAACATAAAAGAGCGTTTTGTTGTCGTTTGCCCATGCGGTACGGCTGTTGGTAAGGGGGATGGCTTCGGGCAGTATTTCGCCGGTTTCGAGGTTTTTCACGTGGATGGTGTATTGCCTGCGGGAAACGGTGTCTACGCCAAATGCGAGGAGTTTGTTATCGGGGCTGACGTTGAAGGCGGAGGCGCTGTAATAGGAGTGTCCTTCGGCCATCTGGTCTACGTCGAGCAGGATTTCTTCTTTGGCTTCGAGGGATCCTTTTTTGCGGCAGTATTTGAAGTATTGTTTTCCTTCTTCGGTGCGGGTGTAATAGTAGTAGCCGTTCTGGAATACGGGAACGGTTTCATCTTTTTCCTTGATGCGGTTTTTCATTTCGGTGAACAGCTGCTGTTGCAGTTGTTTTGTGCCGCTCATCATGGTATCGAGATAAGTGTTTTCGGCTTTGAGGTATTCTACGACTTTGGTGCTATCGGGTCCTTTTTTAAAGAAGTCGATCATCCAGTAGTAGTTGTCGATCACTGTATCGCCGTGTATGATACGCTGGTGTGGTTTTTTTTCTGCTGCCGGGGGATTTACGTTTTCCGGCCAGCTATAAGGAGTTTTGTTCATGGCATGTTCGTTTGTGCTGCAGGCAGCAAGTACACTGCAAAGTAAGGCAAGGGCGGGGAGTTTCATGAGCTTGTTGTTTTTGTGAAGATAAAGAATTGGCGGAAGAATGGTGGGGGCAGCTGGTAGAATGGCGAATGGGGAGGGTGAGACGGGCAAACAAAAAGGGTGTGTCTTTTGGGACACACCCTTGGGTGATATTTTTTATGAGATGGGCGGGCCATCTACTCCTACTTCTCTGCAACGAGGGCTGCGAGGGAGAATTCGCCGTTGAGGCGGGCGATGTTGGAAAGGGAAATGCCTTTAGGGCAGGTGGCTTCGCAGGCGCCGGTGTTGGTGCAGGAGCCGAATCCTTCTTTGTCCATTTGGGCAACCATGTTGAGGGCCCTGCTTTTCTTTTCGGGAGCGCCCTGGGGCAGTAAGGCCAGGTGTGATACTTTGGCGCTTACGAAAAGCATAGCGGAGGCATTTTTACAAGCTGCGACGCAGGCGCCACAACCAATACAGGTAGCGGCTGCGAAGGATGCATCGGCCTTGTCTTTTTCGATAGGAAGGGCGTTGGCATCAACGGCATTACCGGTGTTTACGGAGATGTAACCTCCGGCCTGGATGATGCGGTCGAATGATGAGCGGTCTACCACCAGGTCTTTGATCACCGGGAAGGCATTGGCGCGCCAGGGTTCTACTGTAATGGTATCGCCGTCTTTAAAGGCGCGCATGTGCAACTGGCAGGTTGTGTTCAGTTCCCATGGACCGTGGGGTTTACCATTGATGTGCATAGAGCAGGCGCCGCAGATACCTTCACGACAGTCGTGATCGAATGCTACAGGATCTGTTCCTTCCGATATAAGTTTTTCGTTGAGGACATCGAACATTTCGAGGAAGGACATTTCTGAAGAAATATCTTTCAGTTTATATGATTCGAATTTGCCTTTTGTATCGCTATCTGGTTGTCTCCACACTTTAATAGTGAGGTTCATATTATAATGTTCCATAGCCACCTCCGTATCCCGGCGCCGGGATGATTTAATGGTTTAGTATAAAATTATTTGTAATTACGTTGTGTTGGTTTGATCACTTCGTAATTCAGGGTTTCTTTATGCAGTTCCCATTCGTGCTCTGCCTTGTATTGCCATGCTGCCACGTACATATAGTTTTCGTCGTCGCGGAGTGCTTCGCCATCGGGTGTCTGGTATTCTTCCCTGAAGTGGCCGCCGCAGCTTTCGTTCCTGTTGAGGGCATCGATACACATGAGTTCGCCCAGTTCGATGAAGTCGGCAACGCGGCCGGCTTTGTCTAATTCGGGGTTGTGTTCTTCTACTTTACCGGGGATCTTAACATCGCTCCAGAATTCTTTTTTCAGCTGGCGAATTTCTTCGATGGCTTCTTTGAGTCCTTCTGCTGTACGACCCATACCGCATTTTTCCCACATGATCTTACCGAGGCGTTTGTGGAGGCTTTCCACGGTTTGGTTGCCTTTGATGTTCATGAGGGTGTTGATGCGATCGGCCACTGCTTTTTCGGCTTCGGCGAAAGCGGGGTGGTCGATAGATACGGGTTTGTTATAGATTTCGTCGGCGAGGAAGTTACCGATGGTATAAGGAATCACGAAGTACCCGTCGGCGAGGCCCTGCATGAGCGCAGAAGCGCCGAGGCGGTTAGCGCCGTGGTCGCTGAAGTTGGCTTCACCGAGGCAATACAAGCCAGGTACGGTGGTCATGAGTTCGTAGTCGACCCATACGCCGCCCATGGTATAGTGAACGGCGGGGTAGATACGCATGGGGGTTTGGTAGGGGTCTTCACCTGTGATCTTGTCGTACATATCGAACAGGTTACCATATTTTTCTTTTACCACTTCGAGGCCGTGTTTGCGGATGACCTCATCGGAGGGGTGGTCGATACCGAGTTTACCGCATTCGATCTTACCGTAGCGGATAACGGCGGCGGCGAAGTCGAGGTAAACGGCCTGTTTGGAAGTACCTACACCGTAGCCTGCGTCGCATCTTTCTTTGGCTGCGCGGGAGGCGACGTCGCGTGGTACGAGGTTACCGAAGGCGGGGTACCTTCTTTCCAGGTAGTAATCGCGTTCGTCTTCCGGTATATCGGCCGCTTTGCGGGTATCGTTTTGTTTTTTGGGCACCCAGATACGTCCGTCGTTGCGCAGCGATTCGGACATCAGCGTAAGCTTGCTCTGGTAGTCGCCGGAAACGGGGATACAGGTAGGGTGGATCTGGGTGTAGCAGGGGTTGGCGAAGTAGGCGCCTTTTTTGTGAGCTTTCCAGCCTGCGGTAACGTTGCTGCCCATAGCGTTGGTGCTAAGGTAGAATACGTTGCCATAGCCGCCGGTGCATAACAGGACTGCGTGTCCGAAGTGGCGTTCGAGTTTACCAGTTACGAGGTCGCGTGCGATGATGCCGCGTGCTTTACCGTCGACAACGACCAGTTCGAGCATTTCGTGGCGGGAGTATTGCGTAACGGTGCCGAGAGCGATCTGGCGTTCGAGGGCCTGGTAGGCGCCTATGAGCAGCTGCTGGCCTGTTTGGCCTGCGGCATAGAAAGTTCTTTGCACCTGTGTACCACCGAAGGAGCGGTTGCTGAGCAATCCACCGTATTCGCGGGCAAAGGGAACGCCTTGTGCCACGCACTGGTCGATGATGTTGGTACTTACTTCGGCGAGGCGGTGGACGTTGGCTTCGCGTGCGCGGTAGTCGCCTCCTTTAATGGTATCGTAGAAGAGACGGAAAACGGAGTCGCCGTCGTTCTGGTAGTTTTTAGCAGCGTTGATACCGCCCTGTGCAGCGATGGAGTGTGCACGGCGGGGGCTATCCTGGAAACAAAAAGTTTTTACTTTATATCCGAGCTCACCTAAAGCGGCGGCGGCGGAGGCTCCGGCGAGGCCGGTACCTATAACAATGATCTCTAGTTTGCGTTTGTTAGCGGGGTTAACCAGCTTACAGTGTCCCTTATAGTCCGTCCATTTCTCCTCTAATTTTCCGGCAGGAATTCTTGAGTCTAGCATTTTTTTTTGTTTATAAGTTCACAAGTTATCCGGGTGTTGCTCTTACATCCGGGGAATTGTTCTTATGCGTTTTGATTGTTACACCAGGTCCAAATACATGGTGACAGGCATGAGTGCGAAAGCCAGGGGCACTATGACAGAGAAGCCATAACCGAGTGTTTTCAGCAATGTCACATATCTTTTATTATGTACGCCGAGGGTACGGAATGCGCTTTGGAATCCATGCGCCAGGTGATATGCCAGGGAGATACAGCCCAGTACATATAAGATGACCACCCAGAGTTCTTCGAAGGTAGCTTTCATGAGGCTGTAGAGGTCGTGCATTTCAACGCCGCCATAATTTGCTTCGGCGAGGCCGGTGAAGCGTGAGGGGATCCAGAAATGGATCAGGTGAACTACCAGGAACATGAGGATGATGGTGCCGAGAAGGCCCATGCTGCGGCTATACCATTTGCTGCCGCGGTTGCCGTAGCTAACAGCGTAGCCCTGGCTTCTTTTGGACCTGTTGTTAAATTCCAGGACGAGGCCCTGGATAATGTGTAAGAGTAAGAAAACAAATAAGCCAACTTCCAGAACGCGGGGAACAATAGTTGCTCCCATGAAGTGGGCTGCTTTATTGAACATTTCTCCGCCATCTCCTGCCCATATGCAGGCATTGAGGCCAGCGTGTACCACCAAGAATAAAATCAGGAAAATTCCGCTTAGGCCCATCGTTAATTTCTGGCCTATTGAAGAAGTGAATACTTGTTTCCAGGTCATAAAAAGAGATAATTTGTGTAGAAATTCCGGGCAAAGGTAGGGGAAACCCGGTTTACGTTTTTTGGAAAAATTTATTTTTCAGGAACTTTTGATAGTTCCATAAAGTGAGGGTTAGTTTCCGTTCCGCGATCGTCGTTGCCACTCATCGAAAAAATGCATTTTCAACTTCATACATACTTTACATTTGGGTATGCGTAAACTGCCTGGCATATTATGGAATAGCTTCCGCATGGCATTACAGGAGCTAAAGGTAAACAAACTGCGAACTTTTTTGTCGCTTTTTGGAATTACTATCGGGATATTTTGCATCATTAGTGTACTGGCGACAGTAGGAAGCCTGGAGAATAAGATCCAGGACGATGTACAGTCGCTTGGGTCGAATTCCATTTACATTGATAAGTGGGAGTATCTGAATGACAGCAATTACCCGTGGTGGAAGTTTGTGAACCGCCCGGTTCCGAAGTACAATGAAGTGGCTTTTATAAAGGCGAAGTCGACTTTAGCGGAATACACTTCTTATGTGAATTCTATTACGACGAAGGTGTTGTATAACGACAATGAGCTTTCGAATACGCCTATTTATGGGGTATCGGAGGATTTCAATAAGATACAGAAGATAGAGATTGCGTATGGCCGTTATATGACGGATGCGGAATTTTTGCGTGGCACACCTTCTATCGTCATTGGTTTTGAGAATGCGGAGTTATTATTTGGCGAGGCTGCGCGTGCGGTAGGCAAAGAGATCTCTGTTGATAAGAAGAAGCTGCGTATTGCCGGTGTTATTGCCAAACAGGGGCAGAGTTTAGGTGGGAGCCCGTATGATTATGACCATTGCCTGATCTATTCTTACCGTTTGTTTGCTTCGTGTTATAATGCGAATGCGACCTATCTCGATCCTTATATCATAGTGAAGGCCAAGTCTGACGTGCCTTCTACGGCTTTATCGGACGAGCTGCGCGGTGTGATGCGTCAGCTCCGGAAGTTAAAGCCGAAGGAGGAGGATAATTTTGCGCTGAATGATATCAATATGTTCAGTGAGCAGGTAAGCGGTTTTTTTGGTACTGTTAACATCGGTGGCTGGGCTATTGCGGGTTTGAGTTTGATAGTAGGTGCTTTTGGTGTTGCGAATATCATGTTTGTAACGGTGCGGGAGCGGACGAGCCAGATAGGTTTGAAAAAAGCGGTGGGTGCCAAGAGCAATATCATTCTTACAGAATTTCTCCTGGAAAGCGCTTTCCTGTGTATCCTGGGTGGTGTATTCGGGTTATTACTGGTATGGGTGCTTACGATAATTGCAAGTGCTATCTTTCCTTTTGCGATAACCATAGCGCCTGGCATTGTGGTGCTGGCGTTTACCATTTGTATTGTGCTGGGCGTGCTTGCGGGGATCATTCCTGCTTCTATAGCGGCGCGGATGAACCCTGTAGAGGCGATAAGGTCGAAATAAAATGGAACAGTCGGATAAATAACGGAATTTTGCCCTCCGAATAGCAAATAAGAAAAGGCGGCGAGTATGGGAAAAGCATTAGCGCAGTTAGGCAAGTTTACCGTGATGTTGCGGAAGAGCTGGAGTAAGCCGGAGAATATGGCGTTGTACTGGCGGGCATTTATCGATCAATGTGTGGATATAGGGCTTCGTTCTTTCTGGATCATCATAGCGGTATCTTTTTTTCTGGGTATGGTGGTAACCATGCAAACGGCTTATATGCTAACGGTGCCTGCAATTCCAAAGTCGGTGATAGGGATGGTGGCGCGTGATTCGGTTATCCTGGAGCTGGGGCCAACCGGTATTGCTGCTGTCATGGCTACTGTAGTGGGTTTCAGGATAGCTTCTGAGCTTGGTTATATGCGTATGAGCGAGCAGATAGATGCGCAGGAAGTCATGGGTATCAATACTTATGCTTACCTGGTGTTACCGAAGATACTGGCGAGTGTGCTGGTTATGCCTTGCTTAACCGTTATAGGCTGTTTTGTTGGATTACTGGCCGGTGGTTTTGCGGGTGAATCGATGAAGCTGGTTGCTTTTTCTGATTATTTATTCGGGTTAACTGATCGTTTCAAGCCTAATACGGTATCTATTGCTATTGTGAAGTCGTATGTTTTTGCATTTATTATTCCCAGTGTATCGGCTTATGTAGGGTATCATGTTGTTGGTGATTCGCTGGCGGTGGGCAAGGCGGCTACGCGGGCGGTTACTTATACTTGTGTGGCTATATTGATGGCGGATTATATTGTTACTTCTCTTATGCTGTAGTTCCGTTTTATTATTGTCCGTGGCACCGTGTTCCTGTGTCTGTTGGCGTTGTACTATGCGCCATCTGCATCTATTCCATATTTTTGCATCGTGGAAAAGCAAATTTGTATCCTGGCGATCGAGTCGTCGTGTGATGAAACCAGTGCGTCTGTTTGTATTAACGGCGAGATCTTATCGAATCATATAGCTGGCCAGACCGTACACGAGCGTTATGGCGGTGTGGTGCCTGAGCTGGCAAGTCGTGCTCATATGCAGAACATTGTGCCTGTAGTGCATACGGCATTGGCTACGGCCAAGTGCAGTATGCAGGATATAGACGCGGTGGCGTTTACGCAGGCGCCGGGTTTGATAGGCAGTTTACTGGTAGGGGCGCAGTTTGCGAAGTCGATGGCGCTGGCATTGGATAAGCCGTTGATAGCGGTGCATCATATGCAGGCGCATGTGCTGGCGAACCTGATACCTGAGGAGCGTCCTGAATTTCCTTTTCTATGTTTAACGGTAAGTGGCGGGCATACCCAGATAGTGGTGGCGCATAGTCCGCTTAGGCTGGAGGTGATAGGGGAAACCATCGATGATGCTGCCGGCGAGGCTTTTGATAAAACTGCGAAGCTGCTGGGATTGCCATATCCCGGTGGTCCTTTGGTTGATAAGTATGCGAAGGAGGGGAACCCGGAGAAGTTCAAGTTTGCGGAGCCGCAGATCCCGGAGCTGAATTTTTCCTTCAGCGGTCTCAAGACCTCCGTATTATACTTTCTGCAGGCGCAGACGAAAGAGCATCCCGATTTTATAAAGGAGAACCTGGTAGATCTATGTGCTTCGGTTCAGCATACGATCATCAGGATCTTATTGAAGAAGGTTAAAAAGGCGGTACAGCAAACGGGGATACGGCAGATATGTATTGCAGGGGGGGTGAGTGCGAACAGTGGTTTGCGGGCCCAGCTCCAGGAAGCGGGCCGTAAACATGGATGGAAGACCTTTATCCCTCCTTTTCAATATTGTACCGATAATGCCGGGATGATTGCGATTACTGCGTATTATAAATACCTGGCAGGTCAGTTTGCGGATATGGAGGTGAGTCCTTCGGCGAGGAGTGAGTGGTAGGGAGGGGGTGAGATGGCGGGTAAGCGGCTTTAGTGCGGCTTATGCGCGGCTATATAAAGCGTACTTTTTCGTAGATGGCGTGGATTGGCACTGCAATTGCTTTTATATCGAAAAAAATAACTGTATGAATAAGTATGCCAGGGTTTTGACTGTTGCCTGTATGATTTTAGGAGTAGCTGTTTTTGCGGCCTGTTCTTCGAGTAAAGGTAATGCGGGTGCGAGCCGCAGCGCTTATACGGGGAACTGGACGCTCAATAATATTAGTTTTGACGGGATTTCGTCGAGTACCAAATTCAAGGCTACTGTTTTTGACGATGTGGCGTATTCCTGTCTTCAAGGCAGTTCGTGGAGTTTGCCTAATAATGGCCAGGGCAGTTATACTGTCAATTCTTCCGGTTCGGAGTGTGCGCCAGGGTTAAGGCAGATCTACTGGTCGTTGCAAAAGGATGGTTCTCAGCAGTATTTTCAGTTTAAAAGGCTGGATGGCGATGTAAAGGCTAAAAATGTGACCACGGGTTACCGTATGGAGGTTACCAGCATTGGTGATAACAGCATGCAACTTCGTTCTCCTATCAATTTTGAAGGCAGGACCATCTATATCATATATGATTTCAGCCGTTAATAATCACCGGGGCGGCTGGGGCTTTTCACTTTTATTGTCCTACTTTTGCGCCTTGAAAATAAGGAGCAACGCATGATCAGTGTTAAAAATGTTACCCTGGCTTATGGAAAGCGGGTGTTGTTTGACGAAGTAAATATCAACTTCCTGAAAGGCAACTGCTATGGTGTTATTGGTGCGAATGGGGCAGGGAAATCAACTTTTCTTAAGATATTAAGTGGTGAAATTGAGCCTAATAAGGGCACAGTTGAGATCACCAAAGGGGAACGGATGTCGTTCCTGAAGCAGAACCAGTTTGAGTTCGATGAACACACTGTTCTGAATACCGTGCTCATGGGCCACAAAAAGATGTGGGATGTCATGCATGAGAAGGATGCCATTTACATGAAAGAGGATTTCTCTGAAGAAGATGGGATCCGTGCGGGGGAGCTGGAAGCCGAATTTGGTGAAATGGGTGGTTATACTGCCGAAAGTGATGCCGGAACGCTGCTGGGCAGCCTGGGGATCACGGACGATATGCATTATAGCCTGATGAAGGATATTCCTTCGAATATGAAAGTGAGGGTATTGCTTGCCCAGGCTTTATTCGGTAATCCTGATATCCTGCTGCTGGATGAACCTACCAACGGCCTGGATATTGAAACCATCGGCTGGCTGGAGAACTTCCTGGCCGACTACGAGAATGTAGTGCTGGTGGTGAGTCACGACCGTCACTTTCTTGACCAGGTGTGTACGCATGTGGCGGATGTAGACAGGAGCAAGATCAAGGTGTTCACCGGTAACTACAGCTTCTGGTATGAATCATCGCAGCTGGCTGCGCGTCAGGCTTCTGATAAGAATAAGAAAACAGAAGAGAAACGTCAGGCTCTGATGGACTTCATTGCGCGATTCAGTGCGAACGCTTCGAAAAGCAAGCAGGCGACTTCGCGGAAGAAGGCGCTGGAAAAGCTTACGATCGAGGAGATCGAGCCATCGAACCGTCGTTATCCCGGTATTATTTTCCAACCGCAGCGTGAGGTGGGTAACCAGATCCTGAATATCGAGAACCTGAGTAAATCGGTTGATGGCGGGGTGCTTTTTGAAAAGGCTACTTTCAGCGTCAACAAGAATGATAAAATTGCTTTCCTGAGCAAGAACCCGCTTGCAGTAACCAGCTTTTTCGAGATCATCAATGGTAATGCAGAAGCGAGTGGCGGCAAGTTTGAATGGGGCACCACTATTACCAAGGCTTATCTGCCTTTGGAGAACAGTGAATTCTTCCAGGAGGGACTTACGTTACTGGAGTGGTTGCGTCAATATGTACCACCTACGGTTACAGATGCCGATGAGCCTTTCCTGAGAGGTTTCCTTGGTAAGATGCTGTTCAGCGGCGATGATATTGCCAAGAAAACAAATGTATTGAGCGGTGGGGAAAAAGTACGTTGTATGGTAAGCCGTATGATGCTGCAAAGTCCTAACCTGATTGTACTTGACCAGCCTACCAACCACCTTGACCTGGAGAGCATCCAGAGCTTCAACGAAGGTTGTAATGCATTTCCCGGTGTAGTGCTGCTTACTTCTCATGACCATACTTTCGTTCAAACGGTAGCTAACCGTATCATCGAGTTAACTCCCAAGGGTATCATCGACCGCCTGATGACTTTCGATGAATACATGGAAGATGCAAGGGTGAAGGAGTTGAGAGCGGAGATGTATCATTAGAATATAAATGTCTAGAAGTTACGGTGCAGTTATTTTGATAGCTGCACCGTACATTTGACTAAAACTATTTGTTTGAAGCTGCCAGAAGTTGCCATTGTCATCCTAAACTATAACGGAAAGAAGTTTCTCGAAAAATTCCTTCCGGCAGTATTGGCTTCCACTTATGCCAATAAGCGTGTTGTTGTAGCTGACAATGCTTCTACAGATGACTCCCTTATTTTTTTAAAGTCGTTTTATCCGCAGGTAGAGCTGATCGTTCATAAAGAGAACTATGGTTTTGCGGGCGGTTATAACAAGGCATTACAGCAGGTTTATTCCGATTATTATGTATTGCTGAATTCCGATGTGGAGGTAACGCCGGGCTGGATAGAGCCTGTGGTCGCTTTCATGGAAACGGATGTGCGTATTGGTGTTTGTCAGCCTAAGCTGCTTGATTATAACCGGAGGGAGCATTTTGAATATGCCGGTGCGGCTGGCGGGTGGCTGGACTGTCTGGGGTATCCTTTTGCGCGCGGCCGTGTGTTTGAGGTGCTGGAAAAGGATGAAGCGCTGTATACCGATACGGTGCCTGTGTTCTGGGCGTCGGGAGCGGCCATGTTCATTAAATCGGCTGTGTATCATGAGGTGAATGGTATGGATGAATATTTCTTTGCGCACCAGGAGGAGATCGATCTTTGCTGGCGGGTACAGTTGGCAGGGTATCGTATTTATTGTTGTCCTGATGCGGTTGTATATCATGTTGGCGGCGGTACGTTACCCAGGGGGCATAGAAAGACGTATCTGAATTTCAGAAATAACCTGGTGATGTTACTGAAGAACCTGCCGTTTGCCGAGCAGTGCTGGAAGGTTCCTTTACGGATACTGATGGATATTGTATTTGCTTTAAAATGTATGGGAGGCGGGGACTTTAAAAGCGCGGCAGCCACGGTGCAGGCGCATTGGGGAGTGTTGCGGTGGAGTCTTGGTATCGATAACGGGGAGGCGCCATCGGGGAATCGAAAGGCCATGCGAAAGCTGTCGGGAGTATGGCAAGGTTCTATTGTATGGGCCTATTTTATAAAGGGGCTTACAAGATTTACAGAAATTGTTAAGCGCTAAGTAGTTTTATTACATCTGCATCCTTATTTTTGCCGGGCAAACATCAGAATATGTCATACGAAGTAGAAAATAGCAAAGAAAGAGATATCAGGTACAACAGGGTGAGTTCATCCCGTTTTGTGTTCTATATTACTGCTGGTTGTATTCTGGCATTTGTGTTAGGCGGTTGTTTCCGTTTATACAAACAGCATTATAAGGGTAAGCCTGATGTTGAAGTGCCTGGTAACACCAAGTACACACCGGAGTACAAGTAAAATTTCCGGGAGCTGAAAAAAAGTTGAAAAAAAAGCTCCGGAAATTTTGAAATAATAAAAAGAATTCTATCTTTGCACTCCCAATCGATAAGCAACGATAACGAAAAGCGAAAAGATTGATTCTGAAGTTCTTATAAATTAAAATGCGGAAGTAGCTCATTTGGTAGAGCACGACCTTGCCAAGGTCGGGGTGGCCGGTTCGAGCCCGGTCTTCCGCTCTGAAAGCCTCGCAGTTTTGCGGGGCTTTTTTATTTCTGTTCTTTTCTCACCGTTGGTGACAGATGCTTTCTCTGTCGGGTTCATGTCTGAAATTTCTGCCTAATTTCCAGGAAGTTGTTGTTTCTTCTGCAGCTAGTGTGTTCATTGCCGATAAACAGGGTTGTTTCGCTTTATTATTTGCTTTTCCGGGCAGGAAGGGTGGCGGATGATATTTTTAGTCGTTTGCAACGTTGTTGGTCTTTAAGGCGTCTGTTTGCTTGAAATAGGAGTTGCTGATCATTGCTTTTTAACCAGGTGATTGTTAGCGATAGGCGATTGTTGCCTGGTAAGATACAGGCTGTGAAGGGGGCGGTAAGGGAGGGCTGGCGCTTAAATATGCATTAAAAGTCCGGCATGTCATCCGGTGCTGCAGACTAAAGCGTAAGTTGTTGAGTGTTATGGTATTCTGATAGATCTTAATGTCTAATTTTTAGAGGATCAATTTTTTAGGCGGACATATCTCTTTAAGTTCTTATAGCTGTTATGCGTGGAATTTCAAAATCTGGCGTCTTTCATCTGCCGTAAAATTGTTACCATTCATGTAATTTTATCGGCAAGCATCCAATTTTTATAGGCGAAATAAAGTTTGTTGCTATATTCGATTGAAATTTAGTTCATTCGTCAACCCATGAGCAATAAGAAACTAAGTGTGTTAATCCCTGTCTTTAACGAGGAGGGGAATATAGCTGCGATTGTGGATGCTATAAGGATAGTTTTTGAGCAGCTGCCGCCATATGATCACGAGATACTGTTTGTAAACGATGGCAGTATCGATGCAAGTCTGCAAGTCATTAAGCGGATGGCTGCAGTGAATCCACGTGTTAAATTCATTTCATTTTCCCGGAATTTCGGAAAGGATAATGCGTTGCTGGCGGGCTGCAGGTATGCTACCGGCGATGCGGTTATTACGATGGATGCGGATCTGCAGCATCCTCCTGAGCTGATCCCCGAGATGCTTGGTCTTTGGGAGTCGGGGAATGATGTGGTATATGCTTACCGTGCCGACCGGAATCGGCATGTAGGTAAGTTGAATCAACTGACGTCAAGGGCGTTTTACAAGCTTGTAAATGCGTTGTCTGATGTGAAGCTGGAAGATGGGATATCGGATTACAGGCTGCTGGATAAGAAGGTGGTGGTTACATTGAACCAGTTGCCCGAAGAGCGGCCTTTTTTCAGGGGGCTTGTAAAATGGGTTGGTTTTCAGCAGGTGGGTATTCCTTATACGCCTGCGGCCCGGGCTTCGGGTGAAACAAAATACAGCCAACGTGCTTTAGCGCGTCTTGCGCTTCAGGGGATCACCTCGTTCAGCGTAAAACCTTTGCAAATAGCTATTTACCTGGGGTTTGGTTTTTCTCTGATCCCTTTGTTATATATTCCTTACGTATTGTATAGTTTTTATCATCACCTCGCTATTTCTGGGTGGGCGTCGCTTATTATGACAGTGTTGTTCTTTGGTGGGTTGCAGCTGATGATACTTGGGATACTTGGCGTATATCTTGGCAAGTTGTTTACCCAGAGTAAACAGCGGCCTCAATTTATTGTACAGGAAACGAATGCCGGTTGTGAGGCTGCCGGGCAGGAGAGCAGTTATTCTTCTTTTAGTGAGTTAATGGTCGTTGGTGCATAAATGTAGAGGCAATGAGCAGGAGAGGTGCGATATTATTGAGTTTTGACGTGGAGGAGTTTGATCTGCCAATGGAATATGGGCAGGAGATCTCTACGGAAGCGCAATTGGAGACGGGTAAAAAGGGGTTGGATGCTATCATGCCTTTTCTTTCTAATCCTGCTGTTCCGGCTACTTTGTTTACCACTGCGTTTTTTGCTACGCATTTTCCCGGAGAAATGAAGGCATTGGCGGCAACGCATGAAATAGCTTCACACACGTTTCATCATTCTTCTTTTTGTAACAGCGATCTGCTGGCTTCCCGTATTGCACTGGAGGGTATTACCGGAACGGAGGTGAGGGGGCTCAGGATGCCGCGAATGCAGAAAGTTGATGTTGCCGAGGTATTAAAGGCGGGATACAGTTATGATTCTTCTATAAATCCTACTATTATACCGGGCAGGTATAATAACCGGCATTTGCCGAGGACGATATATGGTGAGCGGGGATTGTTGCGCATTCCTGCTTCAGTGTCGCCTGTATTGCGATTGCCGTTATTCTGGCTGGGATTTAAAAATTATCCTTATGCTTTGTTCCGGCAACTGGCCATTCAAACGTTGAAAAAGGATGGTTACCTGTGCCTGTATTTTCATCCCTGGGAATTTACCGATCTTCAGCGCTATCGTTTGCCTGCCTATATAAAGCGTTATAATGGCGACGCCCTGGTGAAAAGGCTTACCAGGCTTACAAAGGATCTGGCTCCTCATGGCCGGTTCATGACTACACAGCAATACCTGGAATCGCTTCCCATAAATAGCTCCACACGATAGTGCCGATAAGCATTTTTTCTATTTGGTACCGCTTGTTATATCCTATAAGTGTGTATGTGACACTTTTGTTAAAAAAGGAGAATAACAACCCTGGAAATATGTTTTGTTTGGCTACTCATGACAGTATATTGATCTTCGCCCATCGATAGACCGCTATCGTGGTATACGGTGCGGAAAATTGTATTCCGGTGCTATCTGCCATATTGGTTTATAGTTCGATTGCCGGGAAGCCGAAGAATGTATTGTTTCAAAATGCAGCAACATATGAAGAGGTTATTATTTATTGCTTTACTATTTGCTTTTACCGCTTTACAGGCGCAGCAGGCGCGAACCGTTTCCTTTGATGAGGGGTGGCTGTTCTATCGCGGTGCGCAGGAGGGGGCAGCGCAGACTGGCTTTAATGACAAGCAATGGCGGAAACTTGATGTGCCGCATGACTGGAGCATTGAAGACCTGCCGGGTACGCAATCACCATTTGATTCTACTGCTGAAGTAGGCGTGCATGGTGGTTTTACTGTGGGTGGTACAGGTTGGTATCGCAAACACTTTATTGTGCCGGCCAGCGCTAAAGGAAAGCGTGTGGTCATTCAGTTTGATGGTGTGTATATGAATGCCGATGTATGGATCAACGGTATTCACCTGGGATGCCAGCCTTATGGGTATACCAGCTTTACGCATGATCTTACGCCTTATGTTATAACTGGCAAGGAGAATGTAATTGCTGTAAGCGTCAGGAATGAAGGGCGTAACAGCCGCTGGTATTCCGGTTCCGGTATCTACCGTCATGTATGGTTGCTGGTGCTGCCTGAGGTGCATGTGGCGCAATGGGGTACGGTGATCACCACAGCCGAGGCCAATGCCCAGGCTGCAAAGCTGAATGCGGGTGTTACTGTAAAGAATGAAACAGCCAAGCCTGTAACGGTAACAACTGTTGTGCGTATTATGCGCAAGCAGGCATCCGGCAGCACAGAGGCGGGCAGGATGACTGCTACGCAAACCATTGCAGCAGGCGCCAGCGCCGGGTTTGCACAAACGATCACTGTTAAGCAGCCTGCTTTATGGTCTGTAGAGAATCCATCGTTATATACTGCTGTTACAGAGGTTTACCGCGACAAACAGCTGACCGATAAAACTGAAACGGTATTTGGTATTCGCAAGATCGTTATCGATGCCGTTAATGGTTTTCAGTTGAATGGTAAAGCCATTAAACTGAAAGGGGGTTGTGTGCATCACGATAATGGCCCATTGGGAGCAAAGGCATATGACCGTGCCGAAGAGCGCAGGGTGGCTTTGCTGAAGGCGAGTGGTTTTAATGCTATCCGTTGCAGTCATAATCCGCCGTCACCTGCTTTCCTGGATGCTTGTGACAGGCTGGGGATGCTGGTGATAGACGAGGCCTTTGACATGTGGAAGGATAAAAAGCACAAGCAGGATTATCATTTATATTTTGAAGAATGGTGGCAGCGTGATATTGAGGCGATGGTTTATCGCGATCGTAACCATCCTTCTGTTGTAATGTGGAGCATCGGCAATGAAATTCCCAACAGGGATAAGCCTGAAGTGGTGGCAGTGGCAAAAATGCTGGCCGATCATATCCGGAAGATAGAGCCTACGCGCCCGGTTACCTGTGGTGTCAATGGTATTGAAGAGAATAAGGATCCTTTTATAGCAACGCTGGATGTAGCGGGATATAACTATGCTTATGAAAAATATGGTCCCGATCATCAGCGTCTTCCCAACAGGGTAATGTATGGTTCCGAGTCTTTTGTTGCTGATGTGTATGAGAACTGGCGTGAGATCAACCGGTATCCCTGGGTGATCGGAGATTTTGTATGGACCAGTTTTGATCATATTGGCGAGGCCAGTATTGGCTGGCTGGGCTATCCGCAAAGGCAGTGGTTTTATCCCTGGAACCTGGCTTATGTAGGTGACATAGATATTTGTGGCTGGAAACGTCCGCAGTCGTATCACCGTGATGCGGTATGGAATAAAAACCAGTTATCGGTATTTGTAAAACCGCCTGTGCCTTCTTTTCCGCAAACGAATCCCAAGCCTGAGGTCTGGAGCCGCTGGAATGCGCCTGACCTGTTAGATTCGTGGACATGGCCTGGTGCAGAAGGAAAGCCACTGGAAATAACTGTTTATTCCTCCTGTGAAGAAGCTGAGCTATTCCTGAACGGTGTTTCTCTTGGCAAGAAAGCAAGCGATACGGCAAGTCATTATAAACTTAGCTGGGAGGTACCTTATGCAAAAGGGGAGTTAAGTGTAAAAGGTTATGCAGGTGGCAAGCAGGTTGCCTTCAGTTCGCTGAAGACGGCCGGAGAAGTGAAAAAGCTTAAGGTGATTGCAGACAGAAACGTTCTTAAGGCAGACGGCCAGGACCTGAGTTATATTGAAGTGGACCTGGTTGATGCGAATGGTGTTCGCCAGCCCCAGGCGGAGAACCTGGTGAAATTTGAGCTACAAGGGCCTGGTACTATTGTGGCTGTGGGCAATGCAAGACCTGAGAGTATAGAAAGCTACCAGTTGCCTCAGCGGCAGGCCTGGCGTGGCCGTTGTATGGTTATCGTTAAGACAGCGAAGAAAGCCGGCAAAATAACCCTTAATGCCCGTGTAGACGGTATTCCTGTGGGGAGCGTGGTATTGGAAGCAAAATAGGTTATGTATATGGCGTTGCAGCATGTAATGTTCTAAAATAACAAACAGCAGAACAAAACTCCCGGTTACCTGAGGTGACCGGGAGTTTTGCCTGTAATAAAGGCTGTGCTTTATTGGCTAATATGAAAAAACATTTGGAGGGTCGTAGGCATCCTCCTATATTTGCATCCCGTTTGAGCATCTTATGCAGATAACGGGTTATAAAGTGTCGATGCCTTGGTGGTGGAACTGGTAGACACGCAGGACTTAAAATCCTGTTCGCAGCAATGCGAGTGCGGGTTCGATTCCCGCCTGAGGCACTGGAAAAAAAGCGGTTATGTTTTAAAAGCATAGCCGTTTTTTTATTTTATATGCAGTAACTATTGCAATGGCGGGTTTTTGAAAAGATGTTCCTGCAACAAAGGTCCCGTTTTCATACAGTAATGGCATTATGTATATTTGGGAAAGGCAATGATCAAGCCTTCCTGCATTAATGAGATTCGATAAAGTTTTACCAGAAGTGGTTTTAACTCCTTATATAAAGTATTACGCTATTTCTGAAAATGACCAGGAAGCGGCGTACAAGGTGTTTCCGGTAACGGGGCTTGTTATAGGATTTCAATACCGTGGTCATTTGTCCGTGGTTGACGACGTAACGTTAAACCGGCTTTCTTCATCAGGAATTACAGGGATAAGCGATCGTTACAGGTTGTTCCGGAACTCCCCGGGGATAGGGACCATTCTTGTTTATTTTACCGAAACGGGGTTCGCGCGTTTCAGCGCCCTGCCGGCTAATGAGCTGTTTAATGAAAGTCTTTCGCTACACCAGGTATTTGACAGATATAGTATTGAGCGGATAGAGGAAGCGTTGTCTCTGGCAGAAACCGATGCGCAGCGTATTGGTATTATGAATGCGTTTTTTTTATCACAGCTTAAGGATGTTAAAGAAGATGCCCTTGTGACGGAGGCTGTGAAGCTTATTTATGTATCTAAAGGAGATATTCCGATCAGGACACTAAGTGAAAAATTGTTTATAAGTCAAAGTCCGTTGGAGAAGCGTTTCAGGAGGTTAGTAGGCGCGACGCCTAAAAAGTTTGCTTCGATAGTACGATTCAATGCTATCATTGGCAGCCTGGGTCAGGGCAAATCGCTTACTGATATTTGTTATGAACATGGATTTTTTGACCAGGCGCATTTTATCAAAGATTTTAAACAATACACCGGCGATACCCCGGAAAGATACAGGCGCGGGTTATAAAAACGATTTTTTACAATTCCGGCAGCTTTGGCTGCCGCAACTTTGTGAGGCGGCAGGCGCTATACCTGGTGACCAGATAAGCCGCATCGATTGTATACCATCAAATCATTTACCATGTTTAGTTTAGAACAGATCAAGGCTGCGCATTCGAAAGTGAAATCGGGTGCTGATTTTCCTGCTTATATCAAAGAGATCAAAGCGTTGGGAGTTAAGTCGTATGAGGCATATGTAGCAGACGGGCATATTGATTACTGTGGAGAAGAAGGCTATAAGATTGCTGCGCCGGCGAAATATGACCTTTTGCGGGTAGCAGATACCTGTAATGCGGCACAGTTTGCCAAAGCTTTAAAAGCCCACCAGCAGGGGCATACAGATTATCCCCGGTTTTGCAGCGATTGCGCTGTTAACGGAATTGAGCAATGGACTGTGCGTATGGATGCCATGACCTGTACTTATTATGATAAAGCAGGAAATAACGTGCTGGAAGAAGTGATCCCTGCCTGATGAATTGTGGAGAACGGATATCTGCCTGAAATGGGTGTAAATTTATACTGCTGAAAACCTTAAAACCTATATTGATGAAACTACCTTTCATTTTGTTTGCATGTCTGTTCTTTTTGTTTTTGCTGGTATCTACCTTGTTATTCAGGCATTTTGTATTGAACCAAACGCTTAACCTTACAGCGGGAGCGATAGCGGTATACCTGGGTATTGTTGTTGCCGCCGGTTTGTCGTATTCTTTTATACGGAGAAAGAGCAGGGGATAAAAGCAAAAAGCCGGTCATTGCTGACCGGCCTTCGCCCGTTTATTAATCCAAATTCAAATCAATTGTGTGCAATAAAGAGGGGGCAATGCAGTTCCCGTATAAGAACGTCGGCCATACTTGTTTTGAGCCAGCGTGAAACCATGCCGCGCTGGTAGGCTCCGAGCACTACCAGTGTTTGGCCGAATTGTTTTTTCAGGTGTTCCACTATTTCCGTTTCGGCGGCTCCCGTTAGTACCGTATAGGTTGCTTTGGGGAAATGCTGTCTCATGAATTCCTTCATGAGCCTGTTATCCGGGAGGTTCATAGCTGTTACCGGGTCTTTAACGGTAACCACTTCAGTTTCCAGGTGTTTTAATACCGGGAAGGCATAGCTGAACATGCGGATCGCAAATACTGATGAAGGCGATCCATCGTACAGCATAATGATCTTTTCCATTACGCGGTAACTGGAAGGCACTACTACTACGGGGCATTGCGCTTCGGCAAGCAGGTCGCGGATAAAGCGGCTAGGGCTTCTTTCGGTGTAATGGGTAAGTGTTTCTTTTCCGTCTATCACCAGCAGGTCGGCATAAATACTTTCATGCAATAGTTCCTGGAGGGCGATGCTTTGGTCGTGATGTACGGCGAAGCTGATGCCTGCTTCTTCGCAGGCGTTTTCGAATTGTGAAACCGATTCGGCCCTGATAGCTTTGTCGGTTTCTTCGAGCACCACTTTTTCTTCCCCGCCGCTTTCTATAAGATCATATATCCGGTAGCTATGGTAGGTAAAGTCATCGAGAAAAATGCCTGCCAGGAAAGAGTTTGACTGTTTTGCGAGATGAATGGCGTAACTCGCTGCACTTTCGGAGTATTTTAATCCGTCGAGTGCTACTATCATCTTTTTCATGTTACATATGATTAACGATGTGCAATAAACAGGGGAAGGTTTATTCTTTTGATCACAAGGTCTGCTGCGCTTCGTTTCAGGAATACCGACAGCATGGTGCGTCCGAATGCACCCATGATCACAAAAGCATTTTTCTTTCCATGAAGGTAATTGCCCAGTTCGTCGTTCACTCTTCCCTGTAACACCTGGAAGCCTATGCTGGAGTAGTGTACTTTCAGCAGGTCTCCTATCTTTTCTTTTTCGATGATGGGTAGCTCTTCATCTTCTTCGTTGTTCACTTGCAGAACGGTGATCTTTTTATCGTTCAGTGGTTTGAAGAGATGGGTGAATTGTTTAAGGGCATATACGGCAGATGCGCTTCCGTCGTAAGCAAATACAATTTCATCTATGCCACGGAATACCGGTGGCGCCATAGCTACAGGGCATTCGCTCTTGGCCAGCACTTCGCGCAGGAAGGTACTGGGGGCTTCTTCCTGGCGTTCCTGTAAGGTCATACCGGAATCAACGATCAGCAGGTCGGCAAAGCGTGTTTCTGCTATCAGTTCAGAGGTTGCAACGCCCTTATCTACGTGAACGCTGCAGCTGATGCCTCTTCTCTGGCAGCCTTCCATGAACAGTTGTATATTTTTCTCGCATAATTTCTTTTTCTCAATATTGCCGGGGATATCAGCGGCAACAACTGTTTCAGCATATGTAACCCCAAACATATTACGTAATACGGGGGCTTCTTTTTCCTGTTGATTGAGCAGGAAAACACCGGTTAATCTCGAGTGAGTGAGGACAGCTACATAACATGCAAAATCCAGGGTATCCAGATTTATTTTAGTACTGTCTATGGCCAGCAATATCTTTTCCATACCTGAAGTTTTATAGGGTGAAGATATATTCAGAAAAGCCCTTAAAACATGACGTTTGTCATTGACTTTAAGGATTATAGTTGCTATTTTTTAACGGAATTAATGTTATATTATAGCAGATCGATGGTATAACTGCGTTGGCATGGAAAGGAGGATAGCATTATATAACTAACCGGCTTCGGTTGGGGGATGCCGGCAGGCTGAAAAGAATGGAATGAAGTACTTTAGCATCTTAATGCGGTTCAATTATGTACAGACCCCAATGGCCGAAGATCGATTTTTCTGTGATTAGTCATTTGTTCCGCTGGTTGCTGCTGGCTGTTCCTGTGGCGCTGGCGGCAGGTTCCTTTGTAGCCTTCTTCCTATGGTCGCTCGACCATGTTACGCTTTTGCGGTACAGGTATAGCTGGTTGCTTTTTCTGTTACCGCTGGCCGGGGTTGCTATTTATTTCCTGTATAAGTGGGCGGGGAAAAATGCGGAAGCGGGTAATAACCTTATTATGGATGAGATCCATGAGCCTGGTGGTGGCGTGCCTTTGCGTATGGCGCCGCTGGTATTGATAACAACGTTGCTGACACATGTTACCGGCGGGTCGGCAGGCCGTGAAGGCACCGCCGTTCAGATAGGGGGCAGTCTGGCGGGTTTAGCAGGGCGCTGGTTCAAGCTGAACAGGGAGGATACCCGGATATTGCTGATGATGGGTATGGCGGCAGGCTTTGGGGCAGTTTTCGGCACGCCGCTCACCGGCGCTGTTTTTGCGCTTGAAGTGTTGTTCATAGGCAGGATGAATTACAGGGCGCTGTTACCCTGTCTTATGGCCAGCCTGCTGGCCGATATTACCTGCAGCGCCTGGGGCATCACCCATACACATTATGCCATTACTTTTCGTGATACTGTTCAACCGGTACTGCGCTTTCTGCCGTTTAACTGGTGGTTGTTGCTGAAGGTGGTAATGGCCGGCGCGTGCTTTGGACTTACCAGTTACTTCTTTGCAGAGTTATCGCATGCCATCAAACGCTATAGTAATCGTAAGATTGCTTACAAATGGCTGATTCCTGTAGTGGGGGGCATAATTATCATTGTTTTGTGTTTTTTGCTGGGCTCAACGGATTATCTTGGCCTGGGTGTTACCGGAGCGCGTCCGGATTCGATAACTATTGTATCGTGTTTCCGTGCAGGAGGCGCCGATACTTTCAGCTGGTACTGGAAACTTTTGTTCACGGCTATTACGCTGGGGATGGGGTTTAAAGGTGGCGAGGTTACACCCTTGTTCTTTATGGGAGCTGCACTGGGCAATACGCTGGCTGTTTTTACGCATGCGCCTGTAGACCTGATGGCGGGGCTGGGTTTCATTGCTGTATTTGCAGGCGCTACCAATACGCCGCTGGCCTGTACCCTTATGGGGGTGGAATTGTTTGGCGGGGAGTACATTTTGTATTATGCCGTAGCGTGTTTCACTGCGTACTATTTCAGCGGGCAGTCGGGTATATACCTGTCGCAGCGTCTTCAAAGCTCTAAAACCGGCGAGCCGCTGGCCGGTGGCGTCAAGAGCCTGAGAGATCTCAGGAAATAAGAACAGGTTTTCATCTTAAATACAGACAGCCAATGACTACAGAACAGGCAAGATTACAACAGCCCGGATGGAAGAAATGGGGATCTTATGTAAGTGACCGTCAGTGGGGCACCGTTCGTGAAGACTATAGTGCTAATGGTGATGCGTGGAATTATACGACGCATGATATGGCCCGCAGCAGGGCCTGGCGCTGGGGGGAGGAAGGTATTGCAGGCATATGCGATGATAAACAGCGTTTATGTTTCGCCCTGGCCCTATGGAATAAACGTGATCCTATTCTGAAAGAACGTTTTTTCGGGCTAACGAACCAGCAGGGAAATCATGGCGAAGATGTAAAAGAACTTTACTACTACCTGGATGCAACGCCAACGCATTCGTATATGAAAATGCTGTACAAATATCCGCAGCACGAATTTCCTTATGAGCAACTTGTAAGAGAAAATGCGCAGCGTACCAAACAGCAGGAAGAGTATGAATTGATAGATACCGGGATCTTCAATGATGATAAATATTTCGATGTTTTCGTAGAATATGCAAAAGCGGATATGGATGACATCTTAATAAAGATCACCATACACAACCGCAGCAGTGAAAATGCGGCATTGCATGTGTTGCCTACAGCCTGGTTTAAAAATACCTGGAGCTGGGGGAGGCATGACTACAAGCCTGAGATGCAGCAACTGTCGGAGAATATTATCGGTATTCAGCATGAAAGACTGAATATGCAGTATCTCTATTTTGAAGAAGGTGGTGTAAGCCTGTTTTGCGAAAACGAAACCAATAACAGGCGTTTATATCATACCGATACGGGTACGCTGTATCCGAAGGATGGTATCAACGACTATATTATTCATGCGCGTTCTACTGTAAATCCGGAGCAGAAAGGTTCTAAGGTGGCGGTGGATTATGATATAGTAGTACCTGCAGAAGGTTCACATACCATCAGGTTGCGGCTTTCTGCCGGGGAGCAGTGGGATGCATTTGCCGGTTTTGATGCGTTATTTCAGCAACGGCTGGAGGAAGCCAACGCGTTTTACGACGATTTCCAGCGGCAGGTTACCAATATCGACGAGCGTATGATACAGCGCCAGGCGCTGGCGGGTATGCTTTGGAATAAACAATACTATTATTATAATGTACAGCAATGGCTTGATGGTGATCCTGCGATGCCGGTGCCGCCGTCTGAAAGAAAACAGGGGCGTAACCATATATGGAAACAGCTGAACAACGAGGGGATCATTTCCATGCCTGATAAATGGGAGTTTCCCTGGTATGCGTCGTGGGATCTGGGATTCCATTGTGTTACGCTGGCGATGATAGATCCCGATTTTGCCAAAGAGCAACTGGAGATGCTGACGTATGAATGGTTTATGAATCCTTCCGGTGAGTTTCCCGCTTATGAATGGTCGCTTGGCGATGTCAACCCTCCGGTACAGGCTGGTGCTGCCTACCGCGTTTTCAAGCTCGATGCCAGCATTAAAGGAGAAAAAGATTATGTTTTCCTGGAAACGATGTTCCATAAGCTGCTGATCAATTTTACCTGGTGGGTGAACCGGAAAGATGCGGGCGGCAGCAATATTTTCGAGGGTGGTTTTTTGGGACTGGATAACATCGGCGCTTTTGACCGCAGTATGGTATTACCCGACGGGCTTGTGACAGAGCAGGCCGATGCTACCAGCTGGATGGCCATGTATGCGCTTAATATGCTGCATATAGCCCTGGAACTGGCTACATACAATAAAGTGTACACCAAGATGGCGGTTAAGTTCTTTGAACACTTTATGTATATCGCGGGCGCTATGGCAAATATGGGAGAAGAGCATAGCGGTTTATGGGACGATGAAGATGAGTTCTTTTATGACCAGGTGCGTTCGCCCGACGGGCAGGTCTTTAAAGTAAAGATCAGAAGCCTGGTAGGGCTGATCCCGCTTTTTGCGGTGGAGGTGATTGCCAAGGATACGCTCGACGCGAATCCTGAATTTGCCAATCGTATGAACTGGTTCTTAAAACACCGGCCAGACCTGGCTAAGCTGGTATCGCGCTGGTACGAAGAAGGCAAAGACGAAAAACACCTGCTGAGCCTGTTACGCGGGCATAGAATGAAACGCCTGCTGAGCCGGATGCTTGATGAAACCGAGTTTTTAAGTGACTATGGCGTGCGTTCTCTTTCTAAACGATACGAAGAAAATCCTTATGTGCTGAATGCCCGCGATCTGAAGCTGGTGGTGAAGTACACTCCCGGGGAAAGCGATACCACTATTTATGGTGGTAATTCCAACTGGCGCGGGCCTGTATGGCTTCCCATGAACTTTTTGATGATAGAAAGCCTTCGGAAATTTCATTTCTTCTATAGCGATGATTTCCGTATTGAATATCCCACTGCTTCCGGCAATTATTATTCTTTGAAGGAGGTAGGGGATGAGCTGATAAAACGCTTGTTGAAAATATTTATGAAAGACGAGCAGGGCCGGCGCGCTTTTCCTGGCAACAATGAAAAGCTGCAAACCGATCCTTACTTCGCTGATCTGATCGTTTTCAATGAGTATTTTCATGGCGACAGTGGGAAGGGATTGGGCGCTTCGCATCAAACAGGTTGGAGTGGGTTGATAGCCAATCTTATCCGTCTGCGGTACCATTCATGAGCAGCCGAGGGCGATAGAAGCTGCTTTATTTCATACAACCGGTTTGGCAACGTTTGCGTAAATAACTATGAAAGAATAGTTAAAAACATAAGTTAAAAGCTGTAACTCTGCGATTGATTGCTTGAATGACTTTGTGAGGTTTCCTGAGAAAACTAAACCGATATACTAAGACATATAAACTTGCTTGTTGTATGAAAAAGATGATGCTCCTCGGTGCATGGCTGCTGTACGCGCTAGCTTTGTTTGCACAATCCCGCTCAATTAAAGGAAAAGTTACTGACGAAAATGGCGCTCCCCTGTCTGGCGTAAGCATAGTGCTGAAAGAGACAAAGGCTGGCGTTCAGACAGATGAAAAGGGTGTTTTTAACCTAAAGACCGGCAAAACGGGGGATGTGACCCTGGTGATCAGTTATACTGGCTATAAGGTCATGAATGTTACCACCGATGGTAAAACAGATGTAAATGTAAAACTGGAACGTGACCAGAACGACCTGGATAACGTAGTGGTAATTGGTTACGGTACTTCCAAGCGGAAGGATCTTACCGGCGCCATCGCCAGTATGTCGTCGAAGGAATTGATGAAAGTGCCGGTAGCGAACGCTTCCGAAGCTTTAACAGGCCGCCTGGCGGGTGTGCAGGTTACTGCAACCGAAGGCTCGCCTGATGCTGAGCTTAAAATACGCGTTCGTGGTGGCGGTTCCATCACCGGCGATAATTCACCCTTACTTATTGTAGACGGCTTTCCTGTTACTTCTATTGCAGATATAGCTCCTGCAGATATTGAATCTATGGACGTATTAAAAGATGCGTCTTCTACCGCTATTTACGGATCGAGAGGTGCGAATGGTGTTATTATAATTACCACTAAAAGTGGTAAATCAGGAAAGTTTACGGTTAATTATAATGTTTATGGCGGTTACAGGAAGCTGGCCAAGAAGCTGGATGTACTGAGCCCATACGACTACGCTAAATGGCAGTACGAACGCGCTTTACTTGATAACAAGCTGTCCGATCAGTACACAAAATACCTGGGTAACTGGCAGGATATTGACCTGTATAAAGAAGTAACGCCTAATGACTGGCAGGACCAGGTATTCGGGCGTATTGGCAATACATTCAACCAGAACCTGAGCATGAACGGCGGTACCGAAAAATTGAGGTACACTGTAAGCTATACACATATCAAGGACAAGGCTATCATGCAGATGTCAGGATTTCAGCGCGATAACGTAAACCTGAAGCTGAACAACCGTCCTAATAACAAAATTTCCATTGACCTGGCCGTACGTTATTCTACTACTAAAGTAGATGGCGGCGGTACCAACGAACAAAACGAAAAGTCTTCTGCCGATTCCCGTTTAAAATATGCAATGATCTATCCTACTTTTCCAGTAGGTGGTTTAACAGATGCAGATGAACTGGATGACGCTTTTAATATGTATCATCCGCTGGTGGCGTTATCCGATAATGATCGCACACAAAGAAGGGCGAACATAAACCTGAATGGTGCTGTAAGCTGGAAAATAACGCCTGAACTGCAAATTCGTACAGAAGTTGGCCTGGATGATATCCGCACCCAGGACGACAGGTTCTATGGCACCACCACTTATTATGTACGTAACGTGCCTACGGCGCTGAACCAGGGTTTACCGGCTATTGAACTCGTTAAATCACAAAGACAGTCTATTCGCAACACCAATACCGTTTCCTACGATTTCAAAAACATACTTAAAAGCAAGCATCATCTGAATGTACTGGGTGGCCAGGAATATATAGCCACCAAACAGGAAGCGTTGACCACTTCAGTACATGGCTTCCCCAAAACATTTACGTTTGATAATGCCCTCAAGCTTTCTGCACAAGGAAAGGCCAACTCTGTACAGAATTATCTTTACCCCGATGATCGCTTATTCTCTTTCTTCGGTCGCGCCAATTATGATTTCGACAGCAAATACCTGGTAGGGGTTACATTCCGCGCCGACGGGTCCTCTAAATTCTCCGATGGTCATAAATGGGGTTACTTCCCTTCAGTGGCAGCTGCATGGCGTATTTCTTCAGAGAAATTCTTTGAAAAAGCTTCTGATTGGGTTGATGATCTGAAACTCCGTGTAAGCTATGGTACTGCAGGTAACAATAATATACCCAGCGGCCAGATGGTACAGACCTTTGATGTAAATACCACTACATGGGTAAACGGATATAACAGCTATTGGGCTCCTTCGAAAACAATGGCTAATCCCGATCTGAAATGGGAAACTACTGTAACCCGTAACGTAGGTCTTGATTTTACCCTGAAAGGCAAGAAGCTGAACGGTACTATCGATTTTTATCAGAACAATACGAAAGACCTGCTGATCTTATTCCCGATCTCCGGTGTGGGGTATGATAACCAATACCGCAATATGGGTGAAACACGCAACCGTGGTCTGGAATTGACTTTGAACTGGAGCGCAATCGATAAAAAGAACTTTGGTTTAAACTTCAGCGGTAACATCGGCTTCAATAAAAATAAAATTCTGTCACTGGGTCAGATGCAGAATTTTGGAGCTGAATCGGGATGGGCTTCTACAGAAGTTGGTACCGATTACTGGATCTCTACCGGAGGTTCTGTGGGCCAGATGTATGGTTACAAACTCGATGGCACCGGCAGGTACGAAGTTTCTGACTTCACCGGTTATAACTCAACTACAGGCAAATGGATCCTGAAAGATGGTGTTGCAGATGCCAGTGCTATTGTAGGCACTGTCAGGCCTGGTACTATGAAACTGATGAATATGACCAAAGATGACAACATCATCAATACATCAGACAAAACGATCATAGGTAATGCAAACCCTACACATACCGGTGGTTTTACAATCAATACACGTGTGTACAATTTTGATCTTAGCGCGATGTTCAACTGGAGTTATGGCAATAAGATCTACAATGCCAACAAAATTGAATACACTTCTACCAGTAAATATTATGGCAGAAATATGATCACTACGATGGCTGAAGGAAGCCGCTGGACCAACCTGCTGTCCGACGGTACCCTCTCCAATGATCCTGCACAGCTGGAACAAATGAATGCCAACACTACTTTATGGTCTCCTTATATGAGCCGTTATGTATTTACCGACTGGGCAGTGGAGGATGGTAGCTTCCTGCGCTTAGGTACACTTACAGTAGGTTATAACCTGCCGGCTGCTTTGATCAGGAAAGTTAAAATACAGAATTGCCGTTTCTATATGACCGGTTATAATATCTTCTGTATCACTAACTATACCGGCTTCGATCCTGAAGTATCTACACGTCGTAAAACAGCCTTAACGCCGGGTGTTGATTATTCGGCTTATCCGAGAAGTCGCATGGTTGTTTTTGGTTTAAACCTGAGTTTCTAATCACACAAACTGCCATTTTATGAAAAAGATATTATATAAATTATTTATAGCCTCCGCTGTTCTATTGTTTAGTGCATCTTGTAAGAAAACGCTGGATACGCCGGCCAAGTCTTCCATGGACGAATCGGTTATATTCTCTACACCCAGTTTGGCTGAAGGTACCATTGCCGGTGTTTTGCAGTCATTTGGTGAAACCAACTCTTATCGTGGCCGTTACCTTGTTTTTTATGGTATTAACAACGACTGTGAAGTAAACAACTCGCTGAAAAATACATCTGACGAAAAATCATTGTTGTCGAACTATCAGACAAATGTGAACAACAGCCAGATGAATACAGACAACAACGCCTGGGCGAAGTTTTACGAAGGTATTGAACGTGCCAACCTTGCTATCAGGGGCCTGCGTACCTATGGCGATGTAAAAAACGATGCAGATCTCGCACAGGTGCTTGGTGAAATGCTCACACTTCGTGCGGTTTTATACAATGACCTGTTGAGAGGCTGGGGCGATGTGCCTGCACGCTTTGAGCCCATCACCACTGCTACCATGTATGTGGCCAGAAGTGACAGGGATATTATTTACAAACAACTGCTTGCCGATCTGGAAGAAGCGGCTACCCTGGTAGCGTGGCCCAATGAAAGAACAGTAACCAGCTCAGTAGAGAGAGTGAATAAGGCGTTTGTAAAAGGTTTAAGGGCAAGGCTGGCATTGGCTGCCGGTGGTTATGGCCAGCGTGCCAACAATGTAGTTCGCCTGAGCTCCGATCCCGATCTGGCTCCTGAAAAAATGTATGCTATCGCCAAGAAGGAATGTCTTGATGTAATTAATAGCGGTACCTGTAAGCTGCTCGGATTCCAGGAGGTGTTTAAAACACTTTGTGCAGAAACAAATAAAGCCGGCCTGGAATCGTTATGGGAAATACCTTTCAGTGAAGGACGTGGCCGTGTAATATTTGACCTGGGGGTAAAACATACCGATGCAGATAAATATACTGCTCAGAATAAAGGCGGTACTAATGGTCCCAATCCTCTTATGTACTATATGTATGATAAAGATGATGCGCGCCGTGATGTAACCTGTGTGCCTTACGAATGGACCAAAGGTGTACAAACTCCTACCAGCCTTGGGAAATGGTATTTTGGCAAATACCGTTACGAATGGTTGCCAAGGCGTGTAACTTCTACCAATGACGATGGACTGAACTGGTTATACATGCGCTATGCAGATGTGATACTGATGGCTGCTGAAGCGATCAATGAAATTGATGGTCCTGCTGCTGCGGCTCCTTATCTTAAAATGATACGCACCCGTGCTTTCCCTACTGCATCTGCGAAGGTTGATGCGTTTATGGCGCAGGCTACTGCCAGTAAAACCGCCTTTTTTAATGCTATCGTAGACGAAAGGGCATTGGAATTTACTGGTGAAATGTTACGTAAGAATGATCTTATCCGCTGGAACCTGCTGGGTGCTAAATTAACGGAAGCAAAAACCAAATTGCAGCAGTTGGAAAACCGCCAGGGTGCTTACGCCGATCTTCCGCAGAACATTTATTATAAAACAGCGGCTGATGGTGAAACTGTAACTATTTATGGTTTGAACCATGGCGATACAGATGCTGCAGGTGCAGCACTGGGTTACAGTACCAAATCTTGGAAAATGGCTGCAACAGGCGACGCCGCTACCTTCTGGGACGCTCTCTTCCTGCGCAATCCCGATCAGCAACAATTCTGGCCTATATGGCAGGTGTTCCTCGATGCAAGCAACGGGCAATTGACCAATGCAGGCTATTTCTAATGTTTTCACCCAGTTAAAACCAGCAAAAATGAACCACTTAATAAAAAATGCACTATCCATTATAGGCTTTACAGCGGCTATATTATCTGCCGGCTGCAGTAAAAAAATTGACGACGAAATTACTTCTGTCGATTTTAGCAGACTGTTCTCTCCTACTGCCGTTACAACTACCGTAGTGGGAGGCACCTCAGTAAACGTGAGTTGGGCAAAAGTAACTAAGGCGGAACACTACGATATCGAACTCGTGGATAACGGAAACCAGGACTTCTCCGGATCCTCTGTTCGTTCTGTAAAAAATCTCGACGCCACCACTCTTACATATACCTTTAAATCATTGTATGGTGAAACTGATTACTCTTTTAGAGTAAAAGCAGTTAGCGCTGATACCCCTGAATCTAAATGGACCACGGTTACATTCAAATCTGGTTCTGAACAAATCATGACCCGGGTAGAACGGACAGACCTTTCACAAACATCTGTTACGCTGAAATGGAAAACTCCTAACGATGTAAGCCATTTTATGATAGGAAGTAATAAATACGATATCAGCGCCAGTGAAAAAACGGCGGGAGCCAAAACTATTACGGGCCTGACAAATGGTACACAATACACCGCAAAATTGTATTACAATAACGGGGTGCGTGGCAATCGTAGCTTTAAAACATATGCCGCAAACCCTACAGGTACGAATGTAATTAACATTAGCTCTGCTGCCGACCTGGCCACTCAGCTCGCCGCTGCTGCCAATAATAGTATTTTGGTAATTCCTCAGGGAGCAACCTTCGACTACGCCAGCGCTATTGCTTTGCCTAAAGATGTTTCTGTTACCATATGGGGCGAAGATGGCATTAATAGACCTGTAATCGCTCTTAATGGCCTCAACCTGCCTTTAGCTGCGGGAACCATCAAATTTGCCAATGTGGATATTACAGGATTACCCTCCAATATTCCCGGAGGAACAAAGAGAAACTATATTTTTAATCAGAGCGATTCAACAGTAACAGAAGCCATTATTTTTGATAACTGTATTGTTAGAAACTTCACTAACACGCCTGTAAGAGTACAGGGATCTAAAAATATCACCATCAAAAAAGTAGCATTTAATAACTGTATTGTTTATGACTGTGGCGTAAATTCAGCTGGTAATGGCACTTATGCAATGGTGCATTCTAATACAGCTACAGGAAAAATCACGAATATCGAATTTACACAAAGCACATTCTATGATATAGGGTATGCGCTCATCCTGCACAATGCAGCGGCTTCAACCTCTGTAAAAATTGAAAACTGTACCATCTATAACACTACAGGTAATGCACGTTACATGATAGATTATAATACGTTCTCTGCCGGTACGTTTACCATCAAAAATACAATCATCGGTAAAACATTATCAGCAACAGCAACGGCTAACGGATACCGTGCAGCCAGCGCTCCTATAGTTACCAATTCTTATATAACTAGTGACGTGGTTTTTGCAGCTGGTGCTATACCCAGTGTTATAAATTATACTAATAACAGCGCTAATTTGTTTACAGAACCGGCTGGCGGCAACTTCGTAATAAAAGATAGTTTATTTGCAGGTGCTTCCACTGCGGGTGATAGTCGTTGGATGCCTTAGTGCAAGGGAGGGAAGTGATAGCCAGAAACCAATAACTTATAATAGGATGATTAAATGGCGTTACAGTTTGCCGGTATTCATGATGCTTTTTTTAATGGCATTCATGATGCCGGCGCGGAAGAAGATTACGATCTGGATGGTAGGCGACTCTACGATGGCCAACAAGTTGCCAAAAGCTTACCCGGAAACGGGATGGGGAATGGCATTCGGTGCGTTTTTCGATGAGTCGGTAACGATTGCCAACCGGGCTATGAATGGCAGAAGCACACTTTCCTTTATAAACGAAAAACGTTGGCAAGCGGTAGCCGATAGCCTGCAGGAGGGAGACTATGTGTTTATTGAATTTGGTCATAACGACGAAAAGATCGATAAACCCGGCACAGGCGTCTCTCCTGCGGCTTATGGTGTTAACCTGGTTAAGTTTGTGAATGAAACCAGGGCTAAAAAGGCGATCCCTGTACTATTAACGCCTGTAATGCGCAGGAGCTTCCGTGACGGTAGCCTCTATGATTCTCATGGTGCTTATCCGCCGGTAGTGCGCAGGATAGCAGATAGTTTAAAAGTGCCTTTGATTGACATGCACCTGAAATCGGAAACCCTGATAAACGGCATGGGAGAAGAAGGAGCGAAACAGCTTTTTAACTATGTTGACTCCGGGCATGTAAATTATCCCCAGGGTAAAAAAGATGACACGCATTTCAGTCCTTCCGGAGCGAAAGCCATGGCCGAGCTGGCGGTACAGGGGATAAGGGAATTAAAGCTTGAACTGGCGGAACGCCTGGTAAGAAAGAAATATGATTTTGTAGTAGCAAAAGACGGCAGCGGCGATTTTACGACAGTGCAGGCTGCTATTAATGCTGTGCCGGACATGCGTAAATCGGAAACAGTCATCTTTATTAAAAATGGCGTTTATAAGGAAAAACTCACGCTGCCGGAATCGAAAAGCCTGGTAACCCTTATAGGTCAGCAGGCAGATAGTGTAATTATCACCAACGATGATTTTGCGGGTAAGAAGAATATACTGGGAGAGCCGATGGGAACATCAGGCTCTTCCGGCTTTTTTGTATGGGGTAAGGACTTTACTGCCAGGAATATTACATTCAGCAATTCAGCGGGGCCGGTAGGTCAGGCAGTAGCTGTGCTGGTGGGTGGCGATAGGGTTCGTTTTATCAACTGCCGTTTCCTGGGTTTCCAGGATACGCTTTATACCTACGGTGTTAACAGCCGCCAGTATTACCTGAACTGTTATATCGAAGGTACTGTTGATTTTATTTTCGGGGCTTCCACGGCTGTTTTCGACAGTTGTACCATACACTGTAAGAAAGCAGGTTATGTTACGGCTGCCTCTACGCCACAGGATAAAAAATATGGCTATGTATTCCGGGGCTGCCGTATTACCGGCGAAGGAACTGCGACACATTACCTGGGCCGTCCCTGGCGCCCCTATGCCAAAACTGTTTTCCTGGATTGCGAAATGGGGAAGCCGATAATTGCAGCAGGCTGGGATAACTGGGGGAAAAAAGAAAACGAGCAAACTGCTTTTTATGCCGAGTACAGGAGCAGGGGAGAAGGGGCTGCCAGGGCTCAAAGAGCATCCTGGTCACACCAGCTTAAAGCGGATGATGTGCAGGCGTTTGATCACGTACACGTTTTCGGAGACTGGATTGACTATAAAAATGCCAATTGAAGTGAATAAGTAGCCAATTTTCAAGAATGTGGCCTTACGCTTTCTCTGTTAATTTGTAGCCTTTGCCTTGGGTAAAGGCTATATTTTTTTGTAATAAAAGCGGTTGACTAACAAAAGCATATGAATACGACAAAGAACAGATTCCTGCTCCCTCTGATCCTTATTACTTCTCTTTTCTTTCTTTGGGGGTTTGCGCATAATTTAAACCCCATCCTGATCCCGCATTTAAAAAAGGCCTGCCAGTTGAATAACCTGCAGTCGTCCCTGGTCGATTCTGCTTTTTTTATCGGGTATTTCCTGATGGCGTTGCCGGCAGGTATGGTCATGAAACGGTATGGATATAAATCGGGGATCCTGTTGGGATTACTCTTATTTGCACTGGGTGCTTTTTTATTTTATCCTGCTGCCGAAGCCCGTGTATTCGGCTTATTTCTGACGGCGCTTTTCATTATAGCAAGTGGGCTTACCTTCCTGGAAACAGCAGCCAATCCCTATATCATGGTGCTGGGCGATGCCGATGGCGCCACACAGCGTCTGAATTTCTCACAATCTTTTAATGGACTGGCAGCCTTCCTGGCACCTATCATAGGTGGCCGTTATATTTTATCGGGTAAAACCCTTACCGCCCAGGAAAGCGCTGCAATGACGCCTGATGCTTTAAATGCCTATCTGAATAAAGAAGCAGCCAGTGTGCAGTTGCCTTATATCATAATAGGGGCAGTAGTGCTGTTAGTAGCGGTTATATTATGGCGTACACACCTGCCTGAAATAAAAGAAGAGGAAGTGGTGGCAGATACTACTGTAAAAACGCGCCGTTCTGTGTTCTCTTATGCCAACCTCAACTGGGGGCTGCTGGCGCAATTCTGCTATGTTGGCGCCCAGGTTTGTATGGTAAGTTTCTTCATCCGTTTTGCTGAAACAACAGCCGGTATGGAGGAAAAATCTGCCGCTGAATACCTGGGTGTGGCAGGTGGTTTATTTATGGCTGGGCGATTCATTGGAACTTTCCTTATGAAGTATGTTGCTCCTGCAAGGTTGCTGCTTCTATATGGCATTGCCAATATCATACTGTTGTCGCTGGCCATAGCTAATGGCGGTATGGTTGCAGTATATGCCCTTATTGCAGTTTCTTTCTTTATGTCGATCATGTTCCCCACCATCTTCTCACTCACCTTATCAGGTCTGGATGCCGAAACCAGGAAAAAAGGCTCCTCCCTGCTGGTAATGACAATTGTGGGTGGTGCTATTTTCCCAGTAATAATGGCGCGTATCATTGATACGCAGAATATACGTATCGCTTACATTGTACCGGCAATAGGCTTCCTGGTGGTAGCATGGTTTGCATTCAGGAACGTGAATAATAAGTCGGTAGTAGTGTCAGCTTCCCATTAACCTGTAAATAGCCGCGCTATGAAAAGATATTGTATGGCATTGGACCTGGTTGATGATCCGCAGCTGATAGCAGAATATGATGCTTATCACAAAGCCATATGGCCGGAGATCGTAAATGCCATCGCCACGGCAGGTATTGCTGAAATGGAGATCTATCGTGCCGGCAACCGTCTTTTTATGATAATGGAAGT
The DNA here is from genome assembly GCF_004118675.1 of Filimonas effusa. Classification (NCBI taxonomy): domain Bacteria; kingdom Pseudomonadati; phylum Bacteroidota; class Chitinophagia; order Chitinophagales; family Chitinophagaceae; genus Filimonas; species Filimonas effusa. Next base: position 2,886,857 of record NZ_SDHZ01000001.1, on the reverse strand, counting down.
AACAGAAGGGTTTAGCATGCAAGCAAAAGCGGCGTCGGATGCAGCTAATCCAAAAGTACAGGAATGGGAGTCGCTGATGTGGAAGTACCAGCAGGCACTGCCCATTGCAGACGCCGGCGAAAAATGGGTAATGATGAATTGCATTTTTTCATTACGTGACCAGTTTACACCACAGTAACTGTTCATGATAAATTGCTTGATATGTCAACACAGATCTTTAGCTTACAAGGTAAAACAGCCGTAGTTACAGGTGGTGGCAGCGGCATAGGAAAAGCAGTGGCCTTATTGTTTGGCCAGCAGGGTGCTTTTGTACATGTTCTTGACCTGAACGAAGACAATGCGGCAGCTACTGCAAAAGAGATCGGAGAAGCCGGCGGAAAAGCCGCGGCTCACGTCGTGAATGTAAGCCAGCAGCAGGATGTGGTGGCTGTATTTGAAAAAATTGCTACCCCGCATATCCTGGTAAACAGCGCCGGCGTTTCTCATATAGGAAAGCTGGATACTACGCCGGAAGCAGACTTTGACCGTATTTATCAGGTAAATGTAAAAGGAGTTTATAACTGCCTGTACGCAGCTGTGCCGTTGATGAAAAAGAACGGGGGCGGCGCCATTCTTAATATGTCGTCTATTGCAGCGGTAGTGGGTATACCCGACAGGTTTGCCTATTCTATGAGCAAAGGCGCAGTATATGCCATGACCTTATCGCTGGCAAAGGATTATATCAAAGACGGCATCCGTTGTAACTCTATTTCGCCTGCAAGGGTACACACACCTTTTGTAGATGGGTTTCTTGCGAAGAATTACCCGGGGCAGGAAGCGGAAATGTTTGAAAAACTCTCCGCTACGCAGCCTATTGGCAGAATGGCGAAGCCCGAAGAAATTGCAAATCTTATTCTATATCTCTGCTCCGATGAGGCTTCTTTCATCACCGGATGTGACTATCCCATCGATGGTGGATTTATTAAATTAAATAATTAAACAGGCATACATGAAACTGATCCGATTTGGTGAACTCAACAAGGAAAAACCAGGTGTTTTAATCGATGGCAAAGCTTATGATGTTACTGGCCTGGGAGACGATTATAACGAACAGTTTTTTGAAACCGGCGGTTTAGATCGTCTGGAAGCTTATATAGCAGATAACAAAGCTGCATTAAAACCCATACCTGATGGTGTGAGAATCGGCAGTCCTGTTGCCCGGCCTTCTAAAATAGTATGTATCGGCCTGAACTATGCCGATCATGCAAAGGAGACCGGCGCAGCTTTACCGCCGGAACCTGTAGTATTTATGAAGTCTACTACTGCATTGGCAGGGCCTTTCGATAATATTGTGATTCCACGCAATTCCAAAAAAACGGATTGGGAAGTAGAGCTGGCAGTGGTAATAGGCAAAAAGGCTTCTTACGTAGAAGAAAGCGAAGCAATGGATTATGTTGCCGGCTACTGTTTGCATAACGATGTGAGTGAAAGAGAATTCCAGATCGAAAGGAATGGTACCTGGGATAAGGGTAAGGGTTGCGATACCTTTGCACCAATGGGGCCTTGGCTGGTAACCAAAGAGGAAGTCAGCAACCCTGATAACCTGCGTCTCTGGCTGAAAGTCAATGGTAAAACCATGCAGGATGGCAATACTTCTAATTTCATTTTCAGGGTGCCTTTCCTGATCTCTTACCTGAGCCAGTTCATGACCCTGCTCCCCGGTGATATTATTTCTACCGGAACGCCTGCTGGCGTAGGGTTGGGTATGAATCCCCAGGTTTACCTGCAGGAGGGCGATGTGGTTGAACTGGGTATCGATGGTCTGGGCGAAGCTACCCAGAACGTAGTTGCCTATAAAAAAGAAGGATAACAATATGATGCGTATTGATGCACACCAGCATTTCTGGCAATTTGATATAGAAAGGGACAGTTGGATCACAGAAGATATGTCGGTGATTCGCCGTGATTTTCTGCCTGCCGACCTGGAGCCCGTTTTAAAAAGCAATGGTTTCGATGGCTGCGTGCTGGTACAATCCGACCAGTCCGAAGTACATAACCAGTTCATGCTGGAACTGGCAGAAGCAAACAGTTTTATCAAGGGCATCGTGGGCTGGGTTGATCTGCGTTCGCCGGATGTGAAAGAACGGTTGGCATATTATAGTACGTTCAAAGTCATGAAAGGCTTCCGCCATGTGCTGCAGGGCGAAGAAGACAGGCAGTTGATGCTGAAACCTGCGTTCCTGAATGGTATCGGCCAGTTGGTGCAGTTTAACTTTACGTACGATATTCTCATCTTCCCTGATCAGTTGGCTTTTATACCTGAATTTGTAAAGCAGTTTCCCGATACGAAGTTTGTAATAGATCATATTGCCAAACCCGATATCAAACACCGGCAATACGAAGAATGGGAAAAGGGGATGCGTGCAGTAGCTCAGTTTCCGAACATAAGCTGCAAAGTATCGGGAATGGTAACCGAAGCTGATTGGCATCAGTGGAAGCCTGAAGATTTCAGCAAGTATCTCGACATAGTTACGGATGCTTTTGGAACAAACAGGCTGCTGTATGGTTCCGACTGGCCCGTATGCCAGGTGGCTGCTTCTTATGAAAAGATGCTGGACATTGTAAAGAATTATTATGCTTCTTTTTCTCCCGATGAGCAGGCTGCTATTTTCGGGGGTAATGCAGTTAAATTTTATCAATTGACCTAAACAAAATAGTTATGGACTTACTCTTAAAAGATAAAGTGATCATAGTAACAGGCGGCGCCAAAGGTATTGGTGAGGGCATTGTAAAAGTGCTGGCTGGTGAAGGCGCTATTCCTGTGATCGTAGGCCGTAAAGCCGCTGATAATAAAAAGGTACAGGACGAGGTGATAGCAGCAGGCGGTAAAGCTTTTCAGGTAGCTGCTGAGTTAAGCGAGCCGGAAGAGTGTGCCAAAGCAGTTCAGGCCGTACTTAATGAGTTTGGCCGTATTGACGGTGTTGTAAATAACGCCGGCGTAAACGATGGTGTAGGACTGGAGACCGGCGACTACAAACGTTTCATGGAAAGCCTGCATAAAAACATGATCCATTACTACCTGATCGTGCATCATGCTTTGCCTGCGTTGAAAGCATCCAAAGGCGCTATCGTTAACATCACCTCTAAAACGGCTGAGACCGGCCAGGGCAATACTTCGGCATATGCCGCCGCCAATGGTGGGCGCAATGCGCTAACGCGTGAGTGGGCTGTAGAGCTGTTGAAATACGGCATTCGTGTAAATGCCGTAGTGGTTTCTGAATGCTGGACGCCGGCTTACGATACCTGGGTGAAAACTTTGAATAACCCTGAGGAAAAGCTCACTGAAATTAATTCTAAAATACCGTTGGAAAACAGGATGACCACAGCCGAAGAGCTGGCAAATATGACAGCCTTCCTGTTGTCGCAACGTTCCAGTCATACTACCGGCCAGCTGATTCATGTAGATGGTGGTTATGTTCATCTGGACAGAGCGCTTGCAAATGCCTAGGAATATTGCTTAATTACTTTATGCTGAATGTTTGACAGATTGTTTTAAACATTTTATTGAAATGAAATCTTTAGTTTGTACAACTCCGGGCTCTTTTGAGTATAAAAACATAGAGCAGCCTGTACCCGGGCCGGGACAGGCTTTATTGAAGATAAGGCGTATAGGCGTTTGCGGCACCGATCTGCATGCTTACGAAGGCACGCAGCCTTTCTTTAACTATCCAAGGATCTTAGGACATGAACTGGCGGCTGACCTGGTGGAAACCGGCGGTGCAGAAGGTTTTGAAGCAGGAGAGAAGGTTACCATTATTCCTTATTTCAATTGTGGTACCTGTATCGCCTGCCGTAATGGCCTGCCTAACTGTTGCGCTTCTATCAATGTATGTGGCGTACACGTAGACGGCGGTATGGTAGAATACCTGGCCGTTCCTGCTTATTCATTGGTGCATGGTGGCGATTTAAGCTACGATGAACTGGCATTGGTAGAACCTTTAGCTATAGGTGCACATGGTGTGCGTCGTGCAGGTGTTAGAGAAGGCGAATACGTGTTGGTGATCGGCGCTGGTCCTATTGGCTTAGGTATTGCTGAATTTGCACGCATTGCAGGTGGCAAAGTTATTGTGATGGATCTCAATGAGCAACGTCTTGCCTTCTGTAAAGAAAAGCTGGGCGTTGATCATGTTGTGAATGCTGCGGCTTCCGATGTAATGGAACAATTAAAGCAAATTACTGATGGCGATATGCCTACCGTAGTAATAGATGCTACCGGCAGCTTACGTGCCATCAACAATGCTTTCCAATATATGGCGCATGGCGCCAGGTATGTACTGGTGGGTTTACAGAAAGGAGATATCAGCTTCAGCCATCCCGAATTCCATAAGCGTGAATCAACGCTCATGAGCAGCCGCAATGCAACAAGAGAAGATTTTGAGCATGTGGTGAATTCTATGAAGAAAGGGCTTGTGAATCCTGCTACCTATATTACACACAGGTTAAGTTTCGATGAAACTGCCGAAGTCTTTCCTTCGCTTTTAGATCCTGCCAAAGGAGTGATAAAGGCGATGATTGAACTATAAGCTGGCCTCAAACAAAACAGATAAATGAAAAGGACTGTATGCAGTGTATAATACACGCTGCTACAGTTCTTTTACTAACCTAACCTTCCAGTAACCATTTCCACATAGGCTTTACTGTTACCTGTATCCCGTTAAGCGTTATAATTTCTTCTTCTTCGGTTGTCAGCAACCACCCCTCTTTTACATTGCAATAAGTACAAGCTTTTAATAAGCCTTTCAATTCGCGGTCGCGTGTATCAGGGTTACTGGTATCCCAGCTTACCTGCACAGGCAGTGCAGTTCCGCCTTCAGAATACACTATAAAATCACAGGAAGCAGACGGCTCATTTTGTCACTCTGTGAAAGCTATTTTTCAGAAAACTGTCACTTTAGGAGTGACGATTTTTTGATTTTAGAGCGCAAATATTATCTAATTAATTGATTATTATTGCGTAATGTAGATCTGGCTTATGAGGTGTTATTTGATCTTCCCAGTCGACGAATCCCTGATAATAAGTTCAGTAGGCAACACCTTGTGTTCAAACTGTTTTACCGGTTTCTTTGATTCAATGAGCTGTAACAGCATTTCAATGGCGATACGCCCCATTTCAAAAGCCGGCTGCTTTACAATGGTAAGTGGCGGGTTCAGCAGCTCCGTCATCGCCTGGTTGGAGAAACCTACGATACCCACTTCTTCTGGAACTTTAAGCTCCTTCATCTTCAGGTAGCGCATACAGTGAGAAGTGATCTTATCGGCAGAGGAGAACAGGGCATCCGGTGGTTCCGGCAGTGCGAATAGCTGGTCGAGCACCTCTTCCACTTCTTCGTATTGTTTTCCGCCGTGGATGCAGTATTTAATCAGTTGCTCATCGTAAGGTAGCCTGCTATCGTGCAGGGCTTCCCGGTAGCCCGCGATACGTTCACGGGTATTGGTCAGGTAATCCGAGCCGGAAACATTGGCAATACGCCTGTAGCCTTCTGCCGCCAGGTGACGGGTAGCATCATAGGCGCCGGAGAAATTATCTACAGTAACCTTATGCGTTTGAATTTCATTGATAATGCGGTCGAAGAATACAATCGGCAGCCCCTGTTCGTGTAGCTTCTGAAGATGACCGAAATTATTGGTCTCGGTTGAAACCGATATCAGTAGTCCGTCAATAGAACGGGACGCCAGGTAATCTACATCCAGCACCTCGCGGCTATACGATTCGTGGCTTTGGGAAATAATAACATTATAGCCTTTATCGTAGGCAATAGATTCAATGCCGTTGATGATCTGGGAGAAGAAGCTGTTGGCGATCTCGCATACGACCACACCTATAGAATGGCTGCGTTTTTCCTTCAGGCTTAGTGCAATAGGGTTAGGCCGGTAATTGAGATCTTTGGCATAGTTCCTTACAAGGCTTTTGGTTTTAGCACTTATTTCGTGGCTATCCCGTAAAGCTCTTGAAACTGTGGAAGTGGAAAGTCCTAAGGCCTTGGCTATGTCTTTAATAGTGACCGCTTCATATTTCATATTAACGAACAACTGGTATTAGAAATCTCTCAAACTTGCTTAAAGATAGCAAATTTGAAGCTTGCGTATATTGGGTTGATTATCAATAGCTTTCTATTGACCTGGGGTGTAAGATACTGTAACTCGGGTATTTGGGTTGCAAATAGTTGTTAAATGGTTAACGTTTTCGGTAACGTTTGCATAAAAAAATTGATTTATAGGTGGTTATGCTACCGAATATATAAGTAGCATTGCTGATCCTTACAGCGCTTGCCATGCGAAAAAAGGCAAAGCAGTTTTCTTGTAAAAAAGAAAAAGGGGTTTTACTTTGTGTGTTCAAGGTTTATAGGTTTAGAATAAAATGGTTGTTATTGAAAAGCATGGCTATGCAGGGACTCCTGTATAGCCATTTTATTTTACTTGAAAAAGCGATTGTATGAAATGGTCCCGATTGATTTGTCTGTTAAGCGTAGCCCAGTTTGCAGCTATGCTACCGGCCACAGCACAGAAGTTGCCGGTAATTCAGCAGGCGGCATTTAAAAAAGACACCTTCCGTATTCAGAGCTATGGTGCCAAAGCCGACGGTATTTCGCTAAATACCACCGCTATTCAGGCAGCTATCGATGCTTGCAACAAAAAAGGAGGAGGGGTGGTTTTAATCCCCAAAGGCTTTTGGTTAACAGGTCCATTAGTTCTTAAATCCAATGTAAACCTGCACCTTGCCAAAAATTCCCTGCTTCAGTTTACCAGCGATTTCAACCAGTATAAACTGGTGAAAAGCGAATGGGAAGGCGTTCCCCAGATGCGTAATCAATCACCTTTATCTGCCGACAACCAGCAGAATATAGGTATTACAGGTTATGGCATCATAGATGGTAATGGCGACGCCTGGCGTATGGTAAAAAAGGAAAAGCTTACTGCCAGTCAGTGGGAAACGCTTGTTGCTTCCGGCGGGGTGGTAAATGAACAAGGTAATTCCTGGTTCCCTACTGAAAAAGGCTTCAAAGCCTCCAAAATGAAAAATCCCGGCGTTATAGAACCAGGCAAAACCGATGAGTTCTATGAATCCGTTAAAGATTTCCTCCGCCCCAACCTTCTTGTATTCAATAAATGTAAAAGAATACTATTCCAGGGAGTGACTTTCCAGAATTCCCCGGCCTGGTGTTTACATCCGTTGCTTTGTGAAGACCTTACCTTACGTGGCGTTATCGTTAAAAACCCCTGGTATGCCCAGAATGGCGATGGGATAGACGCTGAATCCTGTAAAAATGTGCTGATAGAAGATTCTTACTTCGATGTTGGCGATGATGGTCTTTGCATTAAATCGGGTCGCGATGAAGCCGGCAGGAAAAGAGGTATTCCTACTGAAAACGTGATTATACGTAATACTACGGTGTATCATGCACATGGCGGCTTTGTAATAGGCAGTGAAATGAGCGGTGGCGCCCGAAACATTTTTGTGGAAGACTGTACTTTTATTGGTACCGATATTGGCCTTCGTTTTAAAACAACCCGTGGCAGAGGCGGGGTCGTTGAAAATATTTATGTAAACAACATAAATATGAAAGACATTCCCGGTGAGGCTATTTTATTCGATATGTATTATGCTGCACAGGATCCCGTACCTATGGCCGGTGAGAAAAGAGAGGCGCCTAAAGTACAACTGCTGCCTGTAACCGAAGCCACGCCTGTTTTCCGCAACTTCAGGATCAATAACGTCATTTGTGATGGCGCCAGCAAAGCGGTATTCGTAAGAGGATTACCCGAAATGCAGATCAGTGATATTGAAATTTCGAACCTGGTTGTAAAAGCAAAACAGGGTATTGATATCCAGGAAGCTAAAGGCATCACCCTTAAAAACGTTAAACTGGAAATAGCTCAAACGGCACCCCTGATCAATATTCAGAACAGCAGCAATATTAAATTCGCTGGTATCGCCTATGAAAAGGCGGACCGCTTATTTACGATCAGCGGCGAAGGAACTAAAAATATCCAGTTATCGGGTACCAGTGTTACTGCAGCAGGCGAAAAAGCCGTATTTAAAGATGGCGCTGCGGCAAATGTGTTAGAGATAAAGAAATAGATGCCAATTGAGCTTACTTGCCATAGCATAGGGTATAGTAAATTTGGGCATTATCATCAGCCATTGAATGCGGGCTTGCCATTTGTAGTTATTGTGGCATACCCGTTACAACTAAAATAGTTCACGGATGAAAAAAATGTTTTGCTCTTTAGTTGGAGCAGTCCTGGTAAGCCAGGCGACGATTGCACAAACTCCCACCGGTTTGCCTGAAAAAATGGCTGCTACAGTTATGAATACCTGGAAGAATGGTTTAGGCGACAGCGTTGCTGCCGGACGTCCGCTTAAATGGAGTTATGATCACGGTGTTGTACTGGAAGGCTTTGATGCTCTCTGGCAAAAGACCGGCGACAAACGTTACTTCGAATACATAAAAAAATCGATGGATAATTATGTAGATGCAAATGGAAACATTTTCAGCTACAAGCAGGAAGACTATAATATCGACAACATCAAGAACGGCCGTTCTTTACTGATGCTCTACAGGGTTACCGGTAAGCAGCAATACCTGAAAGCAGCTGCTTCGTTAAGGGCCCAGCTTGATAAACAACCGCGCACCAGTGATGGCGGTTTCTGGCATAAAAAGATCTACGAAAATCAAATGTGGCTTGACGGCCTGTATATGGGCGAGCCATTTTATGCAGAATACGCCAGCTTTACAAAAGATGAAAAAGCTTTTGACGATATCGCGAAACAGTTCATCCTGATGGAAGAACATTCCCGTGATGCTAAAACAGGGTTGATGTATCATGGCTGGGATGAATCGAAACAACAGCAATGGGCAAACAAAACCACCGGCACTTCTCCTAATTTCTGGGGACGTGCAATGGGCTGGTATGGTGTGGCGTTGGTAGATGTGCTGGATTATTTCCCGGCAAACCATCCGAAACGTCCGGCTTTACTGGCTATCCTTAACAGGTTTGTTACAGCTATTCAAAAATACCAGGATCCTGCTTCAGGCCTTTGGTACCAGGTATTGGATAAACCCAATGGCAAGGGAAACTATCACGAATCTTCGGCTTCCTGTATGTTTATCTATACTGTTGCGAAAGGCGTACGTAAAGGCTATTTGCCCGCCACATCCTTCAAAACAGCTCAGAAAGCATATGCAGGCATTGCTAAAGACATGCTGGAGAAAAATCCAGATGGCAGCCTCAACCTTAAAGGAACTGTAACTGTATCCGGCCTGGGTGGCAAACCTTACCGCGATGGTAGTTTCGAGTATTACATGAGTGAAAAGGTAATTACCAACGACCTTAAAGGCATGGGCGCTTTCCTGCTGGCAGGCTCTGAAATGGACCTGGCAACGGTACCTAAAACCGGCAAAGGAAAAACAGTAACACTGGATTCTTATTTCAATAACGAATTTTATAAAGAACCTGCCAATGGTCTCCTTACTTCCTACCACTACAAATGGGAAGAACGTGACAATAATGGTTTCTGGTTCTTTGAACGTACCTTCAGCGATATTGGTGCAAAAACAAATACCTTGTATGAAGCGCCTACTGCCGCTAATCTGAAGAAATCAAACGTTTACATCATTGTTGATCCTGACACAGAAAAAGAAACAGCAAAGCCCAATTATATTCAACCGGAGCATGTGAAAGCAATTGCGGAATGGGTGAAGGCAGGAGGGGTGTTGTTATTGATGGGTAACAATGCCGGTAATGCGGAGTTTAAACACTTTAACACTTTGGCAGCGGCATTTGGTATCCAGTTCAATGAAGATGGCATAAACATGGTGCAGAAAAATAACTATGAAGAGGGCGCAGAATTAGTGGCAGCAGGCCATCCTGTATTTAAATCGGGCGGTAAAGCCTATTTGAAGGAGATCAGTACGTTACAGGTGAAGGCGCCGGCAAAAGCAAGCCTGCTTCATGGCGATAAAGTGATTGCCGCAACAGCAGTATATGGCAAAGGTGCCGTATTTGCGGTTGGTGATCCCTGGCTGTATAATGAATATGTAGACGGCAGAAAGCTGCCTGCCGACTTTGAAAACTACAAACTCGCAGGCGACCTGGCCAAATGGCTGATCGCTCAGTCGAAGAACTAGAATGGTGTTCCGTAACCTGTTTAAACGTTTGCCGTGATTTTATCAAAAGCTGTTATATCCGTCGTCACCTCGCCGCAACAAGCAGCGGGGTGATGTCATGTATAAGCCTGTAAACAATAGGCAATAGTACCCTATTTATAAATTGATGATGCCGGCCTGATGAGCCGGTGTTTAAAACACAGATAGATGAAACAGATAGTTCTAAAAGTTCACCCTTCAGACAATGTCATAGTGGCATTGACTGATTTGCACAAAGGACAGCAGGTAGAGCTGGATGGAGAGAAATATCTTCTGCTGGACGATGTTAACGCCAAACATAAATTCTTCACCAACGACATGAATACCGGCGATGAAGTGATCATGTACGGCGTTTTGGTGGGGAAAACACAGCATGCCATACAGCGTGGTATGCTCATGACAACAGATAATGTGAAGCATGCTTCGGATCCTTTTACCTACAGGCCGTTCCATTACGAATGGAAAGCGCCTGATGTATCAAAGTTCAAAGACCGCACCTTCAATGGCTATCACAGGGCCGACGGCAGCGTAGGTACAGCCAACTACTGGTTGTTCATTCCTACGGTGTTTTGCGAAAACAGGAACCTGGATGTTATCAGGGAAGCATTGCATAATGAGCTGGGATATGCGGTTACGCAGAAATACAAGAGTTATGCGCATGAGCTGGTAGAAGCTTATAAAAAAGGAGAGGACATTCACAATCTTTCCCTGGCGCCGGCAACGGCAGCGGAGACCCGTAAGAAAAGAGTGTTTGAAAATGTAGATGGTATTAAATTCCTCAACCACCAGGGTGGCTGTGGCGGTATCAGGCAGGATGCTGCAGTATTAAGCAAGCTGCTGGCTGCTTATGCCGATCATCCCAATGTGGCTGGTGTAACAGTGATGAGCCTGGGTTGCCAGAACCTGCAGGTGGCCGATTTTCAGCGCGACCTGAAGGAACGTAATCCCAATTTCAGTAAGCCGCTGTATATCTACGAGCAGCAACAGTCGCAAAGTGAAGAGCAATTGATCGCAGAAGCCATCCGCAAGACTTTTGAGGGGTTAATTGAGATCAACAAAATAGAACGTAAGCCCGCGCCGCTGAGCAAAATGACTGTGGGCGTTAAGTGTGGGGGTAGTGATGGATTCAGCGGTATTTCGGCCAACCCTGCAGTTGGATATACATCGGACCTGCTGGTAGCATTGGGCGCCAAGGTGCTGCTTGCCGAATTCCCCGAATTATGCGGCGCAGAACAGCAACTGATCGATCGTACCCGCGATGAAGCTGCTGCACGTAAGTTCATTCATCTCATGACCGCATACAACGATGCGGCGCATAAAGTGGGCTCCGGTTTTCATATGAACCCATCGCCCGGGAACATCAAGGATGGGCTTATCACCGATGCCATCAAAAGCACCGGCGCAGCGCGTAAAGGCGGAACTTCACCTGTAGAAGATGTGCTCGATTATACCGAGCCTGCTACCAAACCCGGCCTCAACCTGGTTTGCACACCAGGTAATGATGTGGAAGCTACTACAGGCAAAGCTGCCTCCGGCGCAACACTTATTCTCTTTACCACAGGATTGGGAACACCTACAGGCAACCCTGTGTGTCCTACCATTAAAGTAGCTACCAATACCAAGCTGGCGCAGAAAATGGATGATATCATCGATATCAATACAGGTCCTGTGATAGATGGAGAGAAAACTATTGAACAAATGGGAGAAGAAATTCTCGAATATTGCATCAAAGCCGCCAGTGGCGAGGTGATCCCTAAAGCAGTATTGCTGAACCAGGATGACTTTATTCCATGGAAAAGAGGCGTTTCGTTATAGGAGCCTAAAAACGTTAAATGTTAAAAAAGAAACAGAAATCATTGTTTCCCTTTTAACTAAATGCTTTTTTTGGCTTTGGATTCAGGAAATTAAATGTTTGACTTAAGAATTATATCGTATGAAGCAGTTTTTGGATGAAAATTTCTTGTTACAGAATAAGACAGCGGAGAAGTTATATCACGACTTTGCAAAGCACATGCCTATAATCGACTACCACTGCCATTTGCCGCAGTCGCAGATCCTGGCAGACACGCAGTTCCAGAATCTTACCCAGGTTTGGCTGTACGGTGATCACTACAAATGGCGCGCAATGCGTACCAATGGTATCGACGAAGCCTATTGTACCGGTGATAAACCCGACTTCGAAAAATTCGAACAATGGGCTAAAACCGTTCCTTATACCCTGAGGAATCCACTGTACCACTGGACACACCTGGAATTACAACGTTATTTCGGTGTTACCGATATCCTGAATGCCGATTCTGCACGTGATATCTATGAAAAATGTTCTGCACAGTTGCGTACGCCTGATTTCAGCGTTCGTAACCTGCTGCGTAAAATGAATGTGGCTACCGTTTGTACTACCGATGATCCTGCCGATGATCTGAAAGATCACCAGGCATTGAAAGCAGAAGGCTTTGAAATCCCCGTATTACCGGCTTTCAGACCCGATGCTGCCATGAACGTAGACAACGCCGCAAACTTCAAAAAATATGTTGCCCGCATCGAAAAAGCGGCCAATGCCAATATCACCAATCTCGACAGCTACCTTGCCGCACTGCAAAGCCGTCACGACTTCTTTGCTGCCAATGGTTGTAGCGTATCGGACCATGGACTGGAAGAAATCTATGCTGAAGATTACACCGATGCAGAAGTAAGCCAGCTCTTCGATAAAGTGATCGGCGGTACCGAGTTAACACTCGAAGAGCGCCGCAAGTTCAAATCTGCAATGCTGGTGCATTTCGCTGAATGGGACTGGAAAAAAGGCTGGGTACAACAATACCACCTCGGTGCTTTACGTAACAACAACCTGCGCAGAATGCGTGAATTAGGACCTGATACAGGATGGGATTCTATCGGCGACTTCTCTCAGGGACGTGCATTAGCCAAATTCCTGGGTAAACTCGACGACGAAAACAAACTGGCTAAAACCATCATCTACAACCTCAACCCCGCCGATAACGAACTCATGGCTACCATGATCGGTAACTTCAACGATGGTTCTGTTGCCGGTAAAGTACAGTTTGGCTCAGGCTGGTGGTTCCTTGATCAGAAAGACGGTATGACCAAACAAATGAATGCTTTATCCAACATGGGATTACTGAGCAAATTTGTAGGTATGCTTACCGATTCCCGCAGTTTCCTTTCTTACCCCCGCCATGAATATTTCCGTCGTATATTGTGCAACTTATTCGGTACCGAAATAGAGGCCGGAGAGCTGCCTAACGATATTGCATGGACAGGACAGGTGGTACAGGATATTTGCTATAACAATGCAAGGCAATATTTTGGCTGGCAGCATTTGAAGAGTGGTAATTAATCTCTGTAATAACCTTAGAAATGTCAGAAAACAGTTTGGCTTTTGAAAAGCAGCTTCTGGAAAAGTTTGTGGCAGCGGATGCCATCCCCGAAGCCTATGCGTTGCCCGGCGAAATTAACCAGCGCGAATATCTTAGTAACGGAGAAATGAAACAATGGGATGGCAAGGCTCATCCCGTTTATTCCCCCGTATGTGTACAAACAGCCAATGGGCTGGAGCGGAAGTTAATAGGAACCTATCCTATTTGTACCGAGAAAGAAGCGATGGAGTCGCTCGATGCAGCCGTAGCGGCCTATAACAATGGCCGTGGGGAATGGCCCACCATGAGCGTTGCAGACCGTATCGCCTGTGTTGAACAGTTTACGCGGAAGATGCTGGAGCAAAAAGATATCGTAGTCAAACTGATCATGTGGGAAATAGGTAAATCGCATGCCGATTCTGTGAAGGAATTCGACAGAACGGTAGAGTATATCTATGCCACAATAGACGCCCTGAAAGATGTTGACAGGGTTTCCTCCAGGTTTGAAATGGAACAGGGCATCGTTGCCCAGGTAAGACGTTCGCCGTTAGGTGTGGTATTATGTATGGGACCGTTCAACTACCCGTTAAATGAAACCTTTACTACGCTCATACCCGCCATTATCATGGGTAATACCTTACTGTTCAAACCTCCGAAACACGGTACTTTATTACACTATCCCCTGTTGAAAGCATTCCAGGAATGTTTCCCTAAAGGGGTGGTAAATACCATTTATGGCCGCGGCAACAGTATTGTTCCCGGTTTGATGGCATCCGGCAAGATCAATGTATTAACGCTCATTGGCTCCAGTAAGGTGGCCAATGAGCTTAAAAAGCTTCATCCTAAAGTGAACCGTCTCAGGGCTATCCTGGGACTTGATGCGAAGAATGCAGCCATTGTTACGCCTCATGCCGATCTTAAGCTTACAGTGCAGGAAACTGTATTGGGGGCCTTGTCCTTTAACGGGCAAAGGTGTACAGCACTTAAGATCGTTTTTGTGCATCGCTCTATTGCCGGTCAGTTTATTCAACTGCTGAATGAAGCTGTAAGCCAGCTCAAATTTGGCATGCCATGGGAAGCGGGTGTCAGCTTAACGCCGTTACCCGAACCTGGTAAACCAGCCTATCTCAAAGAATGTATCGACGACGCTATTGCCAATGGCGCGCAGGTAACGAATGAGAATGGCGGCGCCACAGTTGAATCACTCGTGTTCCCGGCGGTGGTGTACCCCGTTAATGAAAAAATGAAACTGTATCGCGAAGAACAGTTTGGTCCCGTAATACCGGTAGTGCCTTTCGATGATCTGGAAACGCCTATCCAATACCTCATCGATTCAACACACGGTCAGCAGGTAAGTGTATTCAGCAATAACAAGGAAGAAGTTGCTTTACTCATCGATCCGCTGATCAACCAGGTAAGCCGGGTGAATATCAACTGTCAGTGCCAGCGCGGTCCTGACGTATTTCCGTTTACGGGCAGAAAAGACAGTGCAGAAGGTACTTTGTCGGTAGTAGATGCGCTGCGTTCTTTTTCTATCCGTTCACTGGTAGCCACCAAACTGAACGATGCCAATAAGAAATTGCTGAACGATATCGTAAGTGAACAGAGCAGCAATTTCCTGAGCACGCGATATATATTTTAACGTCACTAAAATACCAGGATGAAAAATCTGTTATTTGATCTCACAGGGAAGACAGCCCTGGTTACTGGTGGCAATAAAGGAATAGGAAAGGCAATGGCGGTAGGCCTTGCAGAAGCAGGCGCCGATATCATTGTTGTTTCAGCCTCCGTACCCCTTGAAGGCAGTGAAGTAGAAAAGGAAGTCACTGCATTGGGCAGGCAGTTCAAAGCCTACCAGGCCAATCTCTCCGATAGAGAGCAGCTGTATGTTTTTATAGAAAAACTGCTGGCAGAAAATCCTTTAATTGACATTCTGGTGAACAATGCAGGCTCCATTATGCGTAAGCCGGCAGCAGAGCACCCCGATGAATACTGGGATAGCGTGTTAGCCTTGAACCTCGATACGCCGTTTGTGTTGTCGAGGGAAATTGGAAAACACATGATCGCCCGTGGCAGCGGCAAGATCATTTTTACCTGTTCGCTGCTGAGCTTTCAGGGAGGTATCCAGGTGCCGGGATATGCGGCCAGCAAAGGGGCTTTAAGCAGCCTCGTAAAAGCGCTGGCTAATGAATGGGCCGAAAAAGGTGTTAATGTCAACGGCATTGCCCCGGGTTATATTGCAACAGATGTAACGGAAGCATTGCGGAACGATGAAACACGTAATACTTCCATTCTAAGCAGGATACCGGCAGGGCGATGGGGTAATCCACAGGACTTTAAAGGACCCGTGGTGTTCCTTGCTTCAGATGCCGCCAGTTATGTTCACGGAACCATCCTCACCGTCGACGGCGGATGGATGGGCAGGTAAACCGATTTTTGACTTTTGAATAATAAAACTATGGAAGTAAGATTTCAGCAAAGTCCGAAAGAAACCAGTCAGATGAACACGCAGGAACTGCGTGAAAACTTCTTAATGGAGCATCTGATGGAAGAGGGTAAATTGAACCTCGTGTACTCTCATTATGATCGCGTGATAATTGGCGGCGCCAAGCCGCTGCAACAGCCCCTTAAGCTGGAAACAGATCCTGAACTGCGTGCCGATTATTTCCTGGAAAGAAGGGAAATTGGAATCATCAATGTTGGTGGCGCCGGTAAAGTAGTGGCGGATGGTGTTACTTACGACCTGAATAAACTCGATTGCGTTTACCTGGGTAAAGGAACCAAAGATGTTACCCTGGCCAGCGTACACGCCAATGAACCTGCAGTTTTTTACCTGTTGTCATCTCCGGCTCACCAGACTTACCCCAATACAAAATATACCAAAGAGCAGGCTATGCCTACCAATACCGGTAGCCATGTTACTGCCAACAACCGTACTATCTACAAATACATTCACGCCGAAGGTATTCAAAGCGCCCAACTGGTAATGGGATTAACCATCCTCGAAGAAGGCAGCGTTTGGAATACCATGCCTTCACATACACATACCCGTCGTATGGAAGCATATTTCTATTTCGACGTTAAGGAGGATCAGCGTGTTTTCCATTTCATGGGACAGCCTACAGAAACGCGTCACCTGCTGGTAGCAAACCACCAGGCAATCGTTTCCCCGCCATGGTCTATCCACTCAGGTTGCGGTACCGCGGCTTATGGCTTTATCTGGGGAATGGCAGGTGAAAACTATACTTATACCGATATGGATCCGGCTCCGTTATCAGAGATGCGTTAATCCATAGCCTCCAACAATCGTGAGCACAACATGAAGAAAAAAGTTTTTTGTTTCGGGGAGTTACTTTTACGTTTCTCTCCCACACTACAACAGGAATGGATCAAGCAGTCTGCAATGCCGGTGCATATCGGCGGAGCAGAGCTGAACGTAGCGCAGGCATTGGTGAACTGGCAGGTGCCCGTTCAATATTGCACAGCGCTACCTGCCAATTACCTGTCCGATGAAGTGGCAGCATTTATCAGTGAAAAGAAAATAGATACCAGCACCATTCACTATTCCGGTGAACGTATTGGTACATACTACCTGCCGCAGGGCGCCGATCTGAAACATGCCGGCGTTATCTACGACAGGGCATATTCCTCTTTCGGTTCCCTGAAGCCCGGTATGATCAACTGGGACGAAGTATTGAAAGACGCAGAATGGTTCCATTTTACAGCTATCAGTCCCGCGCTTAACGAGAATGTGGTTGCGGTATGTAAAGAAGGCCTGCTGGCTGCAGAACGCCTGGGACTCACCATTTCCGTGGATCTGAACTTCCGCGCCAAACTCTGGAAATATGGCAAAACGCCACCCGAAGTGATGCCCGGCCTTGTTCAGCATTGCCACGTGGTAATGGGTAATATATGGGCTGCCGAAGATCTGCTCGGTATTCCGGTTGATGTACCAATGATCACACCGCGTGTAAAAGATTCGATGCTGAAACACGCCGTGCTTACATCTGAAACCATTATCAGTCAATATAAAAATTGCCATACAGTAGCCAATACCTTCCGCTTCGATAAAGAAGGCGGTGGTATCAATTACTATGCGGCGTTGCATACAAACGGAACACAGTATGTATCACCGGTATTCTCTACCGGTCATATTGTTGACAAAGTAGGCAGTGGCGACTGCTTTATGGGAGGCCTCATCTATAGCCTCTACAATGGTCATCAGCCACAGGATGTTATTAACTATGCAGCGGCTGCCGCATTCGGTAAACTGCAGGAAGTGGGTGATGCAACCCGCCAGGATATTGCCGCTGTTCAATCTATTATCAAACGTTATGAGTAAAAAAGATAGTTCACTGAAAGCGGTGTTGGATCAAAGGATCCTGCCCCTGTATTTTGAAGCGGATCAAACCACTTCACTGGAAATCCTGAAAGCCTTATACAATGCGGGCGTTAGAGCGGTAGAATATACCAACCGCGGCGCTGCTGCACTGGAAAATTTCAAGGCGATGAAGAAGCTGAGAGATGCAGAATTACCAGGACTGGAAATAGGTATTGGTACCATTAAAAATGCAACCGATGCCCGGGCCTTCGCCGAAGCAGGTGTCGACTACCTCATCAGCCCGGGATTGGTGCCTGAAGTTGCTGAAGTGGCAAAAGAATATGAATTGTTGTATGTTCCTGGCTGTATGACGCCAACTGAGGTGATCCAGGCAGAAAACATGGGTATCCGCTTCGTAAAACTGTTCCCTGGTAATATCCTCGGACCTGGTTTTGTAGATGCTATCAAATCTTTGTTCCCTTCTATGTTCTTTATGCCTACCGGTGGTGTTGAATTGGAAGAAGCCAATTTACAGGCCTGGTTTAAATCGGGTGTAAGTGCGGTGGGTATGGGTAGCAAACTCGTGACCAAAGACATCATCAAAAATAAAAAGTATGATGAACTGGCAACCCTTACCAAACAGGTAATTCAAACCGTTCAGTCCTTTAAGCCTTAACTTAAAAAACAACGATAAAAAACAGCATATGAAAGAAAGTAAAATAGGGAAGTACAGGTGGGTGATTGCTACTTTGCTTCTGTTTTCAACCACCATCAACTACATGGACCGTCAGGTGATCAGTTACCTGAAAGAGTTTTTCTCTACGCCCATAGAACAAGGTGGTTTTGGCTGGACTAACACCGATTTCTCATTGGTTACTTCATTCTTTACTGCATTCTATGCAGGTGTAACCATCCTCGCAGGCTACGTCATCGATAAAATAGGAACCAAAATTGGCTTGGCCCTTTCTTTAATCATATGGTCTGTATTTGGTATCCTTAACGCCTTTGTAGGAGGTACTGTTATTGCCCATACATTTGTAAGAAGCTTATTTGGTATTGGCGAAGCGGGTAACTTTCCTGCCTCTATTAAAACAGTAGCTGAATGGTTCCCCAAAAGAGAAAGAGCCCTTGCTACCGGCCTCTTTAATAGTGGATCTAACATAGGGGCTATGATCGCTTCGCTGTTTGTTCCCTGGTGTCTGATCTTTTTCGGTCCGCAGTTGGGCTGGAAAATGGCATTCATCCTTACAGGTGCTATAGGTTTTGTGTGGCTGATCTTCTGGTTCTCTATTTATGAAGTGCCGTCTAAACACAAGAAATTAACGAAAGAAGAGTTAGACTACATCAATAGCGATGATATTGCGGTACACGTTGCTCCTTCTGAGGATGTTGCGGTTAATGAAACCAAGATCTCCTGGGGCAAACTGTTCAGCTATCGTCAAACATGGGCTTTCTTCGTTGGTAAGTTTATGACCGACGGTATCTGGTGGTTCCTGCTGTTCTGGTTACCCGACTACCTGAAAAAGCAATTTGGTATGACAACCAGCGAGGTGATGCTGCCTACCTTCATCGTTTATGGTATTGCCATCTTCGGTAGTATTTTCGGTGGCCGTGTTCCTATGTTCTTTATGAACAAAGGATGGGAAGCATACAAAGCCCGTATGACCGCGATGCTCATCATTGCCCTGTTCCCTATCGTGCTGCTTTTAACACAGTACTTTGGTGATAAGGAAGTATTTGGTAGCTATGCATCTTTCCTTGCTGTTGCCGTTATCTGTATTGGTGCAGCTGCGCACCAGGCATGGTCTGCCAACCTGTTCACTACAGTATCCGATCTGTTCCCCAAAAAGGCAGTAGGCTCTATCACAGGCATCGGCGGTCTTGCCGGTGGTGTTGGTGGCGTTGTTGTTCAGATCCTGGCTGGCCGGTTAACCGACTTTTATATCGATACGCCGCAAATAGCATATATGATCATGTTCTGTGTATGTGCATTATCATATGTTATAGCCTGGGTTATCATGAAAGCATTGGTGCCTCAGTTTAAACCTGTAAACATTTAATTACAGTTGCCTATAAAGAGAGGGGGATGCCAGTAGTTCTGACATCCCCCTCTCTATTTTTAAAACATTCCTTCTTAGAATTTTACGATCACGCGCGCTTTTTTCCTTTTGCCATTGGCTATCCAGCGCGGCCCGTTTTTAACGGCTTCTATAGCTTGGTCATTGATCTTGCTGTCGAATGAGCGGATCACCTTTATTTCACTGGGATTGCCGTTGTTTTCGACGATGATTTCGAGTTCTATTTCGAGGTTCCCGTCGTAATGATCTCCCCCGGTAGTATCAATGGCCCTGTTCAGTTTTTTGGCTACATACTCCTGGAACAATTCCCAGCCGCCTGCAGGGTAAGTGCTGTCTTTAAGCAACGCCTCTTTTTTGGCCGTGGACATTTCTTTTACAACCACTCCTGCCAAAGATTGTGAAGAAGGCTCTAATTGAATGGAGGTAATAGTGCCTGCCAGCAATTTTGCCTTTGAAGAATTAAAACCTATCGATGACAGATGCACTGTAGCGGCAGAGTCTTTCGACTGAATCCGGAAATATCCCTGCTGATCGGTTACAACGGTGGGCGCGCCATTGCCAGGTCGTACGGCTACATTGGCGAGCGGTATGCCTTGTTCGCTAACGACTTTACCCTGTAAGGTATAAGTTTGGGATATTTTGGCTAATGAAGCGTTTACCGATTTCTTGCGGGTAGTGCCATAACCGGTAACAACTACCTCATCAAGGTCATTCGATCTTGCAGCAGATTTTACGCTTAGGCCGGCAACCCTTCCTGAGAGTTCCGTTGCCAGGTTGGCGGGGGCGGGCGCTTCGGCAGGGTGGGCAATAGTATCCTGTAACCTGGAAGCTTTTAAAGGCGCTGCCGCTGCTATCACAGCATCCTCCTGGCGTATATTATGCGGTGGCAAAGCGGCAGATTCTTTGGCTTCAGGCATTACCTGAACTGCCGCCGGTTTGGAGGCGGCAACAGGCGTTTTAGCGTTGGTGCCGCTTGCAGGGGCAATGCCTGCTTCAGCGGGTTTTAGGTCGGCTTGTACGGCAGCGTCTCCGGACAGTTTTGGACCAGTTGATTTAATGCTGTCTGCAGAAATAGCCGGAGGCACTTCAACCTTTACAGGATGATCCGTTTTTGCCAAAGGTTTATCCAGGGCCCCCGTTTTTTGTGGCGATTGTACAAAATACCAGCCTAGTACACCCGTGGCGGCAAATGCCAGCACGGCTGCTGCTATTTTCATCCAGGGAGCAAAGGTGCGCCGGTTTATAGGTACCACCATAGAAGGTGCGGCAGGCTGTTGCAGCATACCGGTTATCTGTGCCAGGTGTTGCTGCGAAAGCGCCGCCTGGGTATGCCGGTATCCTTCAATGGCATCTGCCAGGAAAGGGTCCTGTAAAGCTGCTCTTTCAAGCTCATGCATTTCCGCAGCCGACATACGTCCGCTCAGGTATCTATCGATATCTGTATGGGTAAAATAATTATGGTGTTGTTGTTCAGCCATTTGATTCCATACAAATTTTCAGGTTCCTTCGTCCGTTCTGGATCAGACTGCGTACTTTATTCCAGTCGTTGCCGGTAGCCGCTGTGATTTCGTTATAGCACTTGCTTTCGAGGTAAAAAAGCCGTACTGCCTGTTGTTGGTTCGATGGTAAACGTTCCAGGCAATTCTCGAGCTTTTTAAAGTTCTGCTCGCGATCCAGCACGTTATCCAGATGCGAAAAGTCTTCCGATTGCATAAAATTAGACTCCAGCGGAACCATAATATTCGATTTCTCTTTACGCAATTGCATAAGACAATGATTCTTAGTAAGTACGTAAAGCCAGCCCTTAAAGTTATCTACTTCATGAAGCGGCAGTTTCCTCACCAGTTCCTGGTAAATATTCATGACTGCGTCTTTTGAGGCTTCGGCATCTTTGAGGTATTTCAGGCAGGTACCGTAAACCAGGTCGGTGTAGCGCAAATACAGTGTAGCCAGCACGTCCTGTTCCCCGGTATCGCGGAAGGCCGTCAAAAGCTCCTCATCACTGCGGAACGAGGCCGTTGCCATATGTCTCACTGTTGCCATGCCCCGCCAAATTAGAGAAATATCCGCTATGTACCATCTTTAGGGTAATGTTTTGTGTAATATGTTAATTCATCGCATCTGGTTATAAAACAGTGATATGGCAAAATGTTTAAGGATGATCGCAGCACATGCCTGTTCCCGGCACACCTCCTGCCTGATACACCAAAATAAAATGGTAGTAGTACCCCTGTTGCTGCTTATCTCTCTTCTACTGGTGAGCTCCCTGCGCGCGCAACAAACCACGCCGGTTAGCAGAACGCTAAACCTGCAGCTTCCCAACGGGAAACAACATTGTGTGCCATGCGTCATATTATCCGAAACAACGAAAGGAGCCTGTGTTGTCGAGGGCAGGGTAGTAAATGATCTGCAGCAGCCTGTTACAAGCGCTTCCGTGCTGGTGCAGGAATTGAGGAAAACTGCAAGAACCGATTCATTGGGCTATTTCTGTTTTCGTTCCGATATTCCAACCGATACGCTCCATATAACAGCACATGCCGGCGGTTATATCGGGCATGAAATGATATTTGTGCCAAAGCGGCAGAGAGAGATAATTGTTTACTTGCAGCGGGAACCTTTGGATCGCCTTCCCGATGTAACAGTGGGGGGCTATTATGGCGGCATTATAATCTGTAGAAGGCCCATGTTTCTTATAGAATCACCCTGTTTGGTTAACGTCAATGAACCATTGACGGGTAAACTGCCGGAAATTCATTTTACTCCCATTGTATCAGTAGATCATTCAGATCTCAGGTGTATCGTGTATTAAGGAATAGGAAGGTAGAAATTAGTAAATCCCGTTTTGTATTAATATATTCATGTTATGAAAGTATGGCCTGCAAAAGAAACCGATACCTTGTTTATCAGGGAGGGCGTTTTGAAGAATGTGAAACTGCCGGATTAAGAGAAAGGTAGCGTAATTTTATATTACGTAATATAGCAGCCACAACAATAGGCTTGCTATGAAAGCGATGCAATTGATAGGAATAAGACTGTTGAACTGGAATAAGATAAATAGAAAGGTTTTGTTATGGCTTGCGATAATTTATATGATTACATAGGCAGGTGGATGCAATATATTTGGTCTCACAGCAGTGATTCGATTGAGCTTATACACCCTGATGTTCCGCTAAATGAACTAAATGGTATCGATCTTGGCTTGTGTTTTTGCATAGGAGTAGAACAGGGATACCTGATCCTTAGAACGAAACAAGGTGTTTTCAAAATGAAACACTGCGATAAAATAGAATTGATAACACCCTCTCCCTTCTTTTGGGGCGATTGTGTTAGCGTCGTCTCAAGTCCAAAGGTCCACGGTATAATAGATCTTATACTATGGGATAGCAGTAAAAAGATGTACAAATACGCTATTCTTATCAACGATAAACCCGCATCACGTTATTATAACAGCGAAGCCCTTGTTCTTTGCGAACAATGGTAACCGGCGCTTCCATATAACCTCCGGTACCTTACCCGTTACTCCCACCGTATATTATCACGCGCGATAATGCCGTTTCTGCTGCTGGCACCAAAGAATAGGATTCTCTGAAAAAAAACTATAGGTTGTTATGTAATTTTTCAGGCACATGCATCCTATTGAAAATCCCGCATATGAAATACATAGTATCCATTCTTCTGATAGCCACGTTAATGGCTTTTGCAGGTCCAGGTGATCCTGTGGTGAAAGGTGTTATAGTAACCCCTACGGGTGTAACCATCAATCAGGTCAGCGTTCAGATAAAAGGTTCCAAACGGGTGGTAACGACAGATAATCTGGGGGCTTTTTCTATTAAGCTCAAAGCCGATACGGCCACACTGGTGTTCTCCGGCATCGGATATGAAACCCGTGAAATTTTTGTAAAGAGATCAGATGTCTTACGTGTAACGATGCAGCCGGCAGAACATAAGCTGGAGGAGGTTGTTGTAGTAGGATATGCTACTCAAAAGAAGATGAGTTATACAGGCAGCGTTGCCACTATCAGGGGCGCTGCACCAGGCGTCATGTTAAGCAAGAGTACACATCAGAATGCATATTACCAGTCAGCCGGTTTCGATACAGAATCGTATGACGCCATAGCCGAGAATAGCTATCATAAGACCACCGATAACCCGCTCTCTACTTTTTCTATCGATGTTGATGCTGCCTCCTATAGCAATATACGCCGTTATCTTTCACAGGGGATACTGCCTCCCGCCGGGTCGGTTCGGGTAGAAGAAATGATTAATTATTTTTCCTATCAATATCCGCAGCCGGAAGGTGAACATCCTTTCAGCGTAACTACTGAATTAGCGTCCTGTCCCTGGAATCCTAAACACCAGGTTGCAATGATTGGCTTGCAGGGTAAAAAAATAGCCTACGACAAACTGCCTGCAAGTAATATCGTTTTCCTGATAGATGTAAGCGGCAGTATGGAAGCTGATAACAAACTGCCATTGGTGAAATCATCGCTGCACCTGCTTACCGATCAGTTACGTCCTGAAGATAAAGTTGCTATTGTGGTGTATGCCGGCAGCGCAGGACTGGTACTGCCTGCAACAAGCGGCGCGGAAAAAATGAAAATTAAATCGGCCATCAATAATCTTTCAGCAGGCGGCTCTACCGCAGGCGGGGCAGGTATTGAACTCGCTTATAAAACCGCGCGTGAAAACTTTATGGCCCAGGGTAATAACAGGGTGATCCTTTGTACCGATGGCGATTTCAACGTAGGCGCCAGCAGCGATGCCGCTATGGTTTCCCTCATCGAAAAACAAAGGGAAAGCGGCGTCTTCCTTACCGTATTGGGATACGGCATGGGCAATTACAAAGACAGTAAAATGCAGCAGCTGGCCGATAAAGGCAATGGCAACCATGCATACATCGACGATATTACCGAAGCCAAAAAAGTATTGATCAACGAGTTTGGCGGAACCTTATTCACAATCGCCAAAGATGTAAAACTACAGGTTGAATTTAATCCCGCTAAAGTACAGGGCTACCGCCTCATAGGTTATGAGAACAGGATCCTGGCTAAAGAAGATTTCAACAACGATAAAAAAGATGCAGGTGATATGGGCAGCGGTCATTCCGTTACCGCCTTATATGAGATCATCCCTGTGGGCAGCGAAGCGCCGGAGCTGGACAGCGTCGATAAACTCCGTTATCAGAAAGTGGCTCAGAAAGCCAAAGGCCATTTCGATGGAGAGCTGCTCAATGTAAAACTAAGATACAAGCAGCCTGATGCGGCTAAAAGCCTTCTGTTTGAAAAAACATTACAAGACAAGCCTGTTGCTTTCAACAACGCTTCCGAAAACCTTCGTTTCGCCGCAGCAGTAGCCTCATTTGGAATGCAGTTGTCCGATTCAAAGTACAAAGGCAATTTCTCTTACAGCCAGATCCTGTCTGCGGCGGCAGCGGCAAAGGGTAAAGATGAAGAACATTATCGCGCCGAATTCCTGCAACTGGTAAAAGCAGCTTCCGATATCCAGGAAAAGAAGAGATCGGAAAACGTACGCGTCATCTATTAAGGATAATACACCTGCCCGGTACTTCCGGGTAAAACGACTTCTTTGGGTTACAACGGATGTGTGGGGGCACATCAAAAACAAGAGGCCGTATCGTACTTATGATACGGCCTCGTTTTTCTCGGGTACCTGATGGAGAAGGGTTTCCGTTTAAGCAATTCTCAGCGGCTATTTTTATTTATGAGCCACCCTCTTTTTGCTGGTGGCAATAAAATGAAAATAGATATGCGTTTTTGTGCGGTTTTAGCCCGCGAATGCTTATGTTTGGTAACATTAAAACCAGTTGCCATGCGTCTGCCTGTTTTTATACTTTGCGTGTTCCTGCCGCTTTTCCTGGTTCCTGCGATAGCAGTAGAAGCCAAACCAATGTTTGCTCCCAAACCCGCCGTTGTCATTCCGGGGGCCGACCAGGTGAGCCTTTACCTGCCGCTTCTAAAGGGTAAACGGGTTGGAATGGTTGTAAATCCAACATCCACTATCGGCAACAAATCGAGCGTCGACAGCCTTCATGCCCTGGGGGTAGATATCCGCGCCATTTTTGGCCCCGAACATGGCTTCAGGGGCAATGCCAGCAACGGCGCAAAAGTGAAAGACGAAACAGATCCCGCTACAGGCATCCCCGTCATTTCGCTCTACGGCAAAAAATCGAAACCGTCTGAAGAAGATA
Source organism: Filimonas effusa (assembly GCF_004118675.1). Lineage (NCBI taxonomy): Bacteria > Pseudomonadati > Bacteroidota > Chitinophagia > Chitinophagales > Chitinophagaceae > Filimonas > Filimonas effusa. The sequence goes on along the minus strand of NZ_SDHZ01000001.1, from coordinate 2,860,689 downwards.
TGGCTAAAATAGATATCCTGATCTACGATATCCAGGATGTAGGATGCCGCTTCTTTACCTATATCAATACGCTCCGGAATGTAATGGAAAGCTGCGCCGCCTCCGGCAAAGAACTGCTGATCCTGGACCGACCCAATCCCAACGACTTTGTAGATGGTCCCATCCTCGACATGAACCTCAAATCAGGTATAGGCCAGTTTCCCATCCCTATTACACACGGCATGACGGTAGGCGAATTTGCCGGAATGATCAACGGCGAAGGATGGATGAAAGATAAACAACAATGTAAAATAAAGGTGATCAAGGTGAAGAACTATACACATGGCATGGACTATACCTTACCTGTAAATGCATCGCCCAACCTCAATACACCTCAGTCGGTATTATTATACCCTTCCCTTTGTTTATTCGAAGGAACGATCATCAGCCAGGGCCGCGGCACTTACATGCCCTTTACCGTATTGGGAGCGCCTGCGCTAAAAGGCAAGTACAGCTTTCATTTCACTCCTAAAAGCATCCCCGGCATGTCCGAAGATCCATTGCATAAAAATGAGGACTGTTACGGCCTTGATCTGCGGAAATACAATACAGCTCCCTTACGCAAAGCCGGAAAAGTGAACATCGCCTGGATGATCGAATTATACAAGGCTTATCCCTTTAAAGAAAAATTCTTCGATGGCACCCAAAGCAAAGCTATGGGCGATATCAACAAACTTGTTGGAACCACGGCTTTCAAAGCCCAGATCATCGCCGGCAAATCGGAATCCGAGATCCGGAAAAGCTGGGAGCCCGGCCTCAGTCAATACAAACAATTACGCAAAAAATACCTGTTATATCAAGAGTAAACGGCAGGAGAGAGGCTATCCTTCCCGTTTAGCATTTTGCTAAACGGGAAGGGCAGATTTCCACATTTGCTAAAAAATAGCTACCCTTTGTCCGCTGCTGCCGTCAAAGCATCCTAAAAGCTTCTTTAAAGCTTCCTAAGAGCATCTCAAAAGCTACCGTTGAAACCCCGTTTTTTTTTAGCAAAACCTGGTCCCGGTTCAAGCCATCCTAACATAAAACGTCTATTTCCCTTTTCCCGCAGGTTCGTTTTTTCACAGCAGTCTTCCCCATCTTTGGCCTGCCTTCTGCTGTACATGCTTTTCCCGCAGGTGCGCTTTTTACAGCAATCTTCCCCGGCAATATTTTCCCGTCACTATGCTTCTATGAGCAGCCTATCCTTTATATGCCGGATGAAAATCGTTTAAGGTAGATCTCAGGTAGTCCCTGTCGAGGTGGGTGTATATTTCTGTGGTGGTAATGCTTTCATGTCCCAGCATTTCCTGTACGGCACGCAGGTCGGCGCCTCCTTCCACCAGGTGGGTGGCAAAAGAATGGCGGAAGGTGTGCGGTGAAATGTTCTTGGTGATGCCCGCTTTCTGCGCCAGGTCTTTGATGATGTAAAAGATCATGATACGGGAAAGCCCTTTGCCAAAACGATTCAGGAATAAGATATCCTCACAGCCCTTTTGCGGCTGTTGATGAATACGGATGGTTTCCCTGTAAAGTTTAATATATTTTATGGCAGAACGGCCTATCGGCACCAGCCGCTCTTTATCGCCTTTACCGGTAACCCTTATAAATTCCACGTCGAGAAAAAGCTGGCTGATCTTCAGGTTGATCACTTCACTCACCCGCAGTCCGCAGCTGTACATCGTTTCCAGGATCGCCTTATTACGGCCTCCGTCGGGTTTGCTGAGGTCGAGCTGCGCAATGATCCGTTCTATTTCCTCGAAGCTAAGCACATCGGGTAAAGCGCGTTTTAACCTGGGTGTTTCCAGTAAAGTGGTAGGGTTGGTGGTGGTGATGTTTTCCACCAGGCAATACTTGTAAAAACCGCGGATGCCCGATATGATCCGCGATTGGGAAGAAGGCGTCATTCCCAGTTCCCCCACCCATTTCACAAAATGCTGAAGGTCTTTCAGGGTAAGTTCTTCCGGTGTTTTCAGGTTGGCAGTTGCCTGGAGATAACTGGTAAGCTTATCGATATCGTGCAGGTAGGCTTCCACAGAATGATCGCTGAGCGACCGTTCCAGCTGCAAATAAGCCTTGTAGCCCTTTTTATAAGCATCCCACATAGTATAAACCCGTTGAAATATTGACCGGTATAAGTGCAAGGTAGCATCTTTTGGTTTTTAACCCTACATTTACAATCGTATAAACCGTACCATTACAGGATGATTCTGTTAAAGAACCTTCTGTTTTATCTGTAACAGTTAATGTGTTGAAACGTATGCAGCCAGTCAATCTCCGCGCTTTTAAGAAGCAAGCTAACTTGCATAAAACAACCTTCCGCCGCTTTTTGGGACGGATAGAAAGTCAGCCTCCCCGCTTCCTCGACAAGCTTGCCGAGGAGCTCGACCCGCAGGTGTGGCAGGAAGTGGATTGCCTGAGTTGCGCCAACTGTTGCAAAACCATGAGCCCTACCTTTACGCCAACCGATATCAAACGTATTGCCGATCACCTCAATACCACCCCGGAACAGTTTAAAGATAAATGGCTGGAGTTCGATAAGAAAGATGGCGACTGGATGAACAAAAAACAACCCTGCCAGTTCCTCGACCTCAAAACAAATAAATGTGATATCTACGAGGTAAGGCCGGCCGACTGCGCAGGATTCCCGCATCTCCGCAAGAAGAGAATGGCCGATTATCTTCATGTGCATAAACAAAACGTAGAATACTGCCCGGCAACTTTCCGGCTGGTAGAAAAGATGAGAGAACAGCTTTCCTTCTCCCAGGGGAAATGGACTATTACAAAGCCTTAGCAAAATAAGTCCTCCGGAAAAGACTATCGTCAGAAATAGATCGTTTAAAAAGAACACGCTTCAGAAGAATACATCTTCTATCAGATAATATTCAACGGGCTGCTGCGGGTACATACAGATAGACAATACGTCAAACTGCAGATACACCCACCGTTTCGATTGCGCCTGGTAGGCAATGGCTGCATGTTTAAGCCCATTCATTTTGTCATGGGTAATATGTTCCTCCGGTAGTCCGAAATAAGGCGTAGTACGTGTTTTAACTTCTATGATATGTAAGCGGTTTGCCCTGGAGGCAATGATATCTATCTCATTGCGTCTGTAACGCCAGTTGCGTTCTATAATGCAATATCCTCTTGCTTCAAGCCAGGCTGCGGCCAGCGTTTCGCCTCTTGCCCCGGTGTCTCTTTTGCTTCCCGTATCTCTCTTCCCGCCGCTATGTTTGTAATAATCCAAGGCAGTGTTTTTGTGAATTTACTTATTTTTATAAACATCCAACGAAGTAACATCACATGAGATATTTGTACACGGTCGTATTATTATTGGCTTGCTGTATAGCCAACTGCTATGGGCAAACCAATGCTTACAATTATAAAAGCGTAAAACAGATCCGTGTGAAGAACGGAGCGGTAGTAAGTGCGCACCCGCTGGCAAGCGCAGCAGGAGCAGAGATACTTAAGAAAGGCGGAAACGCGGTAGATGCAGCTATTGCTACACAACTGGCGCTGGCAGTAGTGTATCCCAATGCCGGCAATCTTGGTGGCGGCGGTTTTATGGTGTTACATAGCAGCAAGGGAGAACAGGTTACATACGATTACCGGGAAATGGCGCCGGGGCGTGCTTCACGGGATATGTTCATAGATACCGCGGGTAATGCCGATACAAGTTTGAGCCAGTCTGGTCATCTTGCTTCGGGGGTGCCGGGTACGGTAGCCGGACTTTTCCTGTCGCATAAAGAACATGGCCGTTTGCCTATGGCAGCATTGATAGACCCCGCTATAAAACTGGCTGAAAAGGGCTTCGTCATCACCGGTAAGGAAGCGGCAGGTTTAAATGCACTCCGCGATGACTTTCTGAAATTCAACCGTGTAAAACCTGCATTCGTAAAAGACGGCAGCTGGAAGGCCGGCGATACTCTTTTTCAGCCGCACCTGGCCCATACGCTTCAACTGATAAAGGAGAAAGGCGCCGCCGGTTTTTACGAAGGAGAAACGGCGCAGAAAATAGTGGATGAAATGCAGCATGGTAAAGGCATCATTACACTTGACGACTTGAAGCAGTATAAGGCCATAAAACGCTCACCGGTTACATTCGATTATAAAGGATATAAGATCGTAACAATGCCATTGCCCAGCAGTGGCGGCATTATGTTACAGCAAATGCTGGGAATACTGGAACGGTATCCGCTCGATAAATATGGTTTCGATTCTCCCGAAGCAATGCAGCTGATGATAGAAGTAGAGCGCCGTGTTTATGCAGACCGTGCAGCGTTTATGGGTGATCCCGGCTTTGTAAAGGTGCCGGTGACAGCGCTTACCAGCCCGGCATACCTGGCACAGCGGATGAGCGATTATAAGCCCGGCAAAGCAAGTGAAAGCAAAAACATACACCACGGCAGTCCGCAGCAGGAGCATGAAGAAACAACGCATTTGTCGGTGGTGGATAACCAAGGCAATGCAGTAGCAGTGACCACCACCTTAAACGGCTCTTATGGCAGCAGGGTAGTGGTAGGGAATGCGGGCTTTATCCTCAACAATGAAATGGACGATTTCAGCGCCAAGCCAGGAGTGCCTAATATGTACGGATTACTGGGGTCCGAAGCCAATGCCATTGCGCCGTATAAGCGTATGCTGAGCTCTATGACACCAACGATCGTACTCCATAACGGTTTGCCTTATCTTGTTGCCGGAACGCCGGGAGGTTCAACCATCATTACTTCGGTATTACAAACCCTGGTAAACGTGATCGATTTCGGTCTCAGCATACACGATGCTGTTAATCTGCCCAAGTTCCATCATCAATGGCAACCCGACCTGGTGTATGTTGAAAAAGGCTTTTCTGCAGAAACTTTGTACAAGCTCAGGGGAATGGGATATCATATCTACAACCGCAATGGCATAGGCAGAACAGAGGTTATCCGGATCAAAGACGGTATTATAGAAGCTGTAGCCGATGGCAGGGGAGAGGATAGTGCCGCCGGTTATTAAACAGGCTGTACCGGCATTTATCCGCTGAATTGGATAAACAGTAATTTTTGAAAAAAAAATACCCACGCCAGGACGCGTGGGATATTTTTAAGGAAACAAAACAGATAAAAGTTTAAAGCGTTACACCGCTTTTGAATATCGCGATCTCCCTGAAACCAGCTTTCTCGTGATTGGCTTTTTCGCCGCTGGCTACACGGATGATTTTGTCAAGTAATTCTTCAAGACCCTGGTCGAACGACTTGTCTTCAGCTAAAGGACCTGCATTGTAATCGATCCAGTGTGGTTTCTTCGCCGCCAGCTCTGAGTTGGTCGCAATTTTCAATGTAGGAATAAAGCTTCCGAACGGCGTACCACGGCCGGTAGTGAACAGTACCATATGAGCGCCTGAAGAGCCCAATGCTGTTGTAGATACCAGGTCGTTACCAGGAGCGCTTAACAGGTTCAGACCTTTTACTTTCAGTCTTTCGCCATATTTCAATACGTCAACAACAGTAGCTACGCCACCTTTCTGGGTACAACCAAGCGATTTATCTTCCAGTGTGGAAATACCGCCCGCTTTGTTACCAGGTGAAGGGTTTTCGTAAATAGGTTGTTTCAGGTCTATGAAGTATTGTTTGAAATCGTTGATCAGGTGTACTGTTTTTTCAAATACATCGTGATTCACGCAACGGTTCATCAGGATGGTTTCAGCACCGAACATTTCAGGAACTTCCGTTAATACGGTAGTGCCACCCTGGCTGATCAGGAAGTCGGAGAAATAACCTACCAGCGGGTTTGCCGTGATACCCGATAAGCCATCGGAGCCACCGCATTTCAAACCAACTTTCAGTTCCGATAAAGGAACTGCTTCGCGTTTGTCTTTGCTGGCTTCGGCATAGATCTCCTTCAGTAAGGCTACTGCATCAGAAACTTCATCCTGTACTTTCTGGGTAGAAAGAAACTTGATCCTTGACTCGTCGATAGGGCCTAAGCCTTCTTTGAACTCATCGATCTTGTTGTTTTCGCAACCCAGACCTAATACCAGTACCCCACCGGTGTTAGGGTGCAGGGCAATATCGGAAAGGATATGTCTTGTATTTTCATGGTCGTCGCCCAGCTGCGAACAGCCATAGTTGTGTTTGAACACTTCAATACCTTCAACGCCGCTGGTATCACCAACCTCAGCTTTGAATTCACGGATGATCTGTTCAGCAATACCGTTCACACAACCTACGGTAGGAACGATCCATATTTCGTTACGGATCCCTACGTCGCCATTCTTACGGCGGAAACCCTGGAAGGTAAGGTTGCGTTGCGGATGTGTAAGTTCACTGAACCTGGGCTCATAAACGTAATCAAATACATCTCCAAGTTTAGTTCTTACATTCTGCACGTGCACATGCTCTCCCGTGTGAATATCGGTGGTAGCATACCCGATAGGGTAGCCATATTTGATGATGTCTTGTCCCGATGTAATATCATTCAGGGCAATCTTGTGGCCACGCTCAACATCGTTTTGCAGGACAATCTCTTTACCGTCGACAACAACTTTGTCGCCTTTGGCAAAGCCCTTCAACGCAATGATCACGTTATCCTTGGCATTTATTTTTACGAACTCCTTCATAGCAATATAATTATCGAACGTTATACAGTTTTGATAGCCTCTTTCATACCCAGCTTCTGGATGTTCACCAGGTGAGCAGTAACAGCGTCTGTTAAACCGGCAACCGTGTTGAGGTCGAACTTCCAGTTTTTCTCATATGCCAGAACGGTAGTTACCACTGCTTTAACAGATGCATCGCTGCCATCGTATTTGCTCCATGCGTTTTGCAGCAGTTCCAGCAAATCGGCGTCGTCTTTCAGGGCAATGGCTTCACCATTTCTTTCACCTTTGTAGAAAGCGATGGTAGCAGCCAGTGAGAAGCTCAGGTGTTTGGGAACAGCGTTTTTGCGTTTCACATATTCCAGGATGGAAGGCAGTACTCTTGTTTCGAACTTAGCCCATGAGTTGAGTGAAATGCTCATGAGAAGGTGTTTGATGAAAGGATTGGAGAAACGCTCCAATACTGCTGCCGCAAAATCCTGTAATTCCTGTAAAGGCAGGTCCAGTGTAGGAATGATTTCTTCGAACAGTGCATCCTTGATGAATTTGCCTACTACGGCATCTTCCATCGATTCCCTTACCGTATCGATACCGTACAGGTAAGCAACAGGAACCAGTGCAGTGTGCACACCGTTTAAGATCCTTACTTTCCTTACCTTATAAGGAGATACGTCTTTTGTATATAAAACGTTCAGTCCAATGGAAGGGAAAGGCAATTCTTTTTCCAGTTGTTCGCCGGCTTCAATCACCCACAGGTGGAAAGGTTCGCCTTCTACTACTTGTTTGTCTTCGTAACCCAGTTCGGCAGTGATCTCTGCAATACGGTCTTTAGGATAACCGGGAACGATCCTGTCTACCAGTGTATTGTTGAAAGTACAAGCCGATTCCAGCCATGCAGTGAAACCATCTTCCAGTTTCCAGTCTGCAGCCAGTTGCAGGATGTATTTTTTCAGGTAATAAGCGTTTTTATCGATCAGCTCACAAGGAATGATGTGCATACCTTTGGAAGCGTCGCCGTTAAAGGTTTTGTAACGGTGGTACAACCATACTGTAAGTTTCGCAGGATAAGAGGAAGGAGGCGTGTCAGTAGCCTTGTCTTCTGCTTTATAAGCGATACCAGCTTCAGTAGTGTTGGAGATCACAAAACGCATTTCAGGATTCTCTGCTGTTTTCAGGTATTCGCTGAACTGCGTATAAGGGTTGATACCCCTGCTGATCACACTAATAGTCTCATGGTAGTTCTCTACCTTGCCATTTTGTAAACCACGGAGGTAAAGGGTATAAAGACAATCCTGTTCGTTCAGCATATCTACCATACCATTCTCGATGGGCTGAACTACTACGATAGAGCCTTTAAAATCAGCTTTCTTGTTTAACTCATGGAACATCCAGTCCACAAAACACCTTAAGAAATTTCCTTCGCCAAACTGCAATACTTTTTCAGGATATTGTTCGAATGCTGCAACCGTATTTTTTGACAAGCGCATAATCAAAGATTTAAGAATTTAGTGTAAAACATAGCAGCAAATTAGAATGTTCGGGGTAAAAGAATGATGACTTAACAATATTTATTAACGCCAACGATTGCGGAAAATCAAGCACTTACAGGCGTTCCCGCCAATGCAATGATCGTGGTTGGTCATTGCCCAAAAATCCATGATTTTTGTCATGAAACCGGAATTTAACCTATTTTGTCCCGGTAATCCCAGGTTGCATCCCTGCCGCTGTAAAGCCGCTCTTAAGCTGTTTCAGCGCTTTTACGGGAGGCAGCCATACGAATTTGCCCCTCTCCGCCCCGAGGATCAGGTAACTTTCTGTATCAGAAAAACTTATATCTTTCAAGGACCAAAAACAGCCTGGAAAACAATGGTACAAGACAAAATCTTTAGATTAAAAGGAAAAGTACAGCATTATGCCTGGGGCGGACATGCATTCATTCCCCAGTGGTTAGGTACACAAAGCGTTGATAACCAGCCCTGTGCTGAATATTGGATGGGAGCGCATCCCTCGGCCGCTTCGGTTCTGGAAACAAACGGCACGGAGGTTTCCCTGTTACAGCTGATACAGCAGCAACCCGAAGAAGCCATCGGCGCAGCCGTATGGAACCGTTTCGGTGAATTGCCATACCTGTTTAAGATCCTGGATGTGAAAGACATGTTGTCGATCCAGGTACATCCTTCCAAGGCCGAAGCCGAAAAAGGATACGATGCCGAAGAAGCGGCGGGCGTACCCGTCAATGCCCCCCATCGCAACTATAAAGACCGCAACCATAAGCCGGAAGTGATGATCGCGCTGAGCGAATTCTGGCTGCTGCATGGTTTCCTCCAGCCCGATCTGCTGCGTAAGGTATTACGTTCTGTTCCTGCCTTCAGCGAGCTGGCGCCGCTTTTCGATAAAGAAGGGTACAAAGGCCTTTACCAGCATGTAATGGAAATGCCCCAGGCGCAGGTAAACGCGCTGCTGACGCCCCTGGTGCTGGCAGAATGCCAGAAATATGAAGCCGGACAGCTTAACCGCAGCCAGCCCGGCTGGTGGGTGGCAAAACTCTGCGCCAACCAGAAGCTGCTGGGGAATGTAGACAGGGGTATTTTCTCCGTTTACTTTTTCAATATCGTTCAGGTGCAGCCGGGCGAAGCCGTATTCCAGGGCGCCGGCGTTCCGCACGCTTATCTGGAGGGGCAAAACGTGGAACTGATGGCCAACAGCGATAACGTACTGCGCGGCGGCCTTACCCCCAAACACGTAGACGTGCCTGAATTGCTGAAGCATACCATTTTCGAAGGCATTACCCCGGTGATCATGAAAGGAGATGCCGCTGGTAATGGTGAGCGTTTATATCCCTGCCCGGTTCCCGACTTCGGGATCAGCAAAATAGAACTGCAGCCGGGCGAAAAATGGAACCATATCACCGATTCTCTTGAAATACTGGTAGTTATGAATGGCAGCGCCACTATTACCGGTAACGGCAGTGTTACGGTGGAAAAAGGCCAGGCAGCAGCAGTGCTGGCAGGTGAACCCTATGTACTGCAGGCCGGCAGCCCGCTTTTGGTTTACAGGGCATTTGTGCCTCGTTTGGCTTAATTATCTTATTTTTGCCAACTCAATAATACCCCGGCAAGTGTTAACCCATATTTGCCGGGATTTTTTAAAAACGCTCAGGATGAAATCTACAAAATCGATTGTAATAGCTTTATGTCTGCTGATAGTGGTGGCTGCAGTTTACCGTGTGTTCCCTAACCGTCCCTGGGGCTTTACTCCCCAGTATGCGATGGCTATATTCAGCGGCGCCATTTTCATTAAGAACAAAAAATGGGCTTTTGCACTCCCTATCATCTCTATGTTCGTGGGCGACCTGTTCTATCACGGCTTATATAACCTGGGTATGACCAATACGCCTGGTTTCTATGAAGGACAATGGCAGAACTATTTATTATTTGCCCTGCTTACTTCTATGGGCTTTTTAATGAAAAAGATCAATGTGCTGAGCGTACTGCTTTCTTCTGTAGCGGCGCCTACCGTATTTTTCATCTTATCCAATTTCGTCGTATGGGCCGGATGGCAGGGCACAAGAGGGCTTAACCGCCCCAGGACATTCGAAGGTCTGATGATGGCGTATAACGATGCCATTCCTTTCACCTTCCCCGGCGGCATCTATTCAACCCTTCTGTTCTCGGCTATTTTGTTTGGGGGCTACTTTCTCATCAAAAGAGCGGCGCCCAGGAGCGAAGAAAACCTGCAGCGCCTGGCTTAATACCCGGCAGGCCTGGTTTAATACCCGGCAGGCTTGGTTTAATACCCGGCAGGTCTGGTTCAACCCTTGCCTATTGTATGGGCGCGTTGCTGGTGAATAGAGATGGATAACCCGTCAATGACTGTCTGTTTAGGAGGCTGTCATGACCGGTATATCAGGAAGATACTTTCTATCATTATTAAATTCTTTGTTCCATGAGCATCTTTTGGAGGCAAGTCGCGGAATATCTTTACCTGAGAAAAAGGGACCCTAAGGCCCCCCGTAATACCAATATGCGCCTGATGCATGGTATGAACCGCATCTCTATTATCGTTTTCCTGCTGGCAGTGCTCATTATGATAATCCGTTTCCTGATCCTTCCACTATTCCGATAATCTAAATCCTGGCGCCAGCCGTTTATGCTGGCAGCTAGTGCTATGGTCTATCGCCAATGCTCAGCCGTTATTGTATTTGCCGGCAAGCGCCTTTTCCATATTGGCAAGGGCTGGCTTTTGGGCTACCGCTGGCAATATGGTCGCCTTCTTAGCTGTTCAGAATCTCTTTTGCGGCATTGGCTGAGGCGTTACCGCCTGCAGCGAGTAATTCGTGCAGCTGGTCGTAATCCTTTTGCAGCTGTTGCTGCTTTGCCGGGTTGGTAAGCAGTTCGGTGAGTTCCGCTATCATATTTTGGGTAGTAAGATCCTGTTGGATCAGTTCTTTCACCACCAGTTTATCCATGATCAGGTTTACCAGCGAAATATATTTCACCCTGATAAGGCGTTTGGCTATCTGGTAGCTGATATTGCTGCCTTTGTAACAAACCACTTCGGGGACTTTAAACAGCGCTGTTTCCAGTGTGGCGGTGCCGCTGGTTACCAGTGCCGCTTTTGATTTGCGTAACAGGGCATAGGTTTCATTTCTTACCGAGGAAACATTGGTATAAGGAGATAACAGGCTTTCATAAAAAGCATCTTCCTGCCCGGGCGCTTTGGCTACTACAAACTGGTAACCGGGAAATGCCTTGCTTACTTCCAGCATCAGCGGCAGTTTTTTCAGGATCTCCTGTTTGCGGCTGCCGGGTAATAAGGCAATCACCGGGCGGTTCGATGGTAACTGTACCGATAAAGGCGCATTGGCCGGAACCGCATCTATCACCCTTACCAGGGGGTGACCTACATATTCAACTTCCCAGTTCCATTTGTTTTTGAAATAGTCTTTCTCGAAAGGCAGGATCACCATCATTTTATCGATGTGCTGCCTCATTTTTTTCACCCTGTTCTCTTTCCAGGCCCATACCTGCGGAGAGATATAGTAGATGACCTTCATGCCCTGCTGTTTAGCCCATTCGGCAATACGGAGGTTGAAGCCGGGGTAATCGATGAGTATAAGCGCATCGGGCCGGAAGGCAGCGATATCTTTTTTGCAAAACGAGAGGTTACGTAAGATAGTAGGCAAATTGGCTATCACTTCCACGAAACCCATAAAAGCCAGGTCGCGGTAATGTTTTACGATGTCAACGCCGGCTTCCTGCATAAGATCGCCTCCCCACCCGCGTAATTGTATACCGGGATCCAGCTGCTTCAATTCTTTTACCAGGTTGCTGCCGTGTAAATCACCGCTGGCCTCTCCTGCTATAATGTAATACTTCACGTTGTGCTATTAGAGAAAATACTTAAGAACCAGGGCGGCAATGGCATAAATACAGGTTGAAAGAAAAATGCCTCTTGCCGTATTATCCCTGCGTGTATTGATATAAATGGTAAAGATCGCTGCATTCGCCAACAGTGATACGCTTACGATACCTGTTATCAGTGTTTTTTGCGTGCCCAGTACGGTAAAGAAATCCCGTATGGTGAACAACGGATAAAACTTGAACAGGTAATAGATGAACATACCTATAATGGGTGCAATAAAGCCCATTATTATACCCATGGTAAGGTTGTTTCTGCGTAACATTATTTGGTGATTAGCGATTTTTCTAATTTTTCCTTCAACAGGTAATGTGTCAGATCAAATTGAACAGGCACTACGCTTACATAGTTATTAGCCAAAGCCCATACATCGGTATCCCTGCCTTTGTCGAAGTTTACAAACTCGCCTGTAAGCCAGTAATAGGTTTTATCATGCGGGTCTTTTCTTTCTGCAAACTCTTCCTCGTATTTGGCATAGGCCTGGCGGCATACTTTTAATCCTTTCAGTAATTCCACCGGGGTAGGAGGGATATTTACATTCAGGCAAAGATGCTTGTCTATTTTTTTGCCGAGGATCTGTTGAACAAGTAGCCGTGCATAATGCTGTGCTCCTGTAAAATCGGCCTCTACGCTATAATCCAGCAGGCTGAAACCTATACTGGGAATACTTTCTATCGCGGCTTCAAGCGCTGCCGACATGGTGCCGGAATAAATAACGTTAATAGAATGGTTGGCGCCGTGGTTCACACCGCTTAAACAGATATCGGGTTTACGGTGCAATACTTTGTCAACAGCCAGCTTCACGCAATCGACAGGAGTGCCGCTGCACTGCCATGCTTCTACATCGGTGAATACGCTGGAGCGTTGTAAACGCAGCGGATGCCCGATGGTAATAGCGTGTCCCATACCGCTCTGAGGTTTGTCCGGAGCAACTACTACTATCTTACCTAATCCCTTTACCGATTCAACCAGGGCTCTTATTCCAGGTGCTGTGATACCATCGTCATTGGTGATCAGAATAACCGGCTCTTCCTTCTTCGTCGTCTTTGCTTTTTTTGCTTTTGCCATAGATGCAGGCAAGATAGTTATTTTGAATGAGAGATGGTTGCAGCTACCATCCAAACAAGGGTACCGTAGCAGTACGGTAGGTTGGTAATACGAATAGCCGGTGGTAACTACCACCCTGGGGCAATAGCACCACAGCGCTGTTATTGTACCGGAGATAAAACACGCTTTTGGCAATAAAAGCAGCGGGTAATTTGCCTGTAAAAGCGATGTAGTGCCCAGCTGGGTTTAACCTGAACAGCAGGACAGTGCTATGTTTTTTTGGGAATAACTAAATTAGTTAGTATTTTAGTGTCAAAATTATTAGCTATGAGTCATGCCGGAAAGAATCTACGTTACCTGCGCAAGCTGCGTGGCTGGACACAGGAGGAATTTGCGAACAAGCTGAACATAAAGCGTTCCCTGGTAGGCGCCTACGAGGAGGAACGCGCTGAGCCACGGCTGGAAGTGCTGGAACACATCTGCGGCATCTTCAAGTTAAGTCTTGATGAATTATTACTGAAAGACCTTACAGGCGCTCCCAAAGCGGGCGGTGGCAGTTATCTCGATAAACGCCGGCAGTTGAAAACCGGGGGAGAGGCGCAGCATATTCACTTTGTTCCTGTAAAGGCGGCAGCCGGTTACCTGGCGGGTTATGCCGATCCTGAGTTTGTGGATGAGCTGAACACCTTTACCCTTCCTATGCTGGCTCCCGGCCATTACCGTGCCTTTGAGATCGTTGGTGACAGTATGCTGCCAACTCCGAGCGGAAGTGTTATTGTAGGTGAAAAAGTAGATGATATAGAGGATGTAAAGTCCAGCAATACCTATATCGTTATCTCCCGTAACGAGGGTATCGTTTATAAACGCATTTTGCGTAACAACAGGGTAAAGAATAAAATGACCCTGGTAAGTGATAACCCTATTTATGAGCCATACAACATCAATAGTGAAGATGTACTTGAAGTATGGAAAGCGCAGATGGTTATTACAAAGGCCAATATGCAGCAGCGCTGGGATGTAAACCAACTGGCAGGATTGGTAAACGACCTGCAGGAACAGGTGACCACCTTAAAGAAGAAGATCGTAAACTAGAGAACAGGCAATACCTATAATACCGGGAGCGCCGGGAAAATATTGAAGGGAACAGTGATCTAAGGGTTCGTTGTTTCTTCAAAAGGGGATGCATGTGGAAATGCGTGCTATTGATGGCAGTCTGGCATTAACGCCGGAAGGTATCTTGTTGGCCGCAACTATCATTCGTATAAATTAACGGCAGTTCTGAATGTATTGCAATGTGCTTCAACAATTGAACGTACATCGGGGGAGTATCCGCCGCCCATGGCAACTGTTACGGGGATGCCCTTTTGCCGGAGCAGGTGAAATACATAGTAGTCCCTTTCCCTGACGCCTTCCATGCTTACTTTCAGCTTGCCGAACTTATCGGTTGACAGGATGTCTACTCCTGATAAGAAAAAGGCGAAGTCTGGTTTTACCTTTTCTATCAGTGCAGGCAGGTGTTCCTGTAATAGAGATAAATAGGTGCTGGTGTCTGTGCCATCGGTTAACGGCACATCCAGGTCTGACTGTTCTTTATGAAAAGGGTAGTTATGCGCGCCATGCATGCTGAAAGTGAAGACCCTGGGTTCGTGGCGGAAAATGCTGGCAGTGCCGTTGCCCTGGTGTACATCGAGGTCTATGACCAGGATCTGTTTGGCTTTGCCATTGTGCAGCAGGTAATTGGCTGCTATTGCCATATCGTTCAATAAACAAAACCCTTCGCCACGGCCGGCAAAAGCATGATGGGTGCCGCCGGCGACATTTAAAGCTACCCCCTGCCGGAAAGCATATTCACAGCAATCAATAGTTCCCTGGGCAATTACCAGTTCCCGCTGTGTAAGCAGCGGCGATTGTATAAATCCTATTTTGCGCTGTTCCGAAGCGCTTAGTGTTTGATGCAGCAGCTTATCAACATAATCCTTATCGTGGGTCCATAAAACCTGTTCAAGTGCGCATACTTCAGGCCGGAACAGGTGTTGGGAGGTGATAGTTCCCTCATGCAATAATTGTCCCGGGATCAGCTCATATTTCGACATCGGAAAACGATGTCCTTCCGGAATGGGGTGAATGTAGATGGGATCAAATGCAATTCTTATCATAATTGTACAGGGCTGAAGACTACAGTGCGATGACCGACTGGTTCACAATTGCGAATACAGTATCCTCTTTCTCCGGCTGTAATAATGCCAGGCCGGTAAAATGGCTAAACGCAGGCAGGATCGCTACTGCATCGCCGAAATAATAACAGGG
Source organism: Filimonas effusa (assembly GCF_004118675.1). Lineage (NCBI taxonomy): Bacteria > Pseudomonadati > Bacteroidota > Chitinophagia > Chitinophagales > Chitinophagaceae > Filimonas > Filimonas effusa. The sequence goes on along the minus strand of NZ_SDHZ01000001.1, from coordinate 2,845,319 downwards.
AAATTGCAATGACTGCTTACCCATACCACTAAGGCGGATACCCGGATGCACATGCCCTGAAAAAGTATAATGACTGCCCGGCGCACAATCTGAAGGATCGTGTGTAAAGCAGAAACCTTCTGTTACATAGCTACGATGATGGGTGATAATGCCTGCACGGTGATACCAGCTGTCCGGCAAAATATCATGGTTCCCCTTTACCAGCCTGAAGTCAATGGAAGACCAGCTGCTGCGCCAATCGAGGAAAAGATCCATTTCCTTGTTTTCCCTGCTATGAAAAAGATCACCTACGATGATCACTTCCTTTGGGCTATAGAATTCCAGTAAATGCACCAGGCGTTGCAGATCGTGATGTAATACTGTTTGAGGAATGGCAATACCTGCTTTCCTGAAATGCCCTGTTTTACCAAGGTGAAGATCGGAAAGGATAATCGCCTGTTTCTCTTCCCAATAGACAGATCGCTCCGAAGAAAGCCAGAAATTATTACCTGAAATAGAATGCTGTGCCGTTGAAAACATAAGCTGTAAAGATACAGTTTATTTGCCGCAGCACTGAACCAGGAATATATCCGGAGCGCTCACGGGGCCGTTGCCGGGCTTCAAATGTGGAAAGGTGTTGGGCATGTTTTGCATGATATAGCCTGCCCTTGTACTTTATTGGCTACAGCACTGAACCAGGAATAAGTCCGGAGAGTTGTCGTACCCGTTTCCGAATCTCATTCGTACAACCGGGTTGGGGATACTATCCAGCATTATTTTGTCGGTGATATAGCCAAACCAGTTATTGAAATCTTTCTTATGATAAGTATTCAGGGATAACGGTTTATTCATGCGTGTTGTGTTAGGTTGTCATCGCTCGAGTTGTTCCTGCATTTTCCGTACGCGATCTTCGAGTTGTTCCGACGACATATTTTCTCTCAGGCTATCTACTTTAATGGGGAAACAAAACGGAGTAAGCCGGTCGGGTACAGTAATCACGATCTTACTATGCTGAATACGTTCCAATGCTGCGCGTAAACGTGCTTCTTCCATCTGCTGGTCGAGCACTTCCTGGTAAGCCTGCCTTAGTAAGATATTATCCGGGTCATAGTCTGCAAAGACCTTGAACAGCAGAGAGGCGGATGATTGCAGGTGCCGTGCTTTTTTGTGTTCGCCGGGGTAGCCCTGGAATACAAGTCCCCCGATGACGGCAACATCCCTGAACTTCCGCTTGGCCATTTCTGTGGCATTGGCGCTGCGTTGAATGTCGTTGATGAGGTTATCGGAAGAAAACAGGTCCAGCACATTGGTGTCGTCGATAGGTATGGGCTGGTCGCTGAGTAACTCGAAGCCATAGTCGTTCATGGCTATCGAAAAAGTAATGGGCATAGTATTGCTGATGCGGTAAGCCAGCAAGGTGGCCATAGCTTCATGTACGAGGCGTCCTTCGAAAGGGTATACAAAAACATGATAGCCATCTTTCGTAGCGATATGTTCAATCAGCAGTTCATTGGATTGCGGTATGTGTGACAACTGTTCCTGCAGTTCAAATAAAGGCAGCAGGATCTTTAATTCGGGCTCTTTTGCTTTTTTGCTGAGCGCCACGTTAAACGTTTGCCGCAGCATCATACCCAGGTTTGCGGAAAGTGGCATACGGCCGCCGTTCCAGCTGGGCACGATGCTTTTTGAGGCGGTAGATTTTTTGACGATCACCGTCATATCCTTGATCTGTACCAATGCGAGGTTTCTGCCGGCCAGTGTAAAACTATCTCCCGGCGAAAGGCGGCTGATGAAATATTCTTCAATCAGTCCTATATAGCCGCCGCTCATGAATTTTACTTTCAGCATGGCATCGCTTACGATGGTGCCTATCTGCATACGGTGATGCATGGCTATACGCCTGTTGAGGATACGGTAGATGCCGTTTACGGGTTCTACCTTCCTGTATTCATCGTATTGCGTGAGGGCGGCGCCTCCTGTTGTGATATGCGTAAGCGCCCGCCGCCAGTCGTCTTCCGTGATCTCGGAATAACACCAGGTAGACTTTACTTCTTCATAGAGTTGCTGCGAAACAAATCCTTCTCCTATCGCCAGGGTACACATATATTGCACCAGTACATCGAAGCACAAGGCCATTGGCTCGCGGCTTTCGATGAGTTCTTCTTTGATGGCCTGTTTGATAGCGGCGGCTTCCACCAGCTCGAGGGAGTGGGTAGGAACAAAGTAGATCTTACTGATCTGTCCGGGCTGGTGACCGCTTCTGCCGGCGCGTTGCAGGAAGCGGGCTACGCCTTTTGGAGAACCCACCTGGATGACGGTATCTACCGGCCGGAAGTCGACCCCCAGGTCGAGGCTGGCGGTACATACCACCACTTTCAGGGTTTCGGTATGCAGGGCCTCTTCTACCCAAATGCGTAATTCCTGTTCAATACTGCCGTGGTGTAGTGCAATGGCTCCTGCCAGTTCCGGCGCTATGGTGAGTAAGGTTTGATACCATCGTTCGCTCATGCCGCGGGTATTGATGAACAGCAGTGTTGTTTTGCTTTGTTCTATTACCGGCAGCAGCTTATGCGCGAGCTTGATGCCCAGGTGGCCTGCCCAGGGATATTTTTCTATTTCGTCGGGTAAGATGGATTCTACGTGTATAGGTTTTGAAAGCCGGGCTTTTACAATAACGCCCGTTTTCTTCAGTGGCGCCATCAGTACTTCCTTTGCCTGCTCAAGGTTGCCTATGGTTGCGCTGATGCCCCATACCGACAGGCTATTCGTTTGTGGAGGTGTATTTTCTGCTCCTGGTGCGTTGGTGTTATTGTGGCTGGGTGCAGCAGCTTTTTTCTTTGGGTTTGTTGCCGGAACATCTATTGCGGCGTCAGGGGGGGCAGGGGCTGTTGTATGCCGAAGGTTGATGAGACGTGACAGCGCCAGTTCCATTTGCACGCCTCTTTTACTGCCGAGCAGTTCGTGCCATTCATCAACGGCAATTACACGGAGTGTTTTAAAGACCTCAGTATAATCGCGCTGTGCCAGCATGAGGTGTAAGCTTTCGGGTGTAATGATGAGCACTTCCGGCACATTACGTTTTTGGCGCTGGCGTTCAGACGTAGCGGTATCGCCGTTGCGGATGCCTACCTGCCAGCTTAATCCTGTTTCCGCAATCACTTCTTCCATGGCCCGCCCGATATCCTTGGCCAGTGCGCGTAATGGCGTTATCCATAACAACTGTAATCCGTTCTTTTTCCTGGAACGGTAAGTTGCCGGATAGGTGTTCATGAATTGTATCACAGCTCCCAGGAATACGGAAAAAGTTTTGCCGAACCCGGTAGGTGCATTCACCAGGCCGCTTTCGCCGGCATGAATATGTTTCCAGGTTTCTTCCTGGAAGGCAAAGGCCTTATAACCTTTATCCTTCAACCATTCGGAAATGATATGGTATCCTTTGGTGTCCGCCAGTTTTGTCATTCGTTATCAAAATTAAACCAATTGGGTTCATACGCATGCATTACAATCAGCCTCTCCTGTTAACTTACCGTAATTGTTGCAGGTCTTAAATCCATTATGTTCTTCTTGTCATCACTTTCCATAAGTGTGGCCTGTCACATATCCCCAATTTACTGCCCTCCGGGCGTTACCCATTTTACCATCAGCTCTCTATGACCTATTCTCCAGCATCTTTTTCAGGTCTTCCAGCGTGTTAATTTCATCGGCTTTTTTATCCTTCCGCCACCTGCTGATGCGTGGAAAGCGCAGTGCTACGCCGCTTTTATGACGGTTGCTTGCTGCGATGCCTTCAAATGCGATCTCGAACACCAGCTCTGGCTTTACTGTGCGTACGGGGCCAAACTTTTCGAGGGAGTTTCGTTTTACGAAGGCATCGACCTCGTTGAACTCTTTGTCGGTTAAACCGGAGTACGCTTTGGTAAAGCTTACCAGTTTGTCGCCGTCCTTTACGGCGAAGGTATAGTCGGTATAGAGGTTACTGCGTCTGCCATGGCCTTTCTGGGCGTAGATCATCACTGCGTCTATTGTCAGTGGCTGGATCTTCCATTTCCACCAGTCGCCTACTTTTCGTCCCACCTGGTAGCTGGCTGATCTTCTTTTCAGCATAAGTCCTTCTGCAAGCTGTGATCTTGATTGTTCGCGGATCTCTGCCAATTGCGACCAGTTGACAAAAGGAATGACGGGTGATAACTGCAGTGCGGGATGGTTGGCTGCTGTTACAATCTGCTCCAGCAAGGGCCGGCGTATATCGAGCGGTTGTTCTCTTATGTCTGCGCCTTCGTGTTCCAGCAGGTCGTAGGCATAAAAGGCAATGGGTGATTCGGATAGGTTTTTTTTAGTGATGTTTTTACGTCCTATGCGGGTTTGCAGGATTGCAAAGGGCATAGGTTTGCCGTTGATGCTTGGAATGATCTCACCGTCGAGTGCCACGCCATCGGGCAGTAAGGAAAGCAGGCTATGGTATTCGGGGAATTTCTCTGTCATCAGTTCTTCGCCCCTGCTCCATACGAAGAGTTCGTTATTGCGTTTAATGATCTGGCCGCGGATGCCATCCCATTTCCATTCGGCCTGCCATTCTCCGGGGTCGCCGAGCTGTTGCGGGTCCTGGTCCAATGCATAAGCTAAATAGAAGGGGTAGGGGCGTGAGAAATCTACCGGTGCTTCCTGTTCGAGCAGTAATTCCTGGAATTTAGTAGTTGCGGGGTCCCAGTTGCCGCTGATTCGGTGAGCGATAACGGATGCGGAGAGCGCGATCTTTTTGGCCAGTGCGTTCACCATCATCTTTTGTGAAACGCCAATGCGGAAGCCGCCGGTAAGCAGTTTATTGAATACAAACCGTTCTTCCCTGTTCATGTGTTGCCAGTGGTGGACAACAAATGCTTTCTTGATAGCTTCGTCCTGTTTCTCCAGTGTTATCAACTGTTCGAGATAATAGGAGAGACTATAGCTTTCCGTAGCGCTGGCAACAGGCGGGGGGAGTAGTAAGGCAATGGTTTCTGCAAGATCGCCTACGGTATGATAACATTCTTCGAATAGCCAGGCGGGTGTACCTGATAATTCGTTACTCCATTGCTGCAGTAAAGTGGTGCTGGCTATCCGCCGCGGGCGGCGGCCGCTGAATAAGGCGATTACCCAAACCTTATCGTTGTCTTCCGCGGTTACGAAATATTGGGCAAGTGCATCGAGCTTGTCGTTGGTACCGGTAGCTGTGCCCAATGCCTGCACCAGTGCAGCAAAGCCGTTGAACCCGTGAAGATATTGATCTGGCAGTAGTGTTGTCATAGGCTGTTATGGTTAGATTCATCTTCCTCATCAATTGCGTTCCCGGTGTGCTCCCCTGTTCCGGTTGAAGCTTCGCTTTTTGCGGCAGGCGTTTCTTGTGAAGAGGCTTCTGTTCCGGGGATGGTTTCCTTTTCTGCGGCGACGTCGTCAATGCTGTCATCTTCTGTGCCGTATTCGGTTTTTACTTCGGCGCTCCAGGTGCCGGCTTCGTTCAGGTAACGGCTGAGGGCTGCCTGGAAGCCGTGTGTTACGTATACCTTTTCGGCGCCTGTGGCTTTGATGGCATATAACAAGCCGTTCCAGTCGGCGTGATCGCTAAGTGCGAAACCTGCGTCGGCATTACGGCGGCGGACATTTCCTCTTACCTGCATCCAGCCGCTGCACATGCCAATGCTGTAGGGCGACATCTTTCGCATCCAGAAGGAGCCTTCTGCGCTGGGCGGCGCCAGCACGATGCTTCCTTTTAGCTGTGCTCTTGGCGTATCGGGTGTAATACGTTCTATGGCCGGCAGTTTTATGCCTGTTGTAAGTATTGCCTGGTGCATGTTATAGATGGCGCCATGCGCGTAAACGGGCAGCTCCAGCGGCGCTACCGCCTGCAGCAGGCGCTGGGCCTTTCCCAGGCTATAACCAATGAGCATGCTGGTTACCAGTTGCTCCCGGTTGCGCATTACCCATTCTCTTATCTGGCTGTATATTGTTTCCTGCGGTTGCCAATTATAAATGGGCAACCCAAATGTAGATTCGGTAACGAAATGATGACAGGGCACCGGTACAAAGGCCCCGCTCAAGCCATCATCTTCTGTTTTGTAGTCGCCGCTTATTACCCATACTTCTCCTTTATATTCTACCCTTACCTGCGAAGCGCCTATGATATGTCCGGCGGGATGCAGGGATACTTTCACACCGTTAATGCTGATGGCCTGGTTCCATTCCAGCGCCTGGAAAGACAGGTCGCCCAGGCGGGCGCTCAATAAAGGCAGGCTATAGGTATGACAGAGATAATGTTTGCTGCCCCAGCGTGCGTGATCGCTATGGGCATGGGTAATAACGGCTTTATCGACAGGCCGCCAGGGATCGATATAGAAATCGCCGGCAGCGCAGTAAAGACCTTTATCAGTAAATGTGATAAGCATGTGTTTTCCTGATGACAGATGTTTCAATCAGCGCCTGCAATCCTTTGTTGGCCTGCAATTGCGTTCCGGCAGCCGTCCGCTACAGAAAACAGAAGAGAGAACGGCTGCTGTAGTTACAACAGCCTTCTTATGTTTTAGTTCACGCTTTTCACTACACCGCCCTGTACTTTAACGAAATACAGTTTTTTGTTTTCGAGGTAATCGGGAACGAAGGAGGTGTTGGTGAGGCGAACCGGCTCGAACCGGAAGCTGTTGGCTATCTTATAACCTGAGTCGGAAACGTTATTGATGAAGTTGGCGCGGTATTGCAGCATGAGGCGTGAGAAGTGATACATGCTTTCAAAACCTTTGAACACCATATCGCTGGGGCGTCCCATGTATTTTGAGCGATATTGTTTGACAATGGAGCTGCCTGTTTTATCGGTGCGTGAAAAGTTATAGGGAGTGGAATATACGATCTCAATGTTCTTTGAAGCGGCACCGGTAATTTCTTTCAGGCCGTCCCATGTGGGCATGCCTATGGCCACTGTTCTATAGGAAGGAGCTGCGTTCAACGTGCGTACGATACTGCTGCCGAATGCTTCGTTCACACTGCCGCAGATGATAATGTTCTGGCGGGTGGAATCCATAAAAGGCAAGAGGTTGTCTTCCGTGAAATTGTCGGTAAGTGTGATCACCTTATAGTTGAGCTTACCGGCCAACGCATCCTGTGCAGCAAAATAGCTTTTGATCTTTGTTTCCAGCGGTCCCGGCTTTGTTACAAACAGCAGCTTGGCTGCGGTGCCGGCATAATTCTTTTGTGTGTAGCTGTGCAGTGCTTCGACATGTGTTTTGAGGGTGGAATTCACCATCATGAAGAATGGGTTGGCGTTGAGGCCTGCATCGTTGGGATAAGTGGCGGATATTACCGGTATGTTTTTCCTGAAAGAAAATTCCGATAGCAGCTTTTGTTCTGCTGTGTTGTTGAAAGAGGCTACAATAAGAGAGAAGTTCAGGTATTCCATGCCGCTAAGCATACCCGGAATGGTTTGTCCCAGTTTCTTGGTATCGTACACCCATACTTCAATGGGCATGTTTTCGTTCTGTAAAGAATCGACGGCCAGCATGACGCCATTGTAGAAGTCCAATCCCGGTAGAATGTATTTGGGGATGCTGCTGCTGCCCAGTTTGTAAGTAAATCCGTTAAAGGCAGAGTCGAGATAAAGCGGCGCCAATACTGCCACGCGCATGGGTTTACCGGAAGTTTCCTGCTGGGCAGTAGCCGAAAGCACACTGCACAGCAGGAAAGCTGAAGCAACCAGTAATCTTGTTCCAGGGTTCATATACTATTATTGTTATGCGAACCGATCAAAATTGATGCCTATTCCCACTCAATAGTAGCGGGTGGTTTGGAACTGATATCATATACCACCCTATTGATCCCTTTCACATTATTGATGATCTCGTTCGAGATTTTTGCCAGCAATTCGTAAGGCAGATGGCTCCAGTCGGCTGTCATACCATCTACAGAAGTAACGGCCCTGAGGCATATTACGTTCTCGTAAGTTCTTTCGTCGCCCATTACGCCTACCGATTGAACCGGTAAGAAGATAGCGCCGGCCTGCCATACCTTATCGTACCATCCTGAAGCCTTCAGGTTATTGATATAAATGGCATCTGCCTCCTGCAAGATAGCAACTTTTTCAGGTGTGATATCCCCTAGAATACGGATCGCCAATCCGGGTCCGGGGAAGGGGTGACGTCCGATGAGGCTATCGTTGATGCCAAGCGTTTTACCTACTCTGCGTACCTCGTCTTTAAACAGGGTATTCAGTGGTTCTACTACTTTCAGCTTCATAAAATCGGGCAATCCGCCTACGTTATGATGCGATTTGATGGTAGCAGAAGGACCTTTTACGGAAACCGACTCGATGACATCGGGGTAAATGGTGCCTTGTCCCAGCCATTTCACGTCCTGTACTTCATGTGCGGCGTCGTCGAACACCTCGATGAATACGCGGCCGATGGTCTTGCGCTTTTTCTCGGGGTCGCTGATGCCTGCGAGCTGGCCCAGGAAGCGGTCTTTGGCGTTGATGCCTTTTACGTTCAGTCCCATATGTTTATAGGAGTCGAGCACCTGTTCGAACTCCTCTTTACGCAGCAGTCCGTTATCAACGAAGATGCAATGCAGGTTTTTACCTATTGCCTGGTGTAATAATACCGCAGCAACGGAAGAGTCGACACCTCCGGAGAGGCCCAGTACCACTTTATCGTTGCCCAGCTTTTCGCGGAGTGCGGCGATGGTGGTTTCGATGAAGGCATCGGGTGTCCAGTCCTGTTTGCAGCCGCAGATATCGACGAGGAAGTTTTGCAGCAGTTGTTTGCCGTCGATGCTATGTGTAACCTCGGGGTGAAACTGGATACAGTAGGTTTTGGAGTCGCGTACGTGGTAAGCGGCTACCTTTACTGTATCGGTGCTGGCTATGATGTCGAAATTATCCGGAATACGGGCGATGGTATCGCCATGGGACATCCAGACCTGTGAATCTTTGCCAATGCCTTTGAGCAGGGGAGATTGTGCATTGATTTCCTGCAGATTTGCGCGTCCGTATTCGCGGATGGTAGAGGGAACCACTTCGCCGCCGGAGTGTTGTGCAATATATTGTGCACCATAGCAAACACCCAGCAGTGGAAATTTGTTATGAAACAGCGACAGGTTGATTTGGGGGGCATCTGTTTGCCTTACGGAATAGGGGCTTCCCGAAAAAATCACTCCTTTGACGGTATCGTCAAAAACAGGCAGATGATTGAAGGGATGGATTTCGCAGTAAACGCTGAGTTCTCTGACTCTCCGGGCTATAAGTTGTGTGTATTGAGACCCGAAGTCAAGAATGATGATCTTTTCTTGCATTTGCAAAAGTAAGATTTATAATTATTTGTACATAAAAATGAGTTTTTTCATTATTTTGAATTTGATTTCTGATAATAAAAGGGAAAAATGGAAAACACGTACCGTATTCTGCTCGCTGAGGACGAACCCAAGTTGAGTCAGGTTGTCCAGGATGAGCTAAACCGGCAGGGTTACCAGACCGATGTGGCATATGACGGCGCGATCGCCGAAAAACTGTTCAAACAGCATAGTTATTCGCTGGTGCTGCTTGATATTAATTTGCCCTATAAGAACGGTTTGGCTTTGTGTAAGGAGTTCAGGGAGCATAACCAGAATGTTCCGATCATCATGCTCACGGCATTGGGTGAGATCCAGGATAAGATCGACGCTTTTAACCTGGGAGCAGATGATTACATTGTAAAACCGTTTCATTTCGATGAGCTGTTTGCGCGTATCAAAGTCTTCCTGAAGCGGGCGGAATCTGCCAATGAGCCGGGAGAAAAGATAGTGGTAGCGGACATGGAAATTGACATGGAAAACAAGATGGTGACCCGATCGGGTAAAAGCATCAGCCTCACTGCAAAGGAATTTGCCCTGCTGGTATTACTTGCCCGTAATAAAGGCAAGGTGATATCGAAACAGGATATTCTGGAGAAAGTGTGGGACCTGAGCTTTGATACGGGTACCAATACTATTGAAGTATACATTAGTTTTCTGCGCAATAAGATTGACAAGCCATTTGAAGACAAACTGATTCATACCAAACCCGGGTTTGGGTATTATGTGAGAGAGACGCCTTTGTCATGAACCTGAAAATAAAGTTTGTACTAATACTAGCACTGCTCGTATCCATTATCCTGTTGCTCGAAGCCTTTCATTTACTAACGTGGATAGTAATAGTAGGCGGAGCGCTGCTGATAGTGATAGGGGCTTATATGTTTGTGCGCCAGGTAACGCAACCACTGAAACGTTTAAATGAACAGATAAAGCGCATTAGCGCCAGCAACCTGAAGGAGCGGGTGACGCTTGATACCGGCAGTAATGAGCTGCAGCAGATCGCTGCCAGCTTCAATGCGATGCTTGAGCGCCTTCAGAAGGGGTTTGAGGTACAGAACAGCTTTGTACATCATGCCTCCCATGAGTTAAGGACGCCGCTGGCCAATATGCTGGCGCAAACTGAGGTAGCGCTTAAACGCGACCTCAGCAGTTTGGAAGCCCGCCAGGTGCTTCAATCGCTCCGCGAAGAACAGCAGGAGCTGATAGAGCTGACCAATTCGCTGTTACTGCTTACTCAATATGAAAAGATCAGCTCTTCTTCGGGCTGGCCCCAGGTACGGCTTGATCAGCTCCTGTACGACACTATCGATCTTGTAAAAGGCATTTATCCTGATATCAGATGGTCCGTGTCCTTTTCCGATATGCCCGAGCATGAGCTGGCGCTTTCGGTAAAGGGTAATGACGCGTTGTTGCGTTCGGCCTGCAAGAACCTGATCAAGAATGCCTACCAGTATTCTACAAACAAAAACGTTACTATCACACTTGAGACCGGTCCTGATACCGTTTCGATTGTCATCGATAACGAGGGGCCTGTGTTAAGCGCTTCGGAGCAGGACCGGCTGTTCATACCTTTTTTCCGTGGCGCCAATGCCATGGGTACCAAGGGCTTTGGCCTGGGGTTGCTTATCGTTAGCCGGATCGTTCAGCTTCACAATGGTAAAATCATTTATTCTACGCCCAGGACGGGGCTTAACCGGTTTACGGTGGTATTCGGGCGATAGATGGAAGAGGGATGTATAAAAACACAAAAAACCTCACCGAACCACTGGTCCCGTGAGGCACTAATATTTTACCAGCAAGCGGTTAGTTTTCAATTACTTAAGAGACAGGATCTGTTTGGGTATTGCTACCATAGACAGGATCTCATCCGGGATCTTTACGGGGAATAAAAAAACCAACCAGTTAATTAACCGGTTGGTATACCGTATAAAGATGTAAGATTGAACTATGCTTTTGCTGCCAGAGCAGTTTTCTTGGCGAGCTTACTTTTCAGGTTGGCTGCCTTGTTCTTATGAATAACACCGCGTTTAGCCAGTTTGTCAATCATAGACACTACAGAAGGCAATTGCTCGTCATATGCTTTCTCTTCTTTCAAAGCTTTCAGACCACGAACTGCATTACGGGTTGTTTTACCATAATAACGGTTCCTGTCCCTGCGCTTTGCGGCCTGGCGCACATCTTTCTTTGTAGCTGAATGGTTTGCCATTTAATATTTCTTTTTTCGGACGGCGAAGGTAGGCAAAAAACTGAAAAGTCAAAAAGAAAATCGCAAAAAAATAAAAACCTGCCCAAACATTACGTTAAAGTAGCTGTTATTAAATGTATTTTATACGCTTATACGGTTATTTTTTTAGTTTTTACTATTTGGTTTTGACTTACTCCCGATATTTGCAGTCAATTCTTTCAAAACATATAATATCTTTCAAAACTTAGGACAAATCAGCTTGGCATGAAAGACTTTTCATATATAACGAATTCGCATCCAGCTTTTATTGAGCGTTTATACCAGGAATATACAGAGAATCCAACCAGTGTCGATCCCGAATTTAAGAAGTTTTTTGAAGGTTTCGATTTCGCGATAGGTCAGGTAAATGGCAATGGAAAGGCCTCCGGCGGTTCTGTTGATTCAAGCCAGCTGGCAAAGGAATTCTCGGTATACCAGTTAATTCAGGCCTATCGTAAAAAGGGGCACCTGGTAGCAAAAACCAACCCTATCAGGCCACGTAAAGACCGCAGGGCTAATCTAGAATTATCTTATTTCGGTTTATCTGACGCTGATCTGAACAGCAGTTTTGAAGCGGGTAAGTTCATAGGACTGGGCAAAACCATTTTGAAGGCCATCATCGACAAGCTGGTTAAATGTTATACCAGTTCGGTAGGTGTGGAGTACAGTGCGCTTAACGCTATGGAGCGTATTGAATGGCTGGCCCAGGCTGTGGAAGAGCGTATGCTTAAGCAGGTGCCGCTTGAACAAAAGCGTGGTATTCTTGAAAAGCTTAACCAGGGGGTGATCTTCGAAAAGTTCCTTCATACCAAATATATAGGCCAGAAACGCTTTTCACTTGAAGGCGGCGAAAGCCTTATACCGGCAATGGACGCCATCATCAACCAGGCTGGCGCCAATGGCGTGAAGGAAGTGGTGATAGGTATGGCGCACCGTGGGCGTTTAAATGTGCTTGCGAATATTCTCGGTAAAACTTATGAGCAGATCTTCAGCGAGTTTGAGGGGATTATTCCTGCCGACAGGACCTGGGGCAGCGGCGACGTTAAATACCACCTGGGTTTCAGCAGTGAGCATGAGTCGCCTGCAGGTCATAAACTGAACCTACAGCTTTGTCCCAATCCATCCCATCTTGAGGTTGTTAATCCTATTGTTACGGGCTTTGCGCGTTCGAAGGCGAATGTATTATACAATGCAGAATACGATAAAACCCTTCCTATATTAATACATGGTGATGCTGCTTTGGCGGGCCAGGGTATTGTATATGAGATTGCCCAGATGAGTGAACTGGAAGGGTACAATGTAGGTGGTACGCTGCATATTGTTGTAAACAACCAGATTGGTTTTACGACAGACTTTGATGATGCGCGCAGCTCGGACTATTGTACTGCTGTTGCCTCCATTACGCAGGCTCCCGTGTTTCATGTAAACGGCGACGATATTGAAGCTGTTGTAAAAGCTGTGGAGATTGCTGCGGATTACCGTCAGCGTTTTAAAGCTGATATCTATATCGATATACTTTGTTACAGGCGTCATGGTCATAACGAGGGTGATGAACCTAAGTTTACGCAGCCGAGCCTTTATGCACTGATCGAGAAACATCCGAATCCAAGGGAAGTATATACGCAGTACCTGGCGCAGAATGGCGAACCTGAAGCCAAAGACATGGCCAAGGATATGGAGAAGAAATTCTGGGCCGATCTGCAGGAGCGTTTAGATGAAGTACGTCAGAAGCCCATTCCTTATACTTTACAGGAGCCTGAATTGTGGTGGCGCGAATTGCGCCGTTCGAATGAGGGCGACTTTGATGCTTCGCCGGTTACGGCCATCAAAGAAGAGGCGTTCAAACGTTTATTCGACGGCCTGATGAAGTGGCCTGCAGATTTCAGTCCGCTTAAGAAAGTGGACAAACTGCTGCAGGACAAGATCAAATTATTTGAAGCGGAGAAGAAGGTTGACTGGGCTACTGCGGAGCTGCTTGCGTACAGCAGTATACTGGTAGAGGGCAAGGATGTGCGGCTGAGCGGTGAAGACGTGAAGCGGGGTACTTTTTCTCACAGGCATGCCGTGTTATTCGATGAATCGACCAATAAACAATACAACCGTTTGAACCACTTCCAGGAGAAGCAGGGTAAGTTCCGTGTATTCAACTCTTTACTGAGTGAATATGGGGTAATGGGCTTTGATTACGGTTATGCGATGGCGAACCCCAATGCGCTTGTTATTTGGGAGGCGCAGTATGGTGATTTCGTGAATGGTGCACAAATGGTGATTGATCAGTATATTACAAGTGCGGAACAGAAATGGGGTACTATGAATGGTATGGTATTGTTATTACCGCATGGTTATGAAGGCGGTGGGCCTGATCACTCCAGTGCCCGCCTGGAGCGTTTCCTGCAAAGCAGTGCCGAGCAGAATATGGTTGTCACCAATATTACTACGGCAGCCAACTTTTTCCATGCGCTGCGCCGTCAGCTTGCATGGCCTTTCCGTAAGCCAATGGTGAATATGTCGCCGAAGGCCAATCTTCGTCATGCAGGCAGCTATAGTGCTGTTGAAGAGTTTACCAACGGAGGGTTTAAAGAGGTGATAGACGATCCTGCTGCTACCAATGCAGGGCTTGTGAAGAAAGTGTTGTTCTGTTCCGGTAAGATCTATTTTGAGCTTGCGGAGAAAAAGCAAAAAGAAAACAGGGAAGATATTGCGATCGTTCGATTGGAGCAGATCTATCCTTTACCGGTGAAACAGCTGGAGGAGCTGTATCAGAAATATAACCGGGCTGTATGGTTCTGGGTTCAGGAAGAGCCGCTGAATATGGGTGCGGCGTCGTTCCTGCAAATGAACCTGAAGACCATCAACTATGGTGTTATCAGCCGCAATGCCAGCGCTTCTACCGCTACCGGTTTTGCGAAAGTGCATGCTGCCGAGCAGGCCGATATCCTGGATACAGCATTTAGTATTTAATTTACCGTACCGAAGAATATACTAACATAATAGAATGTTATGATCGAAATTAAAGTACCAACAGTAGGAGAGTCAATTAATGAAGTAACACTGTTGAAATGGACCAAAAAGGATGGAGATTACGTTGAGCGCGATGAGGTGATAGCAGAACTGGAAAGCGAAAAAGCCACCTTTGAAGTAAATGCCGAGCAGGCAGGCGTTTTAAAAACCGTAGCCCAAGAAGGTGATACTCTTGAAATTGGTTCTGTACTGGCCAACATTGATGAATCGGCTGCCAAGCCAGCCGGTGATACTGCCGGTGAAGCCAAGCCTGCAGCGGCACCCAAAGAAGCAGCTCCTGCCGCCGAAGCGGAGGCTCCTGCTGCTACCGAAGCCAAAGCCGTAGGTAAAGGCACTATAGAAATGAAGGTGCCTACCGTAGGTGAATCTATCAGCGAGGTAACCATCCTGAAATGGGTGAAGAAAGAGGGTGACCTGGTTAAGCGTGACGAGGTGATCGCTGAGCTGGAAAGTGAGAAAGCTACTTTTGAGCTCAATGCTGAAGAAGCGGGCCAGCTTCATCCGCAAGCCAATGAAGGTGATGTGATCAGGATTGGTGATGTTATTGCAAAGATCGATACCGATATAGCTGTTCCTGATGTGGCTCCTGCCGCTGCGAAAGCTGCGCCTGCTGCTGCTAAGGAAGCGCCTGTGCAGGCCTCCCAGGCGCCTGTAGCAGCCGTTTCGAACGATATTAAAGCAAGTCCGGTTGCTTCGGCTATCATCGCCGACAAAAAAGTAGATCCTTCGCAGATCACACCTTCCGGCGCCAATGGCAAGATCATGAAGCTTGATGTACTGGAAGCGCTTGCTCACCCAGGCAAAAAAGCATTTGGCGGACAGGAGCTCAACAGCCGCAACAAGCGCATCGAAAAAATGAGCAACCTGCGTAAAACCATCAGCCGCAGGCTGGTGGAATCGAAGAATACCACGGCCATGCTTACCACGTTTAACGAGGTAGACATGACCCGTATCATGGAGGTGCGTAAACAATATAAAGACAAGTTCAAAGAATCGCATGGTGTAAACCTGGGTTTCATGAGCTTCTTCTCCAAAGCCTGTGCGGTAGCGCTTGGCGAATGGCCTGCCGTTAATGCCTACATCGACGGCGACCAACTGGTTTACCATGATTATGCCGATATCAGCATTGCGGTAAGTACGCCACGTGGTTTAACGGTGCCTGTTATGCGTAATGTGGAAAGCATGAGCATGGCCGATATAGAGAAGAAAGTGGTGGAACTTGCCGGCAAAGCAAGAGATAACAAATTAACGATGGAAGAGCTCCAGGGCGGTACATTCACCATCACCAATGGTGGTGTATTCGGAAGCCTGCTGAGCACACCCATCATCAACCTGCCGCAAAGCGCCATCCTGGGGATGCACAAGATCCAGGAGCGTCCGATGGCTATCAACGGACAGGTGGTGGTTCGTCCCATGATGTATATTGCTTTAAGCTACGATCACCGTATCATCGACGGGCGTGAGAGTGTAAGCTTCCTGGTACGTGTGAAAGAATTGCTTGAAAATCCTGAACTGCTACTGTTTGGAAAAGACCCTGTAAAGACGTTACTGGATCTTTAATAAATTACATGAAGATTAAGAATAATTAATATTGTAGAAAAATGATATGTTTGCGCATATCATTTTTCGTGTTAACCCGTAGGGACTCTTATGAATCGCAGATATTTGTTAGCAGGGATATGTATCGTCTTTTCAATAGTATCGTGTCAGAAAGGGATAGAATGGGATTTATCGGATGAGGAGGAAGTAGACACGGGTGTTTTGTCGAAGATCGGCTACCAGGTGAGCACGGCAACCGGTGGCACGGAAACCAGTGAAAAACAGTTTTTCCGGGATGCACAGCAACAGCTTACCGAATACAGTCAGAGTGGAAAACTGGGTGGCCAGGATATCGGCCTCAGGTACCGTTTTACCCGCAATACCAATGGTAAAGTGGTGAGGATGGCAGAAGATAATTATCCTGCCGCTACCAATATCAGTTCTATCATCAGGGATATTTATTACACCGGTGATAAGCTGGCGTATATGCTTTCTACCAAATACACTACAACGGGGCAGCTGAGTGACAGCACGGCTTTTGTTTATGGCAGCAATGGCCTGGTAAGCGCCAGAATATTGTATAATGTAGTTTTAGGTACGGCTTATGCCTTCATGAAGGATGAGTTCACGTATGATGGCCAATTGAACCTGGTATCTAAAAAGATGTACACTTATAATGGGACCGGCTATGATCTCAATGCTACTGTAAGTTATACTTATGGCACCAATAAGGCATCGCTCCGGTTACCTGTAGCGGAAACTTTTATCACTGGTGTAGAGGCGCAGGCGGTGGCCGGTTTCGAGCTTTTTTCGAGTCCCGGTTATATGGAACAGCTTTCGCAAACGGGTTCCAATGGCAGTGTTCAGCGTTTTGATAACTATATGGTATCGCCAACATTTGCCGTATCGGAGCGGCCGCTGAAAATAGGCGGTATCATCAATGGCCGTGCTGCTACCATCACTTATACTTACAAAGAGCCGTAACGGAGTTATCTGCGGTTTATTCCTCCCTATCTTTGCTTTGTGTTATACGCTCACCGCTACATACAATACGCAGTTACTGCACTGAAGGGATACGATGGCAGTATGCCTTTACAACATTACCTGAAACAGTTTTTCGCTGCTGATAAGAAGTACGGTTCGAAAGACCGCAAACATATTTCCCAGCTTTGTTACTGTTATTTCCGTATAGGGCATGCGTTAACTGCGCTGCCTGTAGAAGAAAGAATGCAGGTGGCCGTTTTTTTGTGCAATGAACCGCCGGCATGGAATAACATCTTCCCTGAAGACTGGCAACAGTATTATGTACCGGACCTGGACAAAAGGATAACGTTTATACAGGAGAAGTATCCTGCCTTTTCCCCGGCGCAAATTTTCCCCTGGGCCGGCGAATGCAGCGCTGGGCTGGATACTGCTGCCTTTACACGCAGTCTTTTGATGCAACCTGATGTGTTTATACGAATAAGACCGGGTTTTGAAAAAAGGGTGCCGGAGGTGCTAACGCAAAATAATATCAGCTACACCCAGCCTTATAAGGGCGCTATAGCATTGTTGCCCAACACGAAGATCGATAGCCTGCTGAAGCTGAACAGGGAAGTTGTTATCCAGGATCTATCCTCTCAGAAAACTGCTAATCTCCTGTTACACCTGAAACAAAACCAATCTGTTCAGCAAAGAGCAGCACAACAACCTGTAAATGTATGGGATTGCTGTGCAGCCAGCGGTGGTAAATCAATCTTGGCGTTAGATACGCTGGGTAAAATAAATCTAACTGTTTCGGATGTACGCTTATCTATCATTCAAAACCTAAGGCAACGTTTCCAGGAAGCCGGTATCAAACACTTCCGATCATTTGTAGCAGATCTTACTAAACCTATCCCTAATAAATCGTCCCTTCTACCATCTATTATCATCTGCGATGCTCCCTGTAGTGGTTCCGGTACATGGGGACGCGCACCAGAACAGCTTTATTTCTTTACGAAAGAAAAGATTAGTCATTATGCTAACCTGCAAACAAAGATTTCTGACGCCGTGGTAGCGCAGCTTGTTTCTGGTGGTTATTTGTTATACATAACTTGTTCTGTATTCAAACAAGAAAATGAAGTGCAGGTGCAGCGCATTATGGATATACATGGCCTAACGTTAATAGAACAGCAGCTTATTACAGGCTACAGTGAAAAAGCAGATACCATGTTCGCTGCCTTACTGGTGAAATAGGTAGTAGTCCCTTAGCTCCACCGTGATTACTCCTTATGTATTATTCAATGC
Organism: Filimonas effusa; assembly: GCF_004118675.1. Classification (NCBI taxonomy): domain Bacteria; kingdom Pseudomonadati; phylum Bacteroidota; class Chitinophagia; order Chitinophagales; family Chitinophagaceae; genus Filimonas; species Filimonas effusa. Next base: position 2,826,946 of record NZ_SDHZ01000001.1, on the reverse strand, counting down.
TAGAATCTTTTGCACATTATTTTCTAATGACAAATCCCAGTACCACCATTTATGAGGAATGTTTTTTTCCTTCAAAAACCTACGTTGATAGGCAATTTTAAACAAGCTCAGAAAAATACGCAGCACCTTTAATAATTCAGGTTCGGGCAGTTCCGCCAATTTTTGAAGATTATGACTAGCCACCCCCTTTTTGATCAGAATACAAGGGGTAAAAGTCGGTTTTAGCTTGCTATTCAATATAGCAGTCTCTGCATCGCTATCCTGTGGCTTTGACTGTCCAATTAAGCCTATCATCCCTTTTAAGTAGTTTCGCTTTTGCGTTAAATCATTCAACATAAATCGATCGAGCAGCTCTTTGTCGGAAATTAAGCCTTGACCATATTTATTAATCAAAATAACATCATCTATTTTCATAATCAACGTGGATTAATTGTTATATGTGGCCTATTGGGCAATAATGGTGGTTGATGCAGATCAATACTACGAGGCATATTATCTAAAATAGAACGAGAACCAGGTAAGGAATTTTTAATCTTTTTCCACTCACTATTTTTAAGTGCTGGTATTACATAGTCCCAGTCTGAATAAGCTCCTGCCTGCCCCGAAGCCCTGCTGCCGACAACTGTAATTGGCTTATTTATTCTTGTTGCCGCATTTTGAATTCTAAGCCACTCGCTTTCAGAAAGCCCACTCGTAACCTGCAATCCTTCGCTTGCAGCAGCTGCCATGGCCTTGCTTGATACAGTAAATCTAAGCATACCGTAGAACCCACTAACTGTATAAGCAACGTTCATTACAGTGTTCAATGCATAAGCAAATGGTACAGTCTTTTGATATGCTATCGCAGATTTTACGCCAATATCTCCATTTTTAGCTGCATAATATTTTAGCAACCAATCAGGCGCATTCGCAGCCAATGCATAACGATCGTCAAGATACCCTTCCATATTATGACCGCCGCTCCGATAATATGTCTTCGGATTATTAAGTTCCAGGGTTGCAGTTTCAGAAGCTCTGGTTGTATTTCCATTCTCATCAATAATAACATTGACATTTGTAATTCTGAATACATCATCTCCCTCGGCAGCAGCGATAGCAATATCCCCTCTTCTGGTGATTACGTCCGGAATCCTCCTGGATGGAAAATTATCTAACCCGCTTTTTATTACACCTCCAGCTTTTCTTGTTGTTGTACGGGTAATATTAATCGTATCACTTCCATCAGGATCGATATTTATAATTGGATTGCCTCCGAAAGATAAGTAAGGAGATTCATATGCTTTAAAGATAGGATCAGAATTCCAGCGGCGGCCTATTCTTGCATCATACTCCCAAAATAATGCAGTATAGCTATTCTCGTTAATTTCTTTGCTACTTTCTTGACCATTAAATCCGTACCTATACCCCTCAATATTATAATTCCTCCCAGGCTGTATCATCCCAAAAGGATAATAATCCTGTGCCGATACTACATCTGCAATATAGTACTCAATCGTTGTGCCGTTACTACTAACAGGCACCTTTCTGTCTGTCAGAGTTGTTACCACATTACTTAAGTGATTTGTTAGTTCATATCGCTTGTCGCCACGGATAGTTGCATAAGAATAGCTTACCCCAAGTCCTGACAGGTAACTATAGCATCCTTCCTGGCTGCTATATTCTAACTGTACCGCCTTCAAAAGCGCCGCTTCATCTGGCGCAATATTACCTTCCACCTGCTTATCCAGTTCATCCAACTCCTCGTATAGTAGCCTTAACCTCTCCTGCGTTTTCCGGTAAGATGCCTGATGATATTGTTTCAAACTATGAACTGATTGTTTCCGCTGCAGCGCCTGCACTTCCTTCAGCAGCCACTGGTGCCGTCGTTCCTGCCAAACCCGGTACAATTCAAAAGGATTGATCCGCTGTTCCGTCAGCAAAGCGCTATTTACCAGTTTCAGACTGTCGGTTACTTTTCCCCACCTGTCATAAATACGCAACATCGCATCTGTACGCCGTAGCGACATCATTGGCCACTTAGCTAACGGGTCAGCAGCATAAAAAAGTGTACTGTCCTTTCGCTTTAGCATAGCCCCTAGTAGCCGCCGGTCTGTGATAGGTGTACTCCTATCAGCAACTCTATTATAACGCATCTGCACGATAGCCCGCTGCAATGCCAATGCTTTCTGCTCTTGCTCTAATGCCTGTATAACATCCGGCATACCCTCACTTTTCAGTGATATCCGCTCTTCTCTAATGCCAGAACCATGCAAGTTCTTGCTTCCAGAAAGCGATAATAAGCGCAACTTTAGCTTTATATCCTCTATACAACGCCAAATGCTATCCAGCCTGTTGCGGTACCAGCCAAACACATCCGTCGTACCATCTACCAGACTTGCATAATCATGCGCCGTTAACACCGTCGAATCAAATAATCGCCCATAGGTATTAAATAAATACAAACTATGCGAAACCTCGTTTACCACCGCCATATTAATGAAGCCGGAAATCTGTCGGTTGCCCCACACGCGCCATCCGGCTCTCTGCGCTACAGCATTCTTCAGGTAAATATGCACATTAGGATCGCTTTCCATCCGAAACGACTGCGCATCAACTCTCCGAACAAATAACGAAACAATAAGAAATACAATAAGTAAAAATAACAGGTAGTTTCCCCGGAACAGGTGAGCATTTAGCTGGTGGCGATAGGTTGTCATGAATTAGGTTTGGGTTGCCCTAATTTACCACTTATAAAAAGGATTTACAAGTGAAAATTACCGGCTAACCTCAAATCAGCGTCCTGCATTTCAGGGAAGAATGCCGATAATTCTTCCAGTCCATAGGTTAGCCCTGATGTCCCCCTATCTCTAAAATACCCCATGAGCTATAAAAAACACCCACTGGCTCCCATATATTCCAATCACATCCACAGGCAACCCATTTGCGAAGAAATACGCTTTAAACCTATACACGCAGTATATAAAATGAGTATGCCTATTAGTAGTTGTTGTTTACAGCAACTACTAATAGGCATAGCCCAGTCTTTTTATGTCACAATTTACAGGTTATTTTGAACCCATGGTTTGTAGCCTCTGTCGCCACCAATCTGCAACTCTTTAATAAAAATCAATATTTTGTAGTATTTTCACGGCGCAAATGGTTCTTAGCATAAATTTCACGATGTTAGGATTAATAGGGAATCAGGTGTAAATCCTGAACAGACCCGCTACTGTAAGTTCTATAACAACACTTTGACAATCTGTTCGCCACTGTTTTTAGTGAATAAAAATGGGAAGGCCGTCTAAAGTGAGAATAAGTCAGGAGACCTGCCACTGCACATATTTTTTTAAAGCTTTCGAGGATGGGGCTTTGAATACAACCTGAGCTGAAGCTATTCAGTATCTATTTGTTTTCGTATGTCAATCGGTAAGCTGTCTGAAATCAATTATTGATGGATCATTCAGAGGCATTGAAGACGCTGGCAGCAGTGTTTTTGACAGTTATTGGTATGAACCTGTACGCGCAACAAACCGGGCGGGATTCTATACGTATGGATACCAGCGTGGTTAAAACGTTGCCGCATGTTACTATCTCCACATCGGGGTATAAAGAAGTTATTCCTTCGCAAAGGCTGGCTGGTGCGCATTTGAAAAGTTTAAACAGTTTTTCTGTTGCCGATGCGATCCGTTATTTTGCCGGGGTGCAGGTAAAGGATTATGGGGGAATAGGCGGGCTGAAAACGGTAGATATACGCAGTATGGGTACCAATCATATGGGCGTATTTTATGATGGCATTCAGTTGGGAAATGCTCAAAACGGGCAGGTGGATCTTGGGAAGTTTTCGATGGATAATATAGAATCCATTTCTCTTTATAACGGGCAGAAAAGCGAGATATTTCAACCTGCCAAAGATTATGGTTCATCCGGTTCTATTTACCTGCGGAGCAGGAAGCCGGTATTTGACTCTTTAAAAAGAACAAATTTTAAAGGTGTATTTAAAACGGGTTCGTTTGACCTGGTCAATCCTTCTTTATTGCTTGAGCAAAAGTTAACGAAAAACATAAACTATTCTTTAAGTGGTGAATATGTGAAGTCTTCCGGCCGCTATCCTTTCCGTTACAGAAGGGTGTTTCATGAGTCGGGCAATGTAGCCTGGGATACTACTGCTATCAGGGAAAATGGTGATATCGATGCGAAGCGGGTTGAAAGCGGGCTGTATGGCAATATCAACCGTGGATGGTGGAACGTGAAAGGGTATTTCTATCATTCAGAAAGAGGCATACCCGGCGCCATCGTCAATAATGTGTGGAAGCGTTCTCAAAGGCAGTGGGACCGGAACTTCTTTTTGCAGGGCTCTTTTCAGAAGAATATTGTGAATGGTTACGATATACAGGTGAATGCAAAGTATGCCAACGACTATATGCGTTACCTGAACCCTGATACGACCTTAATGTATATCGATAACAATTTCCGTCAGCGGGAGTGGTATGCTTCTGTTGCGAATAAATATAGTTTGTCGAAGAAGGTTGATCTTAATTTGTCGACAGATTTCCAGTATAACACACTTCATTCTAACCTGGATGGATTTGTTTTTCCAAAGCGGTTTACATCACTTGTTTCATTAGCAGGAGCAGCAGACCTGGGGGCGTTTAAAATGCAGGCAAGTGTTTTAGGTACGTTTGTTCATGAGCGTATTACCAGGGGGAACACTTCTGTTGGTGACTCTGCAGTAGCGGCGCCTTCGAGGAATGAAGTGACACCGGCAGTGTTTGTGTCGTACAAGCCTTTTCGGAAAGTTGATTTGAACATCAGGGCCTTCTATAAGAATATATTCCGGATGCCCACTTTCAATGACCTGTATTATACCGATATCGGCAATATTAGTCTGAAGCCGGAATTTACACATCAATACAATATTGGCTTTTTATATCGCATAAACCGGCCAAGTTCTTTTTTATGTGACTGGCAGCTACAATCGGATGTTTATTATAACAAGGTTACGGATAAGATCGTTGCCGTTCTCAAAGGGAATAGCATGTACCGCTGGATGATCATGAATATCGGGAAAGTGGAGATAAAGGGTGTGGATGTGGTGGCTAATCAGACCTTTCGGTTTCCGGGGAATGTTTTATTGAATGTAAGGGCTGGTTATACTTATCAAAAGGCGCAGGACATGACGGAATCTAAAAATCCTGAAATACAGAAGTTGACTTATGGCGGCCAGATCGCTTATATTCCCTGGCATAGCGGTTCGCTTATATCGAGCCTGCAATATCAAACATGGCGGCTGAACTACAGTTTTATTTATGTAGGCAAGCGTTATCATAATTCCGCCAATATACCTGAGAACTATGAGCAGCCCTGGTATACCAGTGACCTGTCGGCGTCGAAGGAGATTAAACTTAACAGGTGTCGGTTTAAAGTTGCCGGTGAGCTCAATAACGTGTTCAGCCAGGATTATGATGTGGTGTATAATTACCCGATGCCGAAACGAAATTTCAAAATCATTTTATCTGTTGAGCTATGAGAAAGTATTCATTGTTCATCATAGTGTTACTGTTGTTTGCAGTTGCTTCGTGCAGAAAAGATGTGGAGGTGTTTGGTAATGAAGATATTTCGCTGGGCGGCCCATCCGAAAACGGCTTCTATGGCTTTTACCTGCTGAATGAGGGGAATATGGGCAGTAATAAAAGCACGCTGGATTATTTCGATTATACCACCGGTAATTATCAAAGGAATATTTATGCTGTCACTAATCCGAATGTTCCCAAGGAGCTGGGAGATGTAGGGAATGATATCGCTATTTATGGCAGCAGGCTTTATGCAGTTATCAATGCTTCCAATAAGATAGAGGTGATGGATGCAAAGACTGCGCGAAGGATCGGGCAGATCGAGATCCCTAATTGCCGTTATATAAAGTTTGATAAAGGTTTTGCTTATATCACTTCATATGCCGGTCCCATTGAAATTAACCCGGATTATACGCAGAAGGGGTATGTGGCGAAAGTAGATACGGCTACACTTGCGGTAGTAAGCAAGTGTATTGTAGGCTTTCAGCCTGATGAGCTGGAGATTACGGATGGTAAGATATATGTAGCCAACTCTGGCGGTTATATGGGGGCGGGGAGTTCGGAGAAGTATGAGCGAACTGTTTCGGTGATTGACCTGGCCAGTTTTACGGAGGATAAGCGTATTGATGTAGCCTATAACCTTCATCATATACAAGCTGACAAACGTGGTGATCTATGGGTGACATCGAGGGGGGATTACAAGCAACTTCCTTCGCGGCTTTATTTTATAGATAAAGTGCAGCAGAAGGTTACTGATACCTTACCTGTTGCTGTCAGTAATTTTTACCTGGATGGCGATTCGCTGTATATCTACAGTACAGAGTGGAGTTATATTACTTACTCGAACGTTATCACCTATGGCATTGTAAATACACGTACGCGCGAGGTGGTCAGCCGTTCCTTTATTACTGATGGCACCGACAAGGAGATAGAGATACCTTATGGGATAATGGTACACCCGGTTACAAAAGACATTTATGTAACTGATGCGGGTAATTATGTTGCGCCCGGCATACTTTACTGTTTTACGAAGGAGGGGAAGAAGAAATGGAGCGTTCGCACTGGTGATATACCTGCTCATTTTGCATTATTACCTAAACAATAAACAAGCTCTGATTAAAGAAGGAGTACGATAAACCGAAAATGAAACACATGAAAAAAGTCATTTGTTTGACATTGCTTGCAGCTATTATTTTCTTTGCCTTCTCGTGCAGGAAAGATCAGTTCTTTGCGCCCAGTATTTCCGGTGTAGGAGCCGATACCATTGTTTTGAATATTGGCGATAGGATGGTGCTGGCGCCCAATATCACCAATGTTGCGGGGAACAGTTATACCTGGCTGGTGAATGGGAAGAAGGTGGCTTCGGACCAGATCAACTATACATTTGAAGCTACTGTACCAGGAGACTTTGACGTTCGTTTTAAAGTAAATAATAAAGGTGGCGCCGATGAGCAATCATTTAAGATACATGTAGAGGAGGCCATTGTAATATCTATGGGCAGTGTGCTTACTGCGCCGCTCAGTGAAGTAGTGGAAATTGCACCTTTGGTGAAAGGGCCTAAAAGAAGTGATTATGCTTATGAGTGGTCGATAGGCGATTCTGTTATTGCTAAAAGTCTGCATCTTAGTTTTATTTCACCGGAGCCGGGTTCTTATGATCTTACACTTCGTGTTACGGCAGGTAAGCAAACAGCAACAGCTACCAGTAAGATAACAGTAGCAACGGCAGACTATAGCACTAACGCGTATACTGTGCTGGAATATGCGCCGGCACCCGGGAAACTGCATAACTGGTCTGTTATAGGCGACAAGGATTCGTGGAAATACGGCGTTGAATATCCGCTTGCCTATAATGATTTTTTAACCAAGGCAACTGCCTTAAGAAAGGCTACTCCTTACCTCCGGCTTTTTGTTGGTTCATGGGGTGGTTATGCCACTTTTAAATTTGACCATACCGTTGCCAATGTTGCTGGTAAAACCGACCTGGAGTTGACTGCTTTCTTCTCTAACCGTGATCTGCCGGGTGTTTACGTGGCTTATGACCGTAATAAAAACGGCAAGCCTGATGATGATGAGTGGTATGAGATCAAGAATGCGGATTACGGATTGGAGGATACGCTGGAGTATGAGATGACTTTTACCTACGACAGAACGGAAGTAGTGGATAATAAAAGAGTATATACTTACTTTGGCTGGGTTGATAATAAAACATCTTCTGCGCAGGGAACAATAGAAACCAACAAAACCTTCAGCAGCGCTACCACCACATCGGGGGCTCTTTCTACCAGAGGATTCTTTCCCGGCTGCTACATGGATATCAATGCCAAGGAGATGGTAATAATGGACGGATGGAAGCAATCGTTTTCACGTAAAGGCAAGCGCATTACGAAAGATCTGACCGGTGCCAGTCCTTTTGCACAGGCGTTGAACATCGATATCGATATGGCGGTAAATGTGAAGGGAGAGCCTGTTCATTTGCCGGGGATCAACTTTGTAAAGGTCAGGAAGAATGTATATCCTATCCAGCAGGACTTTCTCAACAATGGTGGCAAGATGACCGATTTCAATATGGAAGAGACGCGGATGTTACAGGTGGGTTCCATTATAGACAGGAACCTTAAAAAATAAATGAAAAGCCGGGCAACCATATCTATAAATCATCAAATTCAGCACTAATGAAAAAAACACTTTTTAGTAAAACACTACTCATTGCAATCATTTCACTGGCAGTAGCCAGTTCCTGTTCAAAACAGAATGATGTGCAGGATCCTGCCTTGCAGCTGGAGAGCGCCCGGGGCAATGCTTCCAAAGCAGCAACCACTACCTATACCATTACATTTGAAGGAATAGGCAGTAGTTATATGGCAGGTCCTACTTCTTATGGCGATAATACTTATGCTGCCTATAGCGGCACCCAGATAGCTCCCTATACCCATTCGCCCAGCAACCTGCGGTTTGCGATCAAAGGCGCCGGAGGGGCTTCGCCTGTGAACTACTGGGATGGTGGTTTTGTAGTTTCGGACTGGAACTATAAATCGAATATTCCGGGAGAAACAGGTGACTGGTGGTATTCGTATCTTAACCAGTGCAGCGTTTATTCCGGCACTGACGGCTCTAAAAACGGCGGCTACGGCGGCAGCAGCAACTTTGCCGTTATGTTTGGTTATGTAGACGCCTATAATTCTACTTATGCTACACGGCCTACGCTTGATTTTACTTCGGGCAGCGGCGTGATTGAAGGCATGTATGTATGTCTTTCTTCTTACGCCTATGGCGTAATTGAATACGGTAATTCATTTGGAACTATTGGTGTAGCTACCCCACTCAGGGATGTCGCGAATGGAGAAGGGTATGTTAAGTTGCTTGCCTATGGTTACAATGGCAATACACCTACCAATGGTGGTGTTCCTGTTGAGATAGATCTTGCAAAATATTCCAATCATTTACCTGTTGTGAGTCCGCTTACTTCATGGACTTATTTCGACCTATCGGATCTTGGTACTGTTACCCGTGTTGAATTCAATATTGAAGGCAACGATTCAGGTACTTACGGATTAAATACACCAGCCTATGTGTGTATGGACAATATTGATGTGACCTTGTAATAGTATCATTCAAGAGCATGCCCGGCTTTTTATCATCCTTTAACATTAGTGCAATTAATTAACCTGATAAAATGAACAATCAAAATAAAATACTCGGATACCTGGTTTTGGTTTTAGTATTAATAAGCAGTTGCGGAAAAAAAGATGCAGTGGCTCCGGAAGCTGCGCCGGAGATCTCGGGGCTTGAAACGGAGTATTATGTTGTGGTGAGAGATTCTGTTAAGTTAAGTCCTGTGGTAGCCAGCAGGGTAGATTCCCTGGTATGGGTTGTTAACGGTAAAAGAGTCGCCAATGCCTTGCAGTATACTTTCCAGGCTCCTGCGGAGCCTGCCGGTTATAGTGTTATTGTGATGGCTTATAATTCCGGTAATATTTTTCAGAAGGTGTTTCAAATTACCACGGGGCGTTTTCTTAACTGGCAAACGACAACGAATGCGATCTTAACGATAGCGGCTCCGCAGAAATTTGCAGGCAAAACTGATGTAAGCTGGGAAGTATTGTCGGCCCCCTCTGATCTGTACAGGCTTTCTGACAATAAAACTTCTACGGCTTTGTTTAGTACGGTGGACAGGGGAACGTATCAATTAAGCGTTTCATCGGGAAACCTGGTGGATACGCTTCTTGTTACTGTACGTCAAGCAGCGAAGCTGCAGTCTGCCTATATTGCAAAGGTGTTTGATTACCTGCCTGCTCCCGGCCAGTTTGTAAACGAGTTGCCTAAATATACTTCCGGGGATACCTATGAAACCATGATAGCCAAAGCTGGTAAAGAGCTGGTAGGTGAAGATGCCAATACCATAACATTAGGCGGCTGGGGTGGTTATGTAGTTCTGGGTTTTGATCATACCATTGTAAATGTTGCGGGCAGGCGTGATTTCAGGATATGGGGGAATGCGTTTGGCGCCAATGCGAATCCGCGTCCGAATGCGCCATTCGGCGGCAGCTGTGAGCCTGGCATTGTGATGGTGGCTTACGATAAAAACAAAAATGGCAAACCCGATGAAGATGAGTGGTATGAAATAAAAGGCAGTGGCAATTTCTCAGCCGAGAGTGAGCTTTGGTATAATGCTGCTGTTGGTAACAAGAATGATGTGCGTACTTTCCGTAATTACGAAATGACCTATAGCCGTCCGGCAACAGAGACGCCTGTTGGTACGCCGCAGAATTATACCAGCATCGCCAATTATATTGCCTGGGCTGATAACCAAAGTCAACAGGGTTATAAGATTAAAAATACGTTTCATACGCAGAGCTATTATCCTGGCTGGATGAAAGATGATAAGATCACTTACAAAGGCATCCGTCTTGCCAACAACTCTATAGATGAAAGCGGGCAGGGGAGCTACTATGTATTGTATGCATTCAGGTATGGTTATGTAGATAACTATCCCAATGCGCATGATAATTCGGGGATAGATATTGACTGGGCTATTGACAAAAATGGCAATAAGGTAAATTTGCCTGGTATCGATTTTGTGAAAGTGTATAACGGGATAGACAAGGAAAACGGGTGGTTGGGAGAGGTCTCTACCGAGATCAGCCGCGGGGAGGACTTGCATTTATTGGGTGCGAAGATTGCGACGATAGTGGAATAGGAGTGTTTGCGCACATACATTGAGAAGGCGCAAAAAGACAGCTTTATGTTGCGTATGCTGCGGGCTTTGGAGCTGCTATTAGAAGAAAGGCACACTGTTAATGAAACCGCTTTTAAAGTGGGTTATAACAGTGTGCCTACGTTTAGTAACACTTTTTATAAAAAACCAGGTACGCGACCTTCGGACTATGTAAAGTTACGGGGTGTATTAAAGCATAAAAGGTGATTTGCCACCTTGTATGATACCGCCGCCAATTACTTCATCGCCTTCATAGAATACAGCGCTTTGACCGGGAGCGATACTCTTTACATTTTCATAGAAGCGAATGCGAAGTCCGTTGTCGCTGGTGTATAAGTTGCTTAAGGCGCCTTTATCCTTGTAGCGGATCTTGGTGATTGCTTCCATGCCATCGGTGATGCCGTCGTACTTTATCCAGTTGATGCGGCCTACGAGCATTTCGCTTCTTTCCAGATCGGCTTCATCGCCGAGTACGACTGTATTGTTTTCCGGGTCGATACCGGTAACATATACGGGGCGACCCAGGGCTATATCGAGGCCTTTGCGCTGGCCGATGGTGTAGAAGGGGTAACCTTTATGTTGTCCGAGGCGTTTACCGGTTTTGTCGATGAACCATCCGCCGGAGACTTTATCTTCCAATCCATCTACCCGGCGTTTCAGGAATCCGCGGTAGTCGTTATCGGGTACGAAGCAGATCTCGTAGCTTTCGCTTTTTTTAGCCAGTTCGGGGTAGCCGTAGTCGAGCGCCATCTGGCGGATCTCGGATTTGCGGTATTTTCCCAGGGGCATAATGGTGCGGCTCAGGAGTTCCTGGTCGAGGCCCCACAATACATAGCTCTGGTCTTTGAGTTCATCGAGCCCTTTGCTGATAACATACCTGCCGTTTTCATGCTGGTAGACATTGGCGTAGTGGCCGGTAGCGATAAAATCGCATCCGAGTGCGTTTGCCCGCTTTAAGAGTGCACGCCATTTTATATGGGTGTTGCACATGACACAAGGATTGGGTGTGCGTCCTGCGAGGTATTCTTCTACGAAGTTTTCTACTACAAAGTCGCCGAACTCTTCCCTTATATCGAGGATGAAATGCGCAAAGCCATGCTGGACAGCTGCCTGTCGCGCGTCGTTAAAACTATCGATATTACAGCAGCCGGTCTCTTTATGACCTCCGCCACTTGTGGCATAATCCCATGTTTTCATGGTGATGCCGATCACCTCATACCCCTCATGGTGTAACATGAGGGCTGTAACGGTACTGTCTATACCGCCGCTCATTGCTACTAAAACCTTTCCTTTACGGCTCATAATCAAACCTTTATGCCTCTGAATGCGAGGCGCAGTAAATAAAAATATCCTGCAAAGATAGAAAAAATGACGATGGCAGGTGGTGAATGGTTGAGGGGAAGGGTGGTGGCCTTTTATCAGGCTACCTGTTCTGATATGTCATTCATGGTGATGGCCATGTGGCTTTCGTTATAGGTGCATACTCCGTTCCTGATCACCAATACCTGGGGGGATTCGTGGTGAACCCTGAAATCTTCGGCCAGTTGGTTTGAGATGTCGCGGTGTGCGATCAGGTCGAGGTAATAAAAATCACCATTGTCCGGTACGCCGCTGCGTTCCAGACGATTCAGGACCATGCTGCTGATACTGCAGCGTGTACTATGTTTAAATATTACCTGGGGAATCTGAAATGATTTCTCCTTAAGTGTGTCTACCTGTGCCTTTGAAGTCAGGGATATCCAATTCATAAAAACGCTCTCTTCTTTTCTTTACCTCTAAATAAAATGGACGTAACGGATCATCAATACATTCAAAGCCTAGGAACGGAAATACTTTGAGTTATGACTGGGACAACCCATTCCTCTGCGGGAGCCAGAGCAGGAACTCAGCGCTGCAGCAACAAAACTGATAAATACAATGGCTAAGAGTATCTTCTTCATTTTGAACAATTGAAATAAACAATTTTACTTTGTGTGTTACGTATGCTACCAAAGATAACATTTTTATCGCTTTTGTTGTATGGCCCCCTAAAAAAAGGGCATACCGGGCAGCTACGAAAACAAAATCATAAATAAAAGATCAAATACTATACCTTCTTATTAAGCAATTGTTTATCTAAAAATATTTTACGGTGAAAGTTCATTTTATCTCCATAGGAGGCAGTGTGATGCATCAACTGGCCATTGCACTTAAAAATAAAGGATACCAGGTAACGGGAACTGATGATGAAATCTTTGAGCCTGCGCGTACCAACCTGATCGATAATGGTTTATTACCGGCTTCAATGGGATGGAACCCGGATATGATCACAGCGGACCTGGATGCGGTGATCCTTGGTATGCATGCCAAGGCTGATAATCCTGAGTTATTGAAAGCCAGTTCGTTAGGGCTGAAGATTTATTCTTTTCCCGAATATATTTACCAGGAAAGCATCACCAAGACGAGGGTAGTGGTGGGAGGCAGTCATGGTAAAACCACTACCACGAGTATGATCATGCATGTACTACGCCAGCGTGAGCTGCAGTTCGATTACCTGGTAGGTGCGCGTTTGGAGGGATTTGACCAGAGTGTGAAGGTTACCGAGGCGCCGGTTATTGTTTGTGAAGGAGATGAATATCCGGCCAGTGTGTTGGAAAAACGCCCCAAATTTCATTTCCTGTTTCCTCATATTGCTATTATTACGGGTATCGCCTGGGATCATATCAATGTGTTTCCCACATTTGAAATTTATCTTGAGCAGTTCCGTATTTACATCGATAAAATAGAAAAAGGCGGTATTCTGATTTATAATGAATCAGATACGCAATTGAAGGCGTTGGTGGAATCGCATCGGAGGAGTGATATCCGTTACCAGCCTTATGGCGTACCTCAACATAAAATTGAGGAAGGCGTTACGGAGGTGACTATTGAAGGCGCTACTGCGGCGCTTAAAGTTTTTGGTGATCATAACCTGTTGAACTTACATGCTGCTTGGTATGCCTGTAAGGAGTTAGGTGTTGATCCTGAGCAGTTTGTAGCGGCTATCAGCAATTTTACGGGGGCTGCGAAAAGACTTGAGCTGCTTGGCAGCGGGCCGTCGGTAAATATATACCGTGATTTTGCGCATGCTCCCAGCAAGGTAAAGGCCACTATAGAGGCGGTAAAACAGCAGTATCCCCAACGTACGTTATTTGCTGTTCTTGAGTTACATACTTACAGCAGCCTCAATGAAGCCTTTATGAGCGAATACAAAGGAGCTATGGATCAAGCCGATCACGGGGTTGTCTTTTATTCGAAACATGCATTGGAAATCAAGCGGATGCCGGATCTACCGGAAAATAAAGTGGTAGAAGGATTTGCCAAGCCGGGTTTAAAGGTGTTTCATGATAAGGCCCAGTTGTGGGAGTGGCTGCAGGCGCAGGACTATGCGCATGCCAGCCTTTTACTTATGAGCAGCGGCAATTATGACGGGCTGGATATGGCCGGGCTTGCTGCGAAAATTACCGGGAAGTAACAAGTACGGGTTGTTTTTGGTGGCAGTGTGAGTGCGGGTTTAAGGCGGCTTATAAACGGCTCTATAAAGCGTACTTTTTAACAGGCGGGAGGAAAGGGGATGTGATAGGGATTCCTGGGAGGGGCATCAAACTTATTCTTTTTTTGGGTTTGTGTTGGGGATAATTTGAGTTATTTTGTGCCCTCAAAATCCTGTTTTAGTTATGAATGTGCAGCTTGTTCGACCCCTGGCCTTTATTGATCTTGAAACCACCGGTGTCAATATCAGCGTTGACAGAATAGTGGAGATTGCTATTGTTAAGATCATGCCTGATGGTACCAAACTGGTAAAGCGGAAGCTGATCAATCCGCAGATGCCGATTCCGAAGGCGTCGAGCGATATTCATGGCATTACTGATGAGATGGTGAAGGATGCGCCTTCGTTCAGGGATGTGGCGAATGAGGTCAAGCAGTTTCTTGAGAGTTGCGATATTGGCGGTTACAACAGCAACCGTTTCGATATTCCGATGCTTGCGGAAGAAATGCTGCGTGCAGGACTTGATTTTAACCTGGAAGGCCGCCGGATGGTTGATGTGCAGAAGGTGTTTCATATGATGGAACAGCGTACGCTCAGCGCCGCCTATAAATTTTACTGCGGCAAAAACCTGGAGGGCGCCCACAGTGCCGAGGCTGATGCTACGGCTACCTGGGAGGTGCTTGATGCGCAGGTTTGCCGTTATCCGAATATTGGCAATACTGTAGAAAGCATTGTAAAATTCACGGGGGAGGATGATCTTGTAGATTTTGCGCGTCGCTTTATCAAGGTGAACGGTGTAGAAGTTTTCAACTTCGGCAAACATAAAGGCCGGCCTGTTGTTGACGTGCTGAAACTGGAGCCTCAGTATTACGACTGGATGATGAAGGGGGATTTCCCGATGCACACGAAACAGAAGCTTTCGGAGATACTTAACCGTACTCTGTTAAAAAAGGCCTAAATAGGGGCTTTTAGCCTGGCAGGTTTAGAACACTTTAACTTATTTAACCTATGAAATAAAAAGGAATGGCTATTTTTGAATAAGCATAAGAGCGCCCCCATTGAACATTGGAAAAATTAGTTATTATACCGACTTATAATGAGAAAGAGAATATAGTACGTATTCTCGAGGCTGTGTTTTCCCAGGAAAAGGGGTTTCACGTGTTGGTGATAGACGACGGTTCGCCTGATGGCACCGCCGATATTGTAAAAGGCCTGTTCTCAGTATATCCCGGGCAGTTATTCCTTGAAGAGCGTAAAGGAAAACTTGGTTTGGGTACTGCCTATATCCATGGTTTCAAATGGGCTATCGCCAGGAACTACCAATTCATTTTTGAGATGGACGCTGATTTTTCGCATAATCCGAAAGATCTGGAACGTTTATATAAAGCCTGTAAGTTCGATGGCGCCGATGTTGCCGTTGGCAGCCGTTATGTTCCCGGTGGTTCTATCGAGAACTGGCCGCTGGACAGGCATCTGTATTCAAGAGGTGGTGCTTTGTATACGCGAATGATCACCTGGATGCCGGTTCAAGATCCCACCGCAGGTTTCGTTTGCTATACTAAAAAAGTACTTGAGACCATCAATTTCGATTCTATCAACTTCGTTGGTTATGCCTTCCAGATTGAAATGAAGTTTGCAGCCTGGAAGCTTGGATTCCGGATCCAGGAAGTGCCGATCGTGTTCATCGACCGCCAGGTAGGTGTTAGTAAGATGAGCAAAGGCATTATCAAGGAAGGTGTTCTGGGGGTACTGAAGATACAGTGGCAGAGTATGTTCAAGAACTACCGTCGCCGTGTAAATGTAAACCATCGTCCTCCTACTGAAGTAAGGAAGCCACAACTCCAGGCTGAAGAAGTAGGCTAGTATCCTGTCACTGACTATTCATTTCCATCCACCATTCTTACCTGGTGCCAGCCTGTATTTTTGATGCTATCAAAGATATACCATGCCGCAGCTGCAGATAATACCAACAGCAGGTAGATCAGAGGTGTAATTTCAAATACCAGGTAGTGCAGTCCGCCGATGAATAAGGGAAAGATGAGGGTTGAAATTGCCCGCAGTGTGGAACCTCCTTTTATTCTGGCAAATTCTTTTAATGATAAAGGCAGGTCTTTTGCCGGTATATATACCCTGCAGCCTGCGATCAGCAACTGGTTCGACAATCCCAATAGCAGGTTAGGAATAACGGCGGGGCCAATAAAGGCGATCAGCGGTATAAAAGTAATCACTACTACTGGCAGGAAAAAGCGGACTACGATAGCTTTAACGCTTCCGGAAATAACCGTTCCCGGTTTTTCAAGTGGTGTTACATGATAAATCCAGGATGCCTTATACTTTTCTGAGTAGGCGATCTGGGAAAGGGCGGAGAACAATAACATGCTACAGCCGTACACCACAAAAATGATCAGCAGTTTGCCATAACCTGAAAGGTCCTGCAGTTTTTCAACGGTAATATTTTTGTTCTGCCATATGAGGTAGATGATCCATACTGCCATGTAGCCGAATGCGGGATAAACTTTCAGCATAAACTCTTTACTACGTGCGGTTATTTTCCATACAAAAACAAATGACATTTGTTCGGCACGGCTGCTGGTGATGAGCTTTGCGAGTTTATTGACGAAGCTGCCTGTTTTTTTACTGGCTTTTGCCGTTGTAACCGGCGCTGCGGCCGGAGCGGAAGTTTCGCCATCGCCGGAGTGAATGGCTGCGAGTTTACGGCCGAAGCTTGGTGCGAGCCAGCGCATTACTATGTAAATGCCTGCAAAGGGAAGCACCAGTCCCAGCGCCGCTGCGATGTATTCCTGTCCTGTTACTTTGAATTGTGCAATAGCCTGCCAGGTGGTGGCAAACCAATATGGCGGGGCGGCCAGCATGCCGGGGTAAGATGACAGGTTGATATCGATACTTGCAGCTTCAAAGCCTTTGCGTGATATTACCTGGTAACCGAAATACAGTGCCATGCCCATTATCACCTGCAGTACGGTAAGATAGGTTTGAAAGCGGCGGCCGCTGCTGAATTTCAGGACCACCAGGTAGATCATGTTCACAGAAAAGAGGGTAAGCAGCAATGCAGGCGGTATCAGCAACAGGAAGACGAGGCCTCCGTACCAGCCATATTCAACAAACATTACAAGGATGGAGAAAAACGTGATAGGTATTATTGTTCTGCACAGGTGGATGAAGATGTGTACGAGCCTTGCTGTAAGAATGGTTTTATCGTTAACGGGTTTGGGCAGGATAATATAGTTATCGCGGGGATCCATCAGCATGGTAGAGAAGTCGGACATGAGCATGGTGGCGATAACTGCCATGAACATTGTAAAAAAGATGACAAGCTGTATTTGCGGGTTCTCGCTGGAAACCATAGCTCCCATGAACATGAAGCCGAGGAGCAGGTTAAACAGGAATGTTTTGATGCTGCCTGATTTTACCGATTTTTTTCCTTTATCCTTTCGCCATTGGCGTATAGCACTGGGGCGGCGGTCGTCCAGAATGAGTTTAGTGGTGACGATACTTTTTAGCTGGAAGGTATCGACGCCCATTTTGCGGTAAATGCCTGCGGGGAGGAGGCTTATGCGAAGCAAAGACTTATCAATAAAGTTCATAGTGGTATTAGTTGTCGAAGGCGCGCATCAGCTCATCTGCGGTTTCAGAAAGAGATCCTTGTGAAGTGAGGCTGGAAAAGATCGCTTCCAGGCTTTTATTATCGTACTGTGACTGCAGCGATGCGATGGAGCCGTCTGCGAGTACACGGCCCTGGTCGATAAGTACGATACGGTCGCTCACTTTTTCCACCACATCCATCATATGGCTGCAGTAAAAGATGGTTTTGCCTTCGCGGGCGAGCTTACTGATGAGTTCTTTTACTATGATAACGCTGTTTGCGTCGAGGCCGCTCAATGGTTCATCGAGGATAATGATATCGGGATTATGGATAAGGCCGGCAGAAATCAATACTTTCTGGCGCATGCCTTTGCTGAAGGTGTCCATCCGCTGGTCCATATTGGGTTGCAGGCTAAAAGCGGTCATTAACCTGTTGATGCGTTCGTTACATACTTCTTCGGACATGCCGTAGAGGCTGCCTGTGAATTGCAGGTATTCTACGGGTGTGAGCAGGTCGTACAATTCTGCGAGTTCGGGAACATAACCGATCATGCTTTTTATTTTCAGCGGATCTGTTTTAAGGTTAACGCCTTTTACGCTGATATCGCCTTCGTAATCGGAGAGGAGGCCGCAGAGAATTTTTACGGTAGTACTTTTGCCGGCGCCATTGGGGCCGATATATCCCAACACCTGGCCGGGATAAACTTCAAGAGATATACCTTTAAGGACTTCCTTTTCGCCGTAGCTTTTCCGGAGGTTTTGGATTGAGATAACGGGTTCCATGACTTGAAAGATAAGCCAATTCAGGCTATTGGCGTATGCCGCTTATCCCTATTTACCTTGTTCCAGGAAGCATCAAAAGTTCAACCCAGTTGCATGACTGGTGAGGATATTTATTATCAGGCTTTTAGATGGCTTTCAGGAACAATATGCCCGGGAAAATTATTTACCTGCTACGTCAAAAGCTATCACCCGCTTGTTCCAGAAGGTGGGAACGTATAAAACTTTCTTTTTTGGATGGTAACCCAGGTCGGCGGTATTGATCTTTGCGGAGCGGTAGTCGGTTAGCTGTATGACCTTACCGCTTTCGAATACGTTGTAAATAACACCTATCCAGGATGAAATGATGAATTCGCCGGGGGCTATCTGTACCAGTCCGTCTGTGCTTTTCTCCATGCCGGTTGCCAGCGTTGTTATTTTTTTATCGGCACTTATTTTCAGCAAGCGTCCTGCTGATACGGCGTAGAGGTCTTCACCCACCGCCAGGAGGCCATTGACGTTATCGACATTATCGAGATACAGGCTTACCTGACCTTTTTCGATGCGGTGTATTTTGTTCAGGCGGGAATCGGAAACATATACGATTCCCCAGTTGTCGACGGTTATATCGTTCAGGAACACTGCGCCCGGGATAGGGATTTTTTGAGTAACTATTCCTTTTTTTATGTCGATCACGGCGACTTCGTTAGCATCGGTAACATAAAGTGTGTTCCGGAATTTAGCCATTCCTTTTGGGGCGTTCAGGCCTTTGACCCAGTTGGTATCGATGATCTTTCCGTTGGTAGAAAGCTTGCCTATACTGCCTCTGCCTTCGTTGTTTAAATTGGGGAGGCCGCCAATGAGGGATACAAAAAGGAGATCCTGCGATGCATCGTAAAGTACAGATTCCGGAACGTTAAGTACGGTATCGGTAGCCCAGATCTCATGAAGCTGTCGTTGTGCGTGCAGAGCGGAAAAACAGCTGAGGAGGGCGGCAAGAACAAAGATGGCAGGTTTCATATATAGACTATTTTGGATGTTACCTGTTGCGAATCTATGCTATTCACTGTTTTTTATTTGTCCTTCTTTTCATTCCTGATGATTTCTTCGCCGAAACCCTGATTTTTGCAGGGCCACAGTTTATTGTTGCAAGAACGATTTACAGTATATGCAAATGAAGTACAAACTAACAGCGTTTTTAATGGCGGTTTTTGCCATTCCTTTTCTTGTTTCTGCGCAGAAAAAGCCTTTGGATCATTCCGTTTATGATTCATGGCAGTTGATAGGAGAAAGAATGATCAGTAACGACGGGCGTTATATTGTTTATGCCGTTAACGTGCAGGAAGGCGACGGCACGCTGGTGATACAGCAGGCGGCAGACGGTAAAAAGCTGGCTGAAATACCGCGTGGTTATGGTGCTGGCATCAGTTTCAACAGCAGTCATGTTGTTTTTAAAATAAAACCTCT
The DNA here is from genome assembly GCF_004118675.1 of Filimonas effusa. Lineage (NCBI taxonomy): Bacteria > Pseudomonadati > Bacteroidota > Chitinophagia > Chitinophagales > Chitinophagaceae > Filimonas > Filimonas effusa. The sequence goes on along the minus strand of NZ_SDHZ01000001.1, from coordinate 2,806,842 downwards.
TTATAAGCAAACGCGGGAGGCGCGTATTCAAAAGAAGAAGGCTGATGAGCTGCCTAAGGACAGCCTGGGTATTTTTAACCTGGCCAATGGCAGTATCGAGAAATGGCCTGCTGTAAAGTCGTTCCGTTTGCCTGAGGAAGGTTCCGGCTGGGTAGCCTGGCTGCACGACAAGCAATCTGCGTCACCTGCATCGGCGAATGCAGATTCCACTACCAGGCTTACACGTCTTGAAAAGCTGGCTGATAGTCTTGTCCGCGCTGCAGACAGCATTCGCCTGAAGCTTACCGAGGCAAAAACACAGGGACTGAAAGTATTGATGCCGGCTACTGCTAAGAAAGCGGCATCTAAAAAGGACCCGGTAGAAGAGGGGACTGTACTGGTGTTAAAGAACCTGCAGACAGGCGAGGAGCGGAAATTTGCATTGGCAAAGGATTATCTCTTTGATAAAAAAGCGAAGGCTTTTGTGGTTTACAGTTCTGAAAAGAACAGTGACAGTACTGTGCAGGCGCTGGTGTTGTGGCATAACCCTGCATTGAACCGGACCGATACTGTTATGAAGGGGCTGCATGATGCGACGGCTTTTGCGATAGATGAAAATGCAGCTCAGCTGGCGTTTGTTGCTGAGCGTGACAGCAGTGCGAAAGCGGCTTACAAGTTCTATAATCTCTGGCGTTACACGCCGGGGTCCGATACTGCCCGTTTGCTAGCTACGAGGTTCACGCCTTCTATTCCTGCTAACTGGAGCATCAGTGAAAACGGAAAAGTTTATTTCAGTAAGTCGGGACAGCGGTTGTTTTTTGGAACAGCTCCTGTACTTCCTCTCAAAGACACCACGCTGCCTGAATTTGAACGTTCGAATGTCGATGTCTGGAATTATAAAGACGATGCGTTGCAGACCGTTCAGCTGTTTAATCTGAATAAAGAATTAAAGAGAAGTTTTACGGCGGTTTGGGATAATACCCGTGGGCAGGTACTTCAGCTTGCCGACACGGTGTTCAGGGGTACTACGATCACGGGAGAAGGTGACGGCGCAGCATTTTATGTGGAGGTGGATACGGGCAGACGCGGTGCTTTTCAATGGCAGGGTTATATCATCGCGGATATTTATGCCGTTGATCCGGCGACAGGTAACAAGAAGTTAATTGCCGATAATTTCAAAGGCACCTGTTATCCTTCTGCCGGCGGGAAATACCTGGTGATGTATAATGATCTGAAACGTAATTATTCTATTTATAACAGCGAAACAGGTAAGATCATACCGCTTGCTGCGGATATCAAATATCCATTGTATGATGAGGAAAATGATATGCCTGATGATCCGGGTGCTTATGGTATTGCGGGCTGGATGGAAAATGACAGTTATGTTCTGTTGTATGACCGTTTCGACATCTGGAAAGCAGATCCTACCGGGCGCCGGGCTTCTGAAAACATTACCCGTGGTGAGGGAAGGTTACAGCAGGTACGTTACCGCTATGTGAATGTGCGGGAAGATGAAAAGTTCCTGAAACCTGGTCAGCAACTGCTGTTGCGTTTGTTTGATGAAAAGGATAAAAGTGCAGGACTGGCTACGCTGGCGCTGGAAAAAAGCGCTCCGTTAAATGTGTTATGGAAGGAAAAGGTTGCCTTACCTGTGCTTAGCTCGAACATCGTGCAGGCCAGGGATGCTGCTGTGTTGCTTTACAGCAAGGAAACATTCTCCCAGCCAGCAGACCTGTATGTGACAAGTGCTGCAGGAAAAGCGGCGCAGCTGCGGCTTTCGGCTATCAATGCACAGCAATCGCAGTATTTGTGGGGGACATCTTCTCTTTACAAATGGAAGGCTTATACGGGCAAGCAGGCCGAAGGTGTTTTATATAAACCTGAAAACTTTGACCCGCATAAGAAATATCCCATGATCGTGTATTTCTATGAGCGTAACAATAATACCTTGTATAGTTACAGTGCCCCGGCGCCTACTCCTTCGCGTCTTAACATCCCGTTTTTCGTGAGCCGTGGCTATGTGGTTTTTGTACCAGACGTGTGGTATACCAAGGGGCATCCTGGTAAAGGCGCTTATGATTATATAGTAAGTGGCACGCGTGCATTGATAAAAGAAGGGTTTATTGACAGTACCAAAATTGGTTTGCAGGGGCAAAGCTGGGGAGGTTACCAAACTGTTCACCTGATAACACGTACGAATCTTTATGCTGCTGCGTGGGCCGGTGCACCGGTGGTGAATATGTTCAGTGCTTATGGCGGCATTCGCTGGGAAAGCGGGCTCAACCGTCAGTTCCAGTATGAGCATTCACAAAGCCGTATAGGGGCAACCATCTGGGAGAAACCGGAGCTTTATACCGAGAACTCGCCGTTATTCCATTTCCCCAAGGTAAAAACCCCGCTGGTGGTTATGGCCAATGATGCCGATGGCGCCGTGCCATGGTACCAGGGTATAGAGTGTTTCACTGCGCTGCGCAGGCTTAATAAACCTGTTTGGCTGCTGAATTACAATAATGAGGCGCACAATCTTATGGAACGCCGTAACAGGAAGGATATCCAGATCAGGGAGCAGCAGTTCTTCGACTGGCTTCTGAAGGGGGAGAAACCTGCTCCCTGGCTGTCGGAAGGCGTGCCGGCGCTTATGAAAGGCCGGACCTGGGGTCTGTAGCCGGTGGGATGGTAATATGCCGTACCAGGCTTCGTTTCGCAATAGGTAACAACGTTTCCTCTACCGGGTACCGGAGTGCTACTTCAACAGCATACACGGCCGGGTTAGGAAGCGTTGTTCTGTTTTTGATGAGCTGGGTCTTAATGCTTTCATAAGTATTGCTGAAGCTGCGGCGCCAGCTGTCGACAAATTCAGTTTTAATACTTCTGTATTTCTCGTCATGTTTTTCAAAAATGCTCAGACGGTATTGGTACACCAGCGTATCCCTGTGGTGGCTCTGGGAAAGAAAGAGGTAGCCTTCGTTCAGGTCGAGTGGGATGAGACCTACAGGGCTGATGGTCATATTGTTCTCTACGAACTCGTAGATCTCGGCGCCACTGCTGATAGTTCCCTGCATTTCGGTTGCTGCATAGTGGATGATATCTTCCAGCTCTTTCATCAGTTCATCGTCTTCAATCATTTGCTGATAGAGTAACTGAAGCTGTTCGCGCTGGATGCCTGTAAGCCGTTTGGGGAATTGCTCCTGAAGCAGCCTTTTATTATCGCGTAATGAAACGAGATTGTTGTAATGAAAGATCAGGTCGGTCAGTGGCGGGTACAGCTTGTTTTCGTTAAAATGCCTGTTGATTTCCTGCAGGTAGGCGAGAAGTGTGTACTTCTTTAGTTCAAAGTCCACATAGCCTTCGGCAAACCAGGTTTCGGATAGAGACTTCATGCGGGTTATTTTCTTCAATATACTGAAAAAAAGGCGTTTGTGTAGGTTTTACACTGTTAAAAACGTTGCCACACATGAGCTTATAAACGTCTGTGACGTTGTAAGTTGTTACGAGCCGCGGATGCGGGGACCTGATGTACTTTGTTATGTTTAGTCCATTGTTGACGGGAAATGTTCTCTTTCGAAGATCTTTTTATCTAATGTGAAGAGTAAGGAGGCCTGTATGAAGTTTTTACCGGTTCCGTCATCGTTCTTACGATAGTCGAACTGCCTGATCCATCCTATTTGAGCACCTACTACCGGGGTGAACTGGTAGCCTGCTCCTGCAAAAAAGCGGTTACGCATAAAGTAGGGAGCAAGGTTTGTGAAGAACAGCTCATCGAAAGCGGTCAGGTACACTGTTTTGGCCACTACCGATTTGTGATTTAGAGGCAGGATGGGGTTAAACCGATATCTGAAGCGCTGGTTGAATTCTCCATTTAGCCAGCGTTGTTCTATGCGATAACGATGTTCGAGTTTGAGGCGGTTGATGTTATTGCTCATGACCAGTTGCTGCCATAAACGGGTTTCTTTTACTGCCATCGGCGTTTTAAAGTTGCCGGGAAAAGTATAGGTTTTGTAATCGCCTATACCCAATAGTACGGTTACCTTGTCGGCCAGTTTATAGGCAATGCCACCTTTGAATTCGTGGTAAAAGAAGTCTTTGGTTAAATTCTGGGCGCGGGTTTGCGTTTCAAGCCAGAGCGAGAATTTTTTATCGAGTGTAAGCGACAGGTTGGTGATATACCAGCCTCCTGTTTTGTTGTTCTGTGCCTGTACTGATGCAGTTAGTGTTAAATGGAAAGCCATCATAAAAATGATGGCTTTAAGAAAGTTTGGTTTCACTATATGGATAATTATAAAATTGGTCTGTTAGGGTCCCAGTTTTCGAGTTCTTTGGCTACTTCTGTAAGGAAGCTGGCGCCAATACTTCCGTCTACGATGCGGTGGTCGTAGCTCATGGAGAGGTACATCATGTGCCTGATACCGATGGTATCGCCCTGGTCTGTTTCTATTACCACGGGGCGTTTTTTGATGGCGCCCACGGCCAGTATTGCCACCTGTGGCTGGTTAATGATGGGCGTACCGGCGAGACTTCCGAAAGTGCCCACGTTGGTGAGGGTAAAGGTTCCTCCCTGGGTATCTTCGGGTTTCAGGCGGTTGTCTCTTGCGTTTGCGGCCATTGCGTTAACTGCTTTGCTCAAACCAACCAGGTTGAGGTAGTCGGCGTTGCGGATAACGGGTACGATAAGGTTACCTGAGGGCAGGGCTGTGGCCATGCCTATGTTGATATCCTTTTTGAGGATAATGCGGTCGCCGTCTATCGAGCTATTGATGATGGGGAAGCGTTTGATGACACGTACCAGGCAGTCGATGAACAGCGGGGTAAATGTGATTTTGGTAGCTTCTCTTTTTTCGAATTCTTTTTTGATCCTGTCGCGCCATAACACCATATGGGTAACGTCTGCTTCGGCGAAGCTGGTTACGTGAGGGCTGGTATGTACGCTGTCGACCATATGTTTTGCAATGAGCTTACGCATGCGGTCCATTTCCACTATTTCCACATTACCTGAGGGGTTGGAGATGGAGGGGGCGGCGGGTGCTGCAGCAGCTGGTTGGGCTGGTGAAGCGGGAGTGCTTGCAGGGGCTGCAGCTGGAGCCGTGGCTATTGGGGCTGCTGTTTGTGCCGGTGCAGTTGTTTGAGCCGGCGCGGGCTGCGGCGCGGCAGGCTGGGCTGTGGTGGCAGCTGCGGGCTGTGTTGCGGCACCGCTTTTACGGGCAGCGACATACTGTAGGATATCTTTTTTGGTAACGCGGCCTTCGTTGCCGGTACCGGGTATATTTTCAAGCTCAGTGAGGCTGATGCCTTCGCTGTTGGCAATATTCAATACCAGTGGGGAGTAGAAGCGGTTTACGGCGCTTCCTGCGGGAGCTGGCGCCGGAGGGGCGGCAACAACGGGTTGCGGTACGAAGGGAACTTCTTCGACAATCGTTTCCGCAGCGGGCGCCTGAGCCTGGGGTTTAGGCGCTTCGGGTGCAGGTGCTGCTGTGGCGGCGCCTGCTTCTGTTTCGATACGGGCTATTACTGTACCAATAGGAACGACGGTGTCTTCGGGGAATAAAAATTCCTTTAGGATGCCTGCGGTGTTGGAGGGCACTTCACTGTCTACTTTATCAGTGGCTATTTCCAGTACGGTTTCGTCCTGTTGAACGGTGTCGCCGGGTTTCTTGTGCCACTTTAAAATAGTGGCTTCCATTATGCTTTCACCCAATTTGGGCATCACCAGGTCTACTAATGCCATTGCAATTTTTGTTTTTAGTTGCCGGAGCGGCAATCGTTTGAGGGCTCAAATGTATAATTATTGTTTCAAAAACGGCCCAAGGTTCAGAAACAACCCAACTACTCCTGTATAAATTGCCGGAGCAGGTTCAGCGCATTGGTGGCTGTCAGCTCTATATTACGTATACGGTCGTAACGCAGGCTTAACTTACGGGTTATCAATCTGTTTTGATCACCTACGGCAATCCAGACGGTACCTACGGGCTTTTCGGCTGTGCCGCCATCGGGCCCCATGATACCTGATACTGCTATTGCATAGTTGGTTTGCATGACAGCAAGCAATCCCTGTGCCATGGCTATGACGGTTTCTTCGCTCACAGCTCCGGCCGATTCCAGCGTGGAGGCGGACACCTGTAACACATTTTGTTTTATACTATTTGAATAGGCTACTACGCTGCCATTAAAATAGGCCGAGGAGCCGGGCATAGCGGTGAGCAGGTGTGCTATATATCCTCCGGTACAACTTTCGGCAGTTGCCAGGGTGGTACCGGATTCTTTCAACAGCCTGCCTACGAGGGCCTGCATTGAAATATCTTCATTTACAACCAATACGTGTTTTACCACTTCCTGTAATTGTGCAAACTGGCTGTCGAGAATGGAGATAAACGATTGTTTTTCTTCCTGTTTTCCTCTTGCCGTGAGTCGTAACCTGACCATGCCAAAATGAGGCAGGTAGGCCATTTTTATAAAGCCGGGCAATGCCTGTTCGAAGGTTTGCACCAGGTCGGCGAGGTCCGATTCGCCTATGCCGGCGGTTAACAAGGTGCGATGTTCGATAAACCCGGGATTGAAGTGCTCCTGTAACAAGGGGATCACATGGTATGTCATGAGTCCTTTCATTTCATGCGGAACGCCGGGCATGGAAATGAAAACAGCGCGTTCGTTTTTGAAGAGCATGCCGGGAGCTGTTCCGCGGATATTGCTCAATACGGTACAAACATCGGGCACATCGGCCTGTTTCAGGTTACGTTCTGACAACGGCCGGCGGAATACTTCGGCAAATAAATACTCAAGATGCCGCACTGTAGCTGCATCCTGTACCAATTTTCCGCCGAAATACTGACACAGCAAAGGCTTTGTGATATCATCGGCTGTAGGGCCCAGTCCGCCTGTTATCAATACGACGTTAGAACGCTGGCTTTCCTGGTCCAGCGCCTCCCATATATCGTCCCAGATATCGCCCACGGCTACGCGATGATGTACTTCAAATCCTGCAATATTCAGTTCCTGCGCCATCCAGGCGCTGTTTGTATCAACTACCTGCCCTATCAACAGTTCATCTCCAATAGTTATTATGGATACTTTTGCTGAGTTGCCCACGTTCATCTTCTGCTATTTTAAAGCGAAGTTATAGGATCGCCGAGAGATCGCAGATGATAGTTGACAGGCTTTTATATTAATTTCAATGGCATGATAAAACGTACCTTGTTTTTTATCGCAGCAATATGCTCGGGACTCTCTATATGTGCGCAGGACGTGGAAAGCAGGCTGAACAAAGCGGTTCAGCAGTTATTAAATGATGTGCAGATGAAGCACGCCATTCTTGGATTTTATGTGGTGAATGGTAACACGGGGAAAGCAGTATGTAATAATAATGGGGGGGTAGGGCTGGCGCCTGCGAGCAGTCAGAAGGTGATCACCAGCGCTGCTGCCATGGAGCTGCTGGGGGAATCGTTTCGTTATAGCACCCTGCTGGGATATAATGGTTCTATAGACAATAATGTGCTCAACGGCAACCTGGTATTATCTGGCCAGGGTGACCCTACCTTTGGCAGCAGCCGTTATCCTTCTAATAATGCCGCATCGGTGGTAAAGCGTATTACGCAGGCGCTGGAAAAAAATGGCATTACTGATATAGAAGGTAACCTGGTGCTGGACAATTCTGCTTTCAGCTACCAGCCTTTGCCTGGCGGATGGATCTGGGATGATATAGGTAACTATTATGGTGCGGGCTCGTGGGCATTGAACTGGAATGAAAACGCCTATGATCTGCTTTTAAAGCCTGGCAGCAGGGAGGGGGACGCTGTAACGATTACGGGTACGCGTCCGGATCTGCAGGTGGCGCGCATTAACAGCCTGCTGAAAACGGGTAAGCCCGGCAGCGGCGACAACGGTTATATTTATTTACCTCCCTATACCATGATGGGATTTGCAGAAGGCACGATTCCGCCGGGTGGTGTTTTTTCTATTTCCGGTGCATTGCCGAATCCTGCCTACCAGGTAGGATGGGAAGTGCAGAAAGCGCTGGAGCAGCGTAAAATAAAGCTGGCAGGCCAGGCGGAGATCCTGACTGCATTAGACCAGCCTGTGGCGAAGCAGGTTTATACCACGGTGCTCGATACTTTGTACTCACCATCGCTCGACAGTATTGTGTATTGGTTCCTGCATAAAAGTATCAACCTTTACGGGGAAGCGCTGCTTAAGACGCTGGCATTACAGCAGGGGAAGCAGGGCTCTACCGACAATGGCCTTACAGTATTGCGTAATTTCTGGAAAGATAATGGCATTGAAACATCTGCGTTAAAAGTGCAGGATGGAAGCGGCTTATCGCCACAGAACCGGGTAACACCGGAGGCTATGGTGCAGGTATTGCAATATGCCCGTACGCGGCCGTGGTTTAACAGTTATTACAAGGCATTTCCCCTTTATAATGATATGAAGATGAAAAGCGGCACGATTGGCGGGAGTAAGGCCTTTACAGGTTACCATACCGCTAAAGATGGCACCCCCTATACTTTTGCAATTATCATCAACGGCTATGACGGAAGCCCCAGTACACTGGTTCAAAAAATGTATAGAGTGCTTAATGAGTTGAGATAGAATTGTTTAGGTTTAGCTTCTATAGCTGGTATTGTAATAAAGGCGAGCAAGGGGATATCTTAGATAAAGAGATAGAGAAGCTATTGAAAAATAAAGCCAGCTTCTTTAAGAAGTGATTACAGTTGTAGATATTCTTGTTCATAGGTAAAGAGCCCAATCTTAATCAAGTGTAATACATTATTCTCCTTCGAAAAACGGCGTCAGCCTGTTATAAAGTTCTTCCGGCATGGTTGTTTTCTGCCAGTTTTTGTTGTTCAGGAAATACAGGGTGACTTTGCCTGATGTGAGCAGTTTATTTTGCTCGTTGTACACGTCCTGAAAGAATTCTATACGATGGTCTTTGGGAAGTTCCCTGATCTGGGTTTTTACAGTGAGCAGGTCGTCGTAAGTGGCTGGCCGGAGGTATTTGACATTCATTTCAATTACGGGCATGATAACGCCTGAAGCTTCCATGTCTTTATAAGTGTAGCCTAGCTGGCGTATACATTCTACCCTGCCTACCTCGAAGTACTGGGCATAGTTACCATAATAAACTACGTTCATCTGGTCTGTTTCCGCATACCGCACCCGGATCTGCGTTATTGATTCATACATGGGATAAAATTAGCTGTTGATCATTCCATCTACACTTACCTTGCCGGGGCCACAGAACAACAGTACTGCAAAGGCGGTGCCATACAATACGGCGCTTTCGGACTGTGAGAACGGTTGTCCGCCATGAACGCTGAAGATGGCAACGAGCATCATTATCAATAGTGGTATGAGTGCGAGGCGGGTGAATAAGCCCAGAATTACCATGAGGCTGCAGAACACTTCTGCAAAAATGGCCATTACGAGGGTGGCACGGGAGCCCATGCCCATAAAGTTGTAAAACTTATACTGGAGCTGAGAAAAGCCCATTAATTTGCTCATTCCATGGTTGGCAAGCATGAGTCCGCCGAAGCTGACACGTAATAGTAGCATCGAAAAATTGAACAGTCCGTCACTGTATCGGATAGATAAGAATCTTTTCATTCACACAGTTTGTACAAAAATAAAGGAAGTAAATGTTTATCCACAATAACCATACAGGCTTTTGAGGATTGCTATCTTTAAACGGTTTTTTGCGTTTTATTTAAGACGTGTATTATAATATTTTATCAAAAACCACCGTTCCACCAAAGTATGAATAAAAAGCTTACGACATATAGTCTCGCCTTTGCTTTTTTATTAAGCGTGAGTGAAGCAGGAGCGCAGGCTACTAAAGCGAATATGGATCCCGACGCCAACTTCAAGTTGGCAAAGGAGTTGTATCAAAAGCAACAGTTTAGTCTTGCTTATCCCTTATTCAAGGCGTTGTACTACGACAAGCCCGATGCGAGTGCTATTCCTGTGAGCATGCAGGTGGAATCGAAATATTATTCTATTGTATGTGCGCTAAGGATGAACGATGCGCTGGCGCCACAGGCTGCTATAGACTTCATTAATCTTGAGCACTATGCGCCGCGTATAGAAATGCTTAGTTATCACCTGGGCGAGTACTATTACCGCAAACAGGATTATGCCAATGCTATCGCCTATTATGAGAAAGCAGGATATGCGAACCTCAGCAACCGGGAGATCGCAGCGGTTAAATTTCACCAGGCTTATGGTTATTTTACCATGCGCCGGTTTTCCGATGCCAAGCCTTTGTTCAATGCTATCAGGCAAATTCCTGCCGATCCTAACTATGTAGATGCGAATTATTACTACGGCTTCATTTCTTTTTATGAAAAAGATTATAAAGAGGCGCTGGCAGCGTTTAAGATCGTAGAGAACGAAGCTGCTTACCAGAAGATCGTTCCTTACTATGTTGCGGAAATCTATTATTTCAGCGGTGATAAAGACAAGGCTATCAGCTATGGAGAAGCCGCGCTTAGCAAAGGCGGGCAGTATTATGATATGCAGCTGCGAAAGCTGGTAGGACATGGCTATTTTGAAAAGAAACAATATGCAAAGGCGTTGCCTTACCTGGAGCAATATGTAACCCATACCGAGAAAGTGCGTCGTGAAGACCTGTATGAGCTATCGTACTGTTATTACGAGGCCAGGCAGTGGAATAAGGCGATAGAAGGCTTTAAGGAGCTGGGTGGTAAAAGTGATTCCCTGGCACAGAACAGCATGTACCTGCTGGCTGATGCTTATCTTAAAACCAACCAGAAGGCGGGGGCGCGCAGTGCGTTCCTCTTCTGCGCGCTTAACAGCAGCAATGCAGTTCAGAAGGAGATCTCCAAATTTCACTATGGTAAACTCTCCTATGAACTGGGTTATACCGATGTTGCGCTGAATGAATTACGTGACTTCCTTACTGTTTATCCTGCTTCCAGCTTTGCCAATGAGGCAAAAGAGTTGCTGGTAAACGTTCTTGCCAATACCAACCATTATAAAGATGCACTGGACCTGGCTGAGAAGGTAGGTGCTTCGAGTGCTACGGTACAACGTGTATATCCCCGTATTCTTTATGGAAGGGCGGTGGAACTTGTGAACGACCAGCAACTGGTAGCTGCCGATGCCCTGCTGAACAGGATCATAGGAGCGCTTTATAACAGTGCGCAGTTGCCTTACGCTTATTTCTGGAAGGGTGAGATCGCTTACCGTACCAATAAGATAGATTCCGCAGCTTCTTACCTGCAGGCTTACCTGGCCCGCCCCGCTTCGTACGGAGAAGTTAGCACTGCCAATGCATTATATACACTGGGCTACTGTTACCTGCGCCTTGAAAACTATGGCGCGGCATTAAGACAGTTTGAGCAGATCACCACTACTTTATCTGCAGCATCTACTCCTTTACAGCAGGATGCTTATATCAGAAGCGCCGACTGTTATTTCATGTCAAAAAAATATGCGAAGGCGCAACAGATGTATGAGGCGGTGATCTCTTACAATATGCCTGCTTCGGATTATGCCTTATATCAAAAGGCGGTAATAGCCGGCGCTTCGAACAAGTATACCGAAAAGGTGAGCCTGCTTCAGTCGTTGGAGAAACGTTACCCGGGATCTTCCCTGGCGGCGGATGCCAATATGGAAATCGCCAATACTTATATCGCTAATGAAGATTACCGCAATGCATTGCCGGCCTTGAACCGGGTGCTGAGCGATAAGAAAGCGGCAGCGCTGCAACCGCAGGCTTACCTGAAAACAGGTGTGGCTTATTTCAACCTGGATAATGACAACGAAGCGCTGAACTATTTTAAAAAGCTGGTAGCTACTTATCCCAATGCCCCGGAAAGTGATGCGGCTGTTGAATACGTCCGTAACATTTTTGTAAACCAGCAGCAGACAGGCGCTTTTGTAACCTTTATGCGTCAGAATGGCAAGAATGTAAGTTATTCGGAAGAAGATTCACTGACTTATTCCGCTACACAAATACCTTATAACAGCGGCCAGGAAGAGAAAGCTTTGCCGGCGCTGGAATCGTACCTGCAACAGTTTGCTGATGGCCGTTATGTGATTGATGCACATTACCAGGTCGCTGTTATCTATAACAACCGGAAGGATTATGCCAATGCGCTGAAGCATTACGAGGTAGTGGCGTCACGTGCACCTAACACTTATGCCGAGTTGAGCGTATTGCAGGCGGCAAGGATCCAATACTTTGAATTAAAAGATTATGCCCGTGCGCAGCAATATTTTACGCAACTGAAATCCATTGCCACGCAATCGGAAAATAAACTGGAAGCCATGCGTGGCCTGCTCCGCTGCCAGTTTAAGCTGGCGCAGTGGAACGAAGCTTTACCGAATGCCCAGGAGCTGTTGCAGCAAAAAAGCCTTGCTACCGATGATAAAATGATGGCCAATATGGTAGTGGCAAAAAGCTCCCAGGCCAATAACCAGGCGGCAGAAGCTATGGCAGCCTACAAAGCGGTAATTGCTTTGGGTAAGTCGGAATATGCGGCTGAGGCGCGTTATCGCGTTGCCGAGCTTACGGTAGCGCAGGGTAATCTTAAGGACGGCGAGAAGCTGGCTTTTGAAGTGATCAGCAAGGCTGGTTCTTACGACTACTGGATCACCAAGGCTTATATCCTGTTGGGCGAGGTTTATTTCCAGCAGAAAGATTATTTCAATGCCGAAGCAACACTTAAGAGCATCGTGGAAAATGCGGGTAACGAAGAACTTAAGAATGAAGCCCGCCAGAAGCTTGAAATAGTACTGACCGAGAAAAACAAGAACAGTAAAGTTGAACAACAGTAAACCTTATTGAATGAAACAGATCATCCTTATACTTTTATTGATAGGAACTGCTACCGGTGTATGGGCGCAAAAGCGTACCACCCGTAAGCACAATACCAAGGCCCGCACAACGCAAAAGCAAACGCCTAAAAAGCAGCAGGCTAAGAAAACACAAACCAAAAAGCAACAGCCTGTAAAACGGAATACGGAAGAGCAGGCTGAAGAGATCACCGATAGCATTCCATCGAAAACGGTGACTATCACGTCGTCATTTAAGCCTGCATTGCGTAACGCTGCCAAGGTAAACTTCAGCGCTGCGACGCCATTGCCGGATTCTACTTTGCCCAGGCTTCAATACCAGGTGCCTTCGCAAAACCTGTTCTTTTCCTATGACCCGGCGACGTTAAAGCCGCTGGCGCTGGCAGCCGATAGCGCTATGGCCTGGGAGAACAGTCATTTTATTAAAGCGGGCTTTGGTAACTATAGTACGCCTTATTTGCAGGCAGGATTTTCATTTGGAGACGGTAAGCACTCTATTATAAACCTGCATGCCCGCCATACTTCTTCAAAAGGCAGTTTACCTTTTCAGCAGTTCAGTAAAACGGGCGCGGATGTGATCGGGATCTTCAATTCCGGTGACAAGCTGGAATGGAATGGCAAGGTGTTTTTCGATAACAACGTTCAATACCAGTATGGATACCAGCCTGCTACACTTGAATTCAGCAAGGATAGCCTGCGCCAGCGCTTCACGACTATAGGCGCCAGCATAGGACTGCGTAACAAACAGGAAAATGATTACGGTTTTACTTATAGCCCCAATCTTACCTACACCCGTTTTGTAGATAATAAAAATGCTACAGAAAACAACCTGGTGATCAATGCCCCTATGTCGAAGTCTTTTGGCGATAATTTTGCTTTTAACCTTGGAGTTACGGCTGATATCACGGGGTATCAGAGCGACAGTGTTGGCAGCTCTATCAGCAACAATCTTTATTATCTGAATCCGGCGGTAGTATATAAATCGTCCGGTTTAAAGCTGGTGGCAGGTTTCACGCCTTCGTGGGATAACAGCGATTTTCACCTGCTGCCCAATTTTTCTGCCGAAGCCAAACTTAACCAGGAGAAATTCATTCTGATGGCTGGCTGGACCGGTTACTATCATAAAAACACTTATCAGTCGCTGGCGGGCTTTAATCCCTGGTTACAGCAGCCCCGTTTCCTGCTGAATACCCGCCTTACCGAGCAATATGCAGGCTTTAAGGGTTCTGCAGGCAGTCATTTTACCTATAATGCCAAAGTTTCGTACCTGAAATTCAGGAACCAGCCTTTATTTGTGAATGATTCCCTTTCAGGAAAGTCGTTCCTGACGGTAAATGAGTCGGATATGAATGCACTTCGTATTCATGGTGAAATAGGATATACGGTGCAGGAGAAGTTTTCTTTGCTTGGAGGCGCTACCTTTACACAATATAGTAACCTGACGGATAACCTTAAGGCATGGGGATTGGCACCTTTTGAAATCAACGGATCTTTACGCTGGGAAATATTAAAGGATGTGACTTTGAAAAGTGATATCTATTTTTGGGACGGCGCACAGTACCGAAACAATAACAAGGAAAGCCAGAAGCTGGACCCCGCCGTTGACCTGAATGCAGGCATCGAATTTGCGGTAATGCCAAGGCTGAACCTGTGGGTACAATTCAATAATATGCTCAACAACAAATACCAGCGCTGGAATCAGTACCAGGTGCTTGGCTTTAATGTTTTGGGAGGAATTGTATATTCGTTCGGTCAAACCGGTAAATAAGCATGTACAATAGTTTATATAAATATCTCATTTTCTATAAAAGGCTGGCCCTGCCTAACATCGGTGTATTTTCGGTGGAGCAGGTGCCGGGGCGGCTCGACTTTCTTAATAAGCAACTGCATTCTCCTATTCCCGTGATCCGTTTTGCTACCGATAAAACAGTAGCTGCCGACAAGCAGTTGTTCGAATTTCTGGCCGCCGATATGGGTATTTCAACTATTGAATCCATTAAGCAGTTCAATGATCTTTCTTTTCATATGAAGAACGAACTGGCTTCCAAAGGCGAGTTCGTTCTTACAGGTATTGGTACGCTCAAAAAGGAGTTTGGAGAGAACTATGCTTTCCAGCCTGAAGTATCGATCCAGCAGTATTTTCCCGAAGCAACAGCAGAACGTATTGTTCGTAAAGAGGCGACACATACGGTTAAGGTAGGAGAGCGGGAACGTTCCAGCGATGAAATGATGGAAATGCTCTCTGAGGAAGAAGTGGCTGAAGGACCAGACAGGTGGTGGATGTATGCCCTGATATTGGGGATACTGGGACTGGCTGCGCTGGTGTATTATTATAAAACACACTAGGGGAGGCTTTTCTTTTATCCTGCGGTCTTAATTAAATTCCAACGCTCCTCCTTTACCAAACAGGCGTAAGGCAAGTTCCTGTCCTGTACCTTCGGCTTTCCTGAACAGCAAACGTCCGTTATCGACCAGTACATTGCCAGATGCGGTTATTACCTGGATAGTGGCCTGGTAACGGTTTCCTTTCTGGCTGAATTGAATTCTAGCCTCGGGGATGCCTGGGCCGCTTGAGCTCCAGTCTACCGAACAGTTTTTGAGCCCGGATATAACAGCGCGGGTCACTGCGTCGTCTGTACCTGAAGTAGATAAATGCATTTTTATACGTACATCGCTGAAGGGTACCAACTGGGGATAGGTAGCGAATAAGGCATTCCTGTAGTTGCTGTAATGTTGTCCTTCGCCTTTGCCTGTGGCCAGGGCCAGGCTTTCATAAAGCCTGCCGAGGAGCAGCTTTTCATTGTGTCCGTCGGGAAGGTTTACCTGTGCCAGTCTTTCAAAATCGTCTTTGGCGGCCTGCCTGTTACCCTGTTCCCACTTGAACTTAGCTGCGAAAAGAAAGAAATAACGCTGCACATTGGTCCTGGAATCCTGTTGCAGGTAACGTTCATACATTTTTCGGAAGAAAGCGGGACTGAAATCTTTGAGCAGGTACCATGCTTCGTCGAAGCTGGTGGTGGCTTCAGAACAAAACAGGTCGTATACAATGCGGGTGCGTTCGGGGTTAAAAGCCAGTTCATTTACCACCACATATTCTGCCATCATCTTTTCTATCTTGTAAGCGCTTAGCTTATATAAAGCGTTTGGAGCGTACCACCAGCCTTTGTCGAAGAATTTGATCTGGCTCATCTTTCTGTCGAGCAGCTGCACGCGCAGCAGGTTAACGCTGAAATTATACTGGTTTTGGGTAAGCGTTGTACCTATATGGATCTCTCTGAAATTAGCTGCTTTGTTCAATGCAAATTCGCAGCTGTCGAGTTGTCCGTCGTACAAATAACCCCTGGCGAGGGCGATATTATACCAGCCGAACCCGGGTGTGCTGCCATTTTGCTGGATGATCTCCTGCGCCATTTTTATGGCTTCTTTTGTACGGTTGCCCAGTACATGCAGGAAGGGGAGATAATAATAAGGTTCATGCAGGATGCGATCGTAAGATTTAAACAGGTCGCGTTCGTAGTAGCTGATAGCGGCAGTGAACTGTCCCGTTTCAAGCTGCATGCTGCCAAAGTTATTCCAGGAAACAGCGCCGCGTGAAGCCATGTACATATAATAGTATTCGCTACTGTCGTAGTTCTTATTGTAACAATGTAACATGGCGAGGTAATGGTAGATCTGCAGTTTATCGTTCTCCGACTGGTAGGGGCCAAACCATTGATCGTTCTGGGCTTTGTTGCTTTCGATAAAAGCAAGACCGTCGTAACAGCAGGCAAGGGCTTTCTGCTCATTTTCCTGTACGCTGTTTTTCAGGAACGGAAAATTAGCGCTTGTAAGAAAGCGGTTGCGATGGTAAGTCCATGCACGGTGACCATAAACACCGAAATAATCTTTTTTGAACTGGTAGCGGTTCACCTTATCCATAAGCTGCATCACCCTGTCGGGCATCTCAAGGTTATCGTAACAGCCGCTTAATGCCTGGAAGATGGTAAAGAAATCTTCGTAACGGTTCACATGCTGTGTGAAATAACCCATGGAGCTATACAGGTTCTGCATAGTGGTACCATAGTCTTTCTCCAATAGTTGCAATGCTTTTTGCAGGGCTGGGATGGCATTTTTATAGCCCAGGTAATCGGCGCTGCGATCCCATTTATAAATGCCTTCATACATCCAGCCTACATAATAGGTGCTATCGAGTCTTATGAATTCCCTGCTTCTTGGCAGGGCGTCGTCGTCAGTGGGTTTCACACCCATGCGCTTTGCATCTATCTCGTAACGGGCTGCAGCGTTTCCCTGTGCAAAGCTGTTAAAACCTGTAAGTAATGAACATGCCAAAAAAGTAAGCAGCATACACAACCTGCCGGTTGTAGTATGCCAGGTTTTAAAGACCTCCTTATTACATATACTTCCCTTTTTTTTCATGTTCATCTTAGCTTATGAATGTTCTGCAAATGCTCTTCTTTGTCTTCTTACCAGTTAAGCCATATTATTTATCACTGATCCCTGCTTTGCTCAGTCTTTCCATCTCTTTATCCAGGATGGCTGTCAAGGCCTTTTGTTTGGCTTCCTTATGGCGGTAGATCAGGCGATGATCGAGTACCGGATGGGTTATTTGTTGCAGGTCGTCTTCGGTGGCAAAGGTGCGTCCATTGACAAGTGCATATGCTTTCAGGCATTTGAGGAAGGTGATACCGCTTCGGGTAGAAGCGCCCAAAACAATATCCGGATGCTTACGGGTGGCGGTAACAATATTGCGTACTGCTATCAGCAGTTCATCATGCAGGTGTACTTTCTCTGCCTCCTGCTGTAATAAGAGCACTTCTTCCATAGATAATACCTGCTGAATATGCGCCAGGTTATCCTGTATGCCAAGATAGTCCCTATAGATATCCAGTTCGGTATCTTCATCTACATAGCCGAAATAAATTTTCATAAAGAAACGGTCGAGCTGAGCGGCCGGTAAAGGGTAGGTGCCCTCCATTTCTACCGGGTTTTGTGTGGCGATGGTGAAGAACAGTTGTTCCAGCGGATAGGTGGCATCGCCAATAGTGATCTGGTTTTCGGCCATACATTCCAATAATGCCGATTGCACCTTGGGAGAGGCCCGGTTGATTTCATCGGCCAGTAACACATTACAGAACAAGGGACCTTTTTTAAAGAGGAACTCTTTACGAACGTCGTCGAAGATATGAGAGCCTATCAGGTCCATAGGTAACAGGTCGGGTGTAAACTGGATCCTTTTGAAATTGACGCCACTGGTATCATGAAATTTACCGGCAATGCTATGGGCGAGTGTTTTAGCCATCACGGTTTTGCCGGTGCCGGGGTTATCTTCCATGAGAATATGGCCTTTCGCCAGCAACGCGGTAAGTATAAAGCGGATCTGTGATTGTTTGCCACGGATCACCTTTTCAATATTGCCAACAAGCTGTTGTATATGATTTAATGCCTGCTCTATCTGGATATGTTGCTCTTCCATGCTGCGCTATTTAGGTTGCGTAAAAAAATGAATGGTTTGATATACATCCAGGAAGCGTGCAACCCTTGTTTTTAAAGGCGTTTGCTTCCTGATGGTTTTGATAAAAGGAACATAAAACTGTGCCACTTCGGCCTGTTCCCGTGCTGTTAAAGGCAGCGTACTATATTTCAGTTTCTGATAAATATTACTATAGTCATAGAAACGGGTATGGAACTGACGGTCTATTTTTCCTGCATAATCACCGGGTCCCAGGTTGGTGCGGGCATAACCTAACTGATGCAGGTAGTACATGGCAGCCCGGTATTGGTAAAATGCCTTGCTTACAGGCGCCTTCGTTAGCCTGGCTCTTTGATGCAGGAACTGCCATATCAGCCATGGCAGGCTACCCACTATTATAGCCAGGCAAAGGATCACCAGCAGGCTGATATATAATACCCGCAGCCAGTTGACAGACGTGTTATCATCCAGCTTTTGTTTACTGGCATCGGATATGGGCTGTTCGGGTTCTATTACTTTAATTTCATCTACAGGGGTAGGTTTGGGTAATCGTTTTAAGATATCCTGCAGTTCTTCCGTTGGCAATGGTTTGTCATCTTTCAGTGCTTCTGCGAATGATGCGGCGGTAATATGCATGCCTTTCTTCAGCTGTCCAAAGCGTATGGCGCCCGTGTCGGTAGTAACATTGGCTATCGAAGCATCTATATCGATAGTGCCGGGATGTTCAGTCTGGTAGTTCTCGTCGTGGAACAGTAGTTTTTCCACGGTCATTGTAGCTTTTTTACGAAGGGTATCCAGTGTTACAATATTACCGTCGGCAACGAGATAGGCCTGCTGCATATTTAAGGGAGGCGTACCGTCTGGCTGTGGTGCGTCGTGCGTATTCTGATCGGGTACGGTGGTGTCGAAGTCTATCCATCCATAACCGGGAAAATAAACCTGTACCCAGGCGTGCGCCTGGTCTTCGTAAAACCAATACCAGCCGGGGTTTTTACTGCTGCGGTCTATGGTGAGAAAGCCTGCCGTGACCCTTGAAGGAATGCCCAGCGCGCGTAACAGGAATAAAGTGGCGCCGGCATAATAGGCACAGTAACCCTGCCTGTTCTCGAATAAGAAATAGTTGAGCTTGTTGGCGCTTGGTATACCCGGTACACCAGGGTTATCGGTGTATTTATACAAAGGTTGTCCGAACTCATCTTTGCTTAAAAAATAATCGCGGATAGCAATGATCTTGTCAACAGGTGTTACCGCATCTTTTGTGATCTCTTTTGCCAGGTCGCCGATGCGCCTGTATTCGGCGTTATCCGGCATATAAGTGTAATACTTTAAAAATTTATTATCGACAGTGGCGAAATCCTTTACTTCACGTAACAGGTTAAAGCGTGTTTCCTGGAACGACTCCAGTGATGCGTTGCCCGCAGGGTTGTAAATGAAATAGGCGCTGTTAAGATCGCTTACCCACATTTTCGCACGATAGGCGCTTTTATACTGTTCCCTGTAAGCATTCTCTACGGGAAGGGGCTGACAGAAGAATGCAGTGGAAGGCGCTACATACTCATTGGGGGCCAGCAGTGTTTTGTAGATCTCGGCGTTCACTACTTTACGGTGCAGGGTAGCATTGGTGTTCCTGATAACTGTAGAATCTGTTTTCGCGAAATAGATCGGTATTTTGGATGGATCGGGTTTAAAGAGATCATTGGCAGGCATCAGGCTGTCTGTTTCAAATGTCTGTGTAAGCGTATCGAATTTTGTATAATGAAAAGCGGTGAAGTAAAGAGGATTGGGGGTGACGCCATCTTCGAAGTAGTTATCGAGCCGGGCTACAAATACCAGCCGCTTCCCTTTATTCAAAGAACCACTTAACTGGGTTTTGTCTTTATTGCTGATGGAGCCGTCTTTGTTCTGTTGGGTCATACTTTCTCCTCCGTTTTTCTTACGGTCGTATTTCCCTTCATTATTTGCCCATTTCTTTTCTATTGCTTTAAAGTCTTTATCAAAGATTGCAAACACGGCGAGCAGTATCAGCGTCATGATAACAATGAAACCGGTCATCCTTTTTACGATGAACCAGCCAAAGCTTTCCTGCGAATCGGTCATGTTGCGTATGAGCTCGGCAGTGTAGATGATATAAGCAGCGTAGGCTATTACAGGTAATAGGGCGCCTATCAGGGCATTGGCTGTTATGTCGGCAGTTTTGCTTGTAGTTACAATTTGTGCTGCCAGCAGGAATAATGACCAGAAAACAGTGAAATAGCGGGACCGCGAAAAACCATAACCACAGATCCAGCCTGATGAAAAGAGTATAACAAACACCAGGTAATGCACGGATGCAAAAAAGGCGTCGAATTCTCCTACCGACACTTGCCCTACAAAACGATAACCGGTATAATAAACAAGGAACAATAAGGCGGCGGTAGTAATGAACCGGAAGCGGTAACTGTAGAAAAGCAAAGCACCTGCCATGCCCGCTCCAACATAAACAGATTGCTTCAGCCAGTTGTTTTGGAGGATGGCGTAGTAATTATTAACATCCCATAATACATATGCTGCCAGCGCAAACGTAGGTAACGCCAGCAACAATAGTTGGGTCAGAACTTTTTTCCAATTATGTACTTTACCAATTTTCATAAGTTATACTACCACTGATTTTTCGTATGCTGCCAGGATCCCTGCTATTTTCTTTTCGTTCGCTATAATGCTGCGGCGTAATTGCGAGATCTGCCATTGAGGACGGTATCGCTCGTAGGTGTTGGGCTCGTATTGAACGAATAACCATTGAAGCCAGTCTCTTACTTCCTGCTGCTTCATGCTATTGCTCAACCGTACCAATACAAAACTTATCTGGTTACCATACCGGCTTACCAGCCGCTCCACTTCTCCGGCGTCGTTTAATGACGATACCAGTACAATGGCGGCATCCTCAGGTTTAACGTAACTGCTTATATCCTGCTGTTGCTGCCAATGGGTAACGCTTATCAGGCGGCTGATAGCGCTCGCATCTTCCGTAGCCCAGTTTTGCCGTATCGGCTGATCGGGAATATACTGCACCTCGAAACCCTGTTTTACCAGTTGCTCGTAAGTGCTGTTCACGATCGTTTTATAATAATCCAGGAAAGGCTCCTTCACTACTATACTGTCACTTACGGGAAACGCTGTATGAAAAGAGGCATACAGGCAGAGGTGCGACGCATAAGGGTCCATGATCTCAGGCATCCTTACTACCAGTTCCTTGTTCTTTGCATAGATCTTCCATACAATACGGCGGACATCGTCATTGGCTTCAAAATGTTTATAGTTCACGTGCTCACCTTCCACTTTCTTCATTTCATCGATATGAACATTCGTTTCTTCCGTTTTACGCGGGTTCAGCTGAAAAGGGCGGCTGGCAGCTTTGTCGGGCCTTGTAAAAAAGCGGTCATTGATATCGAGCGTTACCGGGAATGAAAAGAACTGGAAGAGGTCTTCGAAATAAACGATCACCTGGTCTATACGGTATTCCCTTATCTGGGGTAAGGGCCAGTGGTAAGTTCCTTCAAGCCGGCTCCAGTTTTTCCTGTTCTTTTCGGCCAGTGAAAATTTTTCGGAGTAGTATTCCAGGTCGTAGATCACACGCAGTTTTACAAAACCCAGCAATGGTTTTATAAGGGGAGAGATCTCTAACCGGAGCGTTTGTTGTTGCCGCATGGCGCCAGGGCTATCGGCTGCCAGCGATTCCAGTTTGCAATGCACCTTGCGGCGGCGCTTTTTGATCAGGAAGAACAAAAAGGAGAAAGAAACACTTAGTAAACCCCAGGCCAGCAAAATGCCTACGCAGGACAGGGATACCAGCAGTAAAAGTGTAAAGATTTCACTATAGGTATTGTCGGGGTGCTGCTGCTGACCCATTAACCAGCGGAACACAAGGGTGCCAAATGCCAGGAATAGTACAAAATACCAGGTGACAGGCACATATATGCCGGCCTGCTTCATAATGAGGAAGGTATTTTTTAACCGCTTGATCATAGATTGTCAGGGTAAGTTAAATAAACTAAATATGGCATGGCCTTCTTTATGCTTTTTTCATGCCATTTTTAACTGAAACTTGACTTTATTGTGTACATAACTCGTTTCTTTGCTCCTCATGAGCGAAAAGATCACATATACGTCCTGTCCCGCCTGTAAAAGTGGGGATATTTTCCCGGTCTTGAAAGCCAAAGACTATACCGTAAGCAAAGAAACTTTTGATATATGGGAATGCAAGAGCTGTACGCTGCGTTTCACGCAGGAGGTGCCCGTTGCCGAAGCTATTGGTAAATACTACCAGTCTGAAGCCTATGTGTCGCATTCCGATACAAAAAAGGGACTTATTAATCGTCTATACCACCTGGTTCGAAGTTATACCCTTCAATCTAAAAGAAAGCTGGTCAGCCGTCTTTCAGGAATTAGATCGGGCAACCTGCTCGATGTGGGCGCCGGCACCGGCGCTTTTGCCGCTACCATGCAGCAGGCCGGCTGGCAGGTAACCGGACTGGAACCGGATGATACCGCCCGTAACAATGCCCTCCGGCAACATGGTTTGGCGTTACAGTCACTGGATAATTTATACCAGTTACCGGCACAGCAGTTTGATGTTATCACCATGTGGCATGTGCTGGAGCATGTGCATGATCTGCATGGATATCTTTCTACTTACAGGAATGTCATAAAACCCGGCGGCACGCTGCTGATCGCTGTTCCCAACTACACCAGCCGCGATGCGCAGGAATACGGCGAATATTGGGCTGCCTACGACGTGCCGCGCCATCTTTATCATTTCTCCCCAAAATCGATGGGCATGCTGCTGGAGCAGCATGGCTTTGAAGTAACAAAGCATCAGCCTATGTGGTTCGACAGCTTTTATGTAAGCATGTTAAGCGAGCAGTACCGCAGTGGAAAGCAAAGACTGTTACCTGCATTCTTTAGTGGCTGGCACTCTAATCGCAAAGCCTCTGCACATCCTGAAAAGTGCAGCTCTGTTATCTATATTGCCCGGATCAAAAAATAAGCAATGCTGCCTGCGCAAGCAGATGATATTTATAAATGCAAAGCCCGCAACCATTAAGGTATGCGGGCTTTGCATTTATGCTGATCTTAACTTAATTGATCTTAATCTCAAACAACAAAGGCCATTGCTTACCCGTAACATAAAGGCTGTTTTTGGCAGAGTCATAGGCAATACCGTTTAATACATCTTCTGTAGGATCGGGGATCATACCGGCATCATAGGTTTTGCCGCTCTTTTGGAAAATGTCTTTCAGATCCAGCCGTCCTGTTACCGTACCTGTTTCTGGATTTATTTTCAGGATATAAGTGGTCAGGTATTTATTGGCATAGATAAAGCCATTGATGTACTCCAGTTCATTGATATTATCAACAGGGCCATAATTATCTGTTACGCCAACTGTGCGGAGGATCTTGAAATCGGAAGGGTTTACATAGTAAATATTGCTGCCTCCTGTGCTGATGATAAGGTTTTTACCATCGGTAGTAATTCCCCATCCTTCATAAGGCCAGGCAAACTCCTGCAATTTTTTAAAGCTTTCTGCATCGTATACGTATACTTTATGATTCTCCCAGGTCAACTGGTATATTTTGTTATCCAGGATGGTGATGCCTTCCCCGAATTCATTTTTTGCATTGAACTGCTGTTGCGAAGCTTTGCCGGTTTCAATATCAATTTTGGCCAGTTTGGAGTATCCTACTCTGCCGGTGCCTTCGTACAAAGTATTGTTATGCCATATAAGTCCCTGGGTATAAGAAGAAGTATCGTGCGGATAGGTTTTAACGACAGTATAATCAATTGCCGCCGGAACAATAGTGGCCGAAGGAGAACCGGCATCATTGCTATCGTTGCTATTGTTATTTCCACAGGATAATAACAGGAATATCAGGGCGGCAGGAAGAAAGTGCTGTAATTTCATTATCGTGCTCAATTCGCGCAAAAATAAGGGCATTATATCTTCCTGCCGTGTAAAATTCCCTGCTCGTCTCTATTTAACTTGTTATTATCACGCATACTTCTATTTTTGGATACCTTAAATATGAATATGAAAAAAATCGGTTTGCTGCTTCTCCTGGCGTCTTTCAGCTGGGGTGCGGCTAATGCCCAGTTAGGCAAACTATTCAAAAAAGACACTACTTCTTCTTCCAAACCTTCCCTCAGTGGACTGCTTAAATCTGTCACCGGCAGCAAAGACTCGTTGAGTACCAATGATGTAGCAAGCGGCCTCAAAGAAGCGCTCGCGGTAGGTGTAGAAAAAGGCACCAAACAGTTATCGTCTGTCGACGGCTTCTTTAAAGATGCCGCTATTAAAATATTGTTACCTGAAGAAGCGCAAAAGGTAGAAAAAACACTGCGCAGCGTAGGAATGGGCAAACTGGTTGACGACGCCATCCTGTCTATGAACCGTGCAGCTGAGGATGCTGCCAAAAGTGCAGCTCCTATTTTCGTTAGCGCCATCAAAGGTATGTCTATCCAGGATGCCTGGGGTATTCTCAGGGGCAGCGATACCGCCGCTACAGGCTACCTGCGTACCAAAACAACCTCTCCGCTGACAGAAGCTTTCCGCCCGGTGATCGAAACTTCGCTGGCAAAAGTAGATGCTACCAAACACTGGAACAACCTGATCACAGCTTACAATAAAATACCGCTGGTAAGTAAAATTAACCCCGACCTCAGTGCTTTTGTTACTCAAAGAACATTGTCCGGTATTTTTTACCAGGTAGGGTTGGAAGAGAAGTCTATTCGCAAAGATCCTTTGGCGCGCACTTCCGACCTGCTGAAAAAAGTATTCGGCGGCTCGTAAACTTTACCGGGTAAGTCTTTTCAATCATCAAAGCTGCCGGCATTTGTAAGACTTCGGCAGTGAAAGAAATTCAGAGCCAGGCATCTTCCCCAATGGGTTGATGCCTGGCCTTTTATTATACTAAATCGTATCTTAAGGGAATGGAGCACAGGGAACTTAAGCAATGGCATATCGTATTTATGGCGGCCTGTACGGGCCTGATCGTAGCGAATATTTATTACTGCCAGCCTTTGATCGTACTGATAAGCCAGGAATTTAAAGTAGAAGAAAGCAGGGCAGGGGTGATCACTTTTCTTACCCAGATAGGATATGCAATGGGGCTTTTGTTCTTTGTGCCGCTGGGCGATAAAATAGAACGCCGTAAACAGATCCTTTTTACGAGCAGCTGTGCGATGGTGGCGTTGCTGGTAGCTGCGAATGCTCCTTCTCTACTGATCCTTGAAATTGCCAGCCTGTTAATTGGCTTTACCTCTGTTGTACCGCAATTGATACTGCCTTTGAGCGCCAGCCTGGCTTCGCCTGCAAAAAGGGGCAGGGTGATAGGTATTGTTATGAGCGGATTGCTGATAGGGGTATTGTTGTCGAGAACCTTAAGCGGCTTTGTAGGGGCCTGGCTGGGATGGAGAAGTATGTATTGGATAGCGGCGGGAATTATGCTCTGCCTGATCTTGCTGATGCGTTTTGCTTTTCCGGTGAACCGGCCCTCTTTTACCGGTTCTTATGGCCAGCTGATGAAATCTTTGCTGACGCTTATCAGGGAGCTGCCGTTGCTGCGGGAGGCTTCGGCTATCAACGCATTGGCTTTTGCCGTATTTGGTATGTTCTGGACCACGATGGTTTTACATATGTCTGGTCCGCCCTTCGGTTATCATAGCGATAAGCTGGGATTATTTGGCCTTGCGGCTGCGGCGGGTGCATTGGCGGCTCCCGTGGTTGGGGCTGCTGCCGATAAGCGGAATCCCAGATTCGCTATTGGCTTGGGAATAGCGCTGGTAATTACGGGTTACCTGATCTTCCATTTCTTACCGCATTCTCTTATAGCCATCATTGCCGGTATCGTTGTCATGGATCTTGGCGCTCAGGCAATCCATGTTTCCAACCAAAGCCGTGTTTATGCACTGCTTCCCGAAGCCAGGAACAGGTTAAACACCGTATTTATGACCATTAGCTTTATCGGAACATCGTTTGGCTCAGCTTTGGGATTATTTATGTGGCGTCAGGCAGGCTGGAACGGTGTAACCCTTGCCGGTATCAGCTGCATGCTCATGGCACTTCTTATTTTCCGGTTTACCCGGAAAGGATAATATGAGGATATACGATGAGTATACCATAAAGCTTCCTAAACCGCACTTGCATCGCACTTACATCGCACTTGTATCGCACTTGCCCCCCTTATCCCTGCCACCAGCTGCCTGCCAAAGCAGGTTTGCCTTCCCTGAAACTGCGTTTTTAGCAGGCTGGTCCCATCTGGTTCGAAACTGTAATCTTTTTGAGTCCGCTTTTGATACAGAGGCGTTACTGCATTTTCCATATTCATATGATGATTGTGTCAACATATTTTAGGACGGGACAAAGCCCCGAATAAAAGAGGCCGTATCATAAGCGATACGGCCTCTTTTTTGTTCGGGACCCTGGCGGAGAAGGATACCCGTTTAAGCGACTCGACGGCTATTTTTATTTATAAGCCATTCTCATCTATAGTCTGTTATCTGTTCTTAGATGTCTATTGCTTCGCCATAAGCTGCAGCAGTAGCTTCTTTAAACGCTTCACTCATCGTTGGATGCGGGTGGATGGCGTTTAAGATCTCGTGTGCAGTGGTTTCAAGCTTGCGGGCCAGGGATACTTCAGCGATCATATCGGTAACATTGGCGCCGATCATGTGTGCACCAAGCAATTCACCGTATTTAGCGTCGAAGATCACTTTTACGAAGCCTTCAGTAGCGCCGGCAGCAGTTGCTTTACCGGAAGCTACAAATGGAAATTTACCCACTTTCACTTCAAAACCAGCTTCTTTAGCTGCTTTCTCGGTATAACCAACGCTCGCGATCTCAGGAGTGCAATAAGTACAACCAGGTACGTTATTGTAATCTACCGCTTCGGGCTGGTGGTGGAATTTCTTCTCCAGGTAAGCCATGTATTCTGCTGCGTTGATACCTTCTTTGGTAGCCACGTGCGCCAGCGCCTGACCAGGAACGCAGTCACCAATAGCGAAGATGCCGGCAACATTGGTCTGATAGTATTTGTCTACAGAGATCTTACCTTTTTCGGTTTTGATGCCAAGTTCTTCGAGACCGATATTTTCGATGTTGGCAGTGATACCAACGGCGCTTAGTACAACATCAGCTTCCAGCACAACAGTGCTGCCATCTTGTTTTTTAACGGTAGCTTTTACGCCGTTTCCTGAAGTATCAACTTTCTCAACGGTTGAGTTGGTCATTACTTCGATGCCGCCTTTTTTGAATTGTTTTTCCAGTTCTTTGGAAACATCTTCGTCTTCAACAGGAACGATGCGTGGGAGGAATTCAACGATGGTAACTTTGGTGCCCATGCTGTTGTAAACATAAGCAAACTCAACGCCTATGGCGCCGCTGCCTACTACAATCATGCTTTTGGGTTTCTCGGGTAAAACCATTGCTTCGCGGTACCCGATCACTTTTTTACCGTCGATAGGCAGGTTGGGTAATTCGCGGGCGCGTGCACCTGTAGCAACTACGATATATTTTGATTCTACTATTTGTTTAGAACCGTCTGCGGCAGTAACCTCTACTTTTCCTTTTGCTTTCAGTTTGCCATAACCCATGATGACGTCGATCTTGTTCTTTTTCATCAGGAACTGAACGCCTTTGGTCATTTTTTCCGCTACACCACGGCTGCGCTTGATAACACCGCCGAAATCGGCTTCTACGCCACTGGCGTTAATGCCATAGCTGGTGCTGTGCTTCATGTATTCGTATACCTGGGCGCTTTTCAGCAGGGCCTTGGTAGGAATACATCCCCAGTTCAGGCAAATACCACCCAATAATTCCTTTTCAATGATAGCTACTTTAAATCCTAGCTGAGAAGCCCGGATAGCGGCAGGATATCCACCGGGTCCACTACCCAAAACAATTACATCGTATGCCATGGCTCGTAAATTTTATAGATAAAGATGTGCGAAAATACGCCCAACCTGCCAAAAATAAAAAAACTGTTGGTGGGCTAACAATTGTTGTTAATACAAGGTTGAAAATTGAATAATATTCATTTTTTATGTCTTTACCCATGCCAACCGTCAAATTGTGCTAACTTGGGCGGCTATAACAGTTTGCTTGCCATAAAGTTACTAATGCATAGAATATGGATAATGCTTTACAACAGTACAAGAACCTGGTAGGTATCAGGTTTCAGCTTTATAACAGTCTCTTTACGGCACTTCCATTCCATCGCATCGAGAAAACAGGTGTTCTTTTATCCCTGTTCCTGCTCCATTGCGAAGAAGGATTCCGGAAGCAGCAAAGCCCGTCGGATATTATCGCGTCCTTTTTCCAGCAATATACGCCTTACCAGAAGGAACAGGAGCAGGTAGATCTGCTTTTCCGTTTCATTCAATACACCGAAAGGCAGGTAGTGCTTTTTGATGCGCTTGAAGATTCGGCTTTCCAGTATATCCGTGATCTTCACGGCCCGGGTACCTTAAGGCACCTGGAATCGGAAGCGGAGCAAAGTCAGAAAAAAGAAGCGCTGAACGAAAAACTGAAACGTTTCTCCGTTCGTCTTGTACTCACTGCGCATCCAACCCAGTTCTATCCGGGCGAGGTGCTGGGTATCATCAACGATCTCTCAAAGGCGCTGACAGAAGATAATGCGGGTATGGTAAACCAATACCTCCGCCAGCTTGGTAAAACGCCTTTCCTGAAAAAGAATAAGCCAACGCCTTTCGATGAGGCGGTAAGCTTACTGTGGTACCTCGAGAATATTTTCTATCCTGCTTCAGGCCAGATCCTGAGCGATATGAAATCGCAGTTCCCCGATGCCAGTCTCGATACCAACCCGCTGATACAACTGGGCTTCTGGCCCGGGGGCGACAGGGATGGCAACCCGTTCGTAAATGCGAAAACTACCCTGCAGGTAGCGGCTTCATTACGCAGCACGATTCTTAAATGCTACTACTTCTCGATCCGCAGGCTCAAACGCCGTCTTACTTTTAAAGGTGTGGATCATGTGATGGCAGCGCTTGAATCGAAGCTTTACAACAACATTTTCGTACCGGGGTACGAATCGGATATTTCTGCTACAGAGCTCGAACAAACACTGCAGCAGGTGCGCGAAACGCTGATCACTGATCACAACGGGCTGTTCCTGAATATGGTCGATAACATGATCAGCAAAGTACAGCTGTTTGGTTTACACTTTGCTTCTCTCGATGTACGCCAGGACAGCTCTATTCATACTTCTGCCATAGAAGAACTGGTGGAAAAAACAGATGCGCTTCCCAAAGATTATAATAGTCTTGATGAAGCAGGCAAAATACAAGCGCTTATCAATGCCAAACCAGTGAGCGATTTCAATGTACTCTCGGAAGAGGTGCATGTTGATACGCTGGCGAGTATGAATGGTATCATGGAGATCCAGGAATGCAATGGTGAAGCCGGTTGCCACCGCTATATCATCAGCCATACCATGAGCGCCCTCAATATGATGGAAGTGTATGGGCTGCTGCTTATGAGCGGCTGGGCCAAGAATGCGCTGAAAGTAGATATCGTTCCTTTGTTTGAGACCATTGAAGACCTTCAGCAGGCAGCTTCTGTTATGAAGCAGCTGTATGAGATAGATGCTTATAAAGCGCATCTGAAAGCGCGTGGCAACAAACAAACCATCATGCTTGGTTTCTCTGATGGAACCAAAGACGGTGGTTACCTGATGGCTAACTGGAGTATCTATAAAGCAAAAGAAGAGCTGACGCGTATTTCCAGGGAATATGAAGTAGATGTAGTGTTCTTCGATGGCAGGGGAGGCCCTCCCGCACGTGGCGGTGGTAAAACACATAAGTTCTATGCCTCCATGGGCCAGAACATTGCCAATAACGAAATCCAGATCACTATACAGGGACAAACCATCAGTTCTAACTTTGGAACAACTGAGGCCGCCCAGTACAATATTGAACAGCTGATCCATGCAGGTGTAGCCAGTGCGTTATCTGCTCCCCGTGAGACGACGCTTGAACCCGAAGATGAAGAACTGGTGAAAGCACTGGCGAAAGAAGGGCATGTAAGTTATGTGGAATTAAAGAACCATCCTTATTTCCTTGAATACCTGGCTCATGCCAGCCCCCTGCGTTTCTATGGTCAGACCAATATCGGCAGCCGGCCTTCGAAACGTGGTAACAGCAGCAAGTTGTCGCTGAATGATCTGCGCGCTATTCCTTATGTGGGTTCATGGAGCCAGTTAAAACAAAACGTGACAGGCTATTACGGTGTAGGCACTGCGTTAAAGAAAATGGAAGATGCAGGCAAGTGGGAGGATATCAAACGTCTTTATAAAAGAAGCCTTTTCTTTAAAACGCTCATGGATAACTGTGAAATGACCATGAAGAAAAGTTTCTTCCCTTTAACAGCGTTCCTGTCAAATCATCCTAAATACGGCGAGATCTGGAATATGATCTACGAGGAGTATGAGCTTACTAAAAAATATATCCTGCGTATGTCGGGTGAAGATGACCTGATGAGTGATTATCCTGTTGACCAGCTCTCTATCCAGATGCGGGAGCGTATTGTATTACCCTTACTTACAATTCAGCAATTTGGTATTACGAAAATGCGGGACCTGGAAGAAAAGCTCATCCCGTCTCCTTATAAAGACAGCTACGAGAAACTGATCATGCGTTGTTCTTTCGGCATTATCAATGCGGGCAGGAACTCTGTATAAAGAACAGCTGCAAAATGAAATAGGGTGTATCTTACTATGAGGTACGCCCTATTTTTTTACCGGCTAAAAGTTGCCGTCAAATTTTTATATGAAGTCATCCACTTATTATTCCTGCCTTTTTCTTTTGGCTGTGATGTTGGGTTCATCCAGCTGCAAGCTTACCGGGAAGGTAGCAACGGGGAGATGGCTTTCTTCTCCATACAGTGATACGCTGATCCTTAAAGGTGACTGTTTTTTTGAGTTGCGGACAACAACTGCGTGGCTTTCCGGGCAGTGGAAGACAGATGGGAAAAGCGTTGATCTTTTCTCCGCATCCGGGCCAATTGTATTACCTGGTGGTTGCAGAGGTTTACGAAGTTGTGGTGGCTTTTTGTTGAAGCGCCGGCTTGTCAGGCCCAGGAGCTGCGACACGCCGACACATCATTTTGTTGTATTCAGACGAATGGAATAGATAGTTGTGTTCGTTTTAGTATCTTATACTGGTTTAATAAGCCCTTTTCTACCTCATTCACTACCTGTAATTTGAAAGCTAAACTGTAATCTTTTTGAGTCCGCTTTTGAGACAGAGGCGTTACTGCATTTTCCATATTCATATGATGATTGTGTCAACATATTTTAGGACGGGACAACCTATAATTCAAAAGAGGCTGTATTGGTTACAGCCTCTTTTTGATTGTGTTGATGTTTGATCTGCTTTGCATAAAGACTACAGGACGAAATCCTATAGCTGAATAATGTTCTATGCTAGAAATGGTAAGTAGCCGCCAGTATAAATGAGCCGGTTGATTTTGTTACATCGCCGGACTTCTTTACAAATAGTTCGTCTTTGGCTGAATCGAATCTGAACTCAGGGATAATAGTAAGATTATCTACTTTGAAATTGGCTGACAGTGTTGGAGAAAATACATTGCCAAATTTAACATGGTCTTTGTCGCCAAGGTATTCCGTTCTCAGGGTAAGGCCAAAATAGTCGGTAGGGTCGACGTTGAAGTACAGCGCGGAGCCCCACCATTTGGAGCTTTCCCATGAGGTGTTTGTGGTGGCACGGGTTCCCACTGACTGATAGGTACCGTTATAGCCCATGCTGAATTTATCCGAGAAAGCATAGGTTAATACCACATCGCCCTGGTATACTCTTGTAAGATCATCTTGTTTGCCTCCTGCAAAGTTCAGATAGGCTTTCAGTTTTTCATCGGACGAACCTGTTGCAAACTGCGCCAATACTGTTTTTGGTGCTTTGGGTGCGCTCCTGTAATCTGTAGGATTGGCAATACCTACCATTAAAGAGCTGGCTCCTCCCAATGCGATGTCGGCTTTAATACCGGTATGAGAGAAGGGGCCATAAGAGAACATATAACTCATGCTATAGTTACGGTTCAGGTAGGGATCCAGCACTTCATAGCCGACATGTGTGGCCCAGCTACCGAAGCTGAATTTTATGGCATCGCTGGGAGCAAAGGTTACGTATGCCTGTTTGATGGCCAATCTTGTATTGGCATCGTTATAGGCAAACTCTTCTGCCCTGCGTCCGAAGCCCAGATCAATGACTACGCCGGCTTTTCCTTTCGTGTATTCTGCTTTGATGGATGCCATGCCCAGTTCAAATGAATTGTGAGTCGCTGTAAAGCTGGTTGGACTATTATAATTCAGATACCCTGGTGCAGTAGGGGGAGTAGGTGCTTCAGAAGGATGTGGTGGATTACTGAAATTGTACCTGTAATAAGCGTCTAAATTTCCTGATAAAGTGAAGGTGCCTTTCTTTGTGGTGTCCTGAGCGAAACTGACTGCGCACAATGATGCAGCAACTCCCGTTGCAAGAATTTTTTGTAACATTGCAATGAATTTTAAGTGTTAATGGAAAGGTATTGCCTGCTACTGAACTTGTTCCAGAAGTCCGGTAGCGAACAGGCAGTACCTTTTCTATTTGATGATGAATGAAGAAAGCAGTTAGTGTCTTTGAGTTTTCGTTTCGTTAAATTGGTTAGTCTGTGTTGATTTGGTTAATGTGAAAAAAGAAGAAAGTTAGTTTTGATTGCTTGTGTTGTATACCGGCAGGATATACCGCTAGGCAGGTACAGCAGTTGATGCATGTAACTGACCTGCATATTCTTCGTTGTGCTGTGTGGTATCGAGACCCAGTTCTTCTTCTTCAGAAGTAACACGTAAAGGCAGCACTAAACTGATGAATTTAAAGATGGCAAATGATACGGTGAAGCTGTAAGCTACTACGATCAGCATTGCTTTCAACTGGATGAAGAAGAAACTGGGGTTGCCGTATAAAAGGCCATCGGCTCCGGCTCCGTTCACTGATTTAGTAGCAAATACACCTGTCATGAGCATACCTACCATACCACCAATGCCGTGGCAGGGAAATACGTCGAGCGTGTCGTCGAGTGTTGATTTTTGTTTATAATATACTGCCAGGTTAGATACGATGGCAGCAAATACGCCGATAAATATACTTTGTGGGATAGCTACGAAACCAGCTGCGGGCGTAATGGCTACCAGGCCTACAACAGCACCGATACAGAAGCCGAGGGCAGAAGGTTTTTTACCACGCATTACGTCGAAGAACATCCAGGACAAACCTGCAGCGCCTGCGGCTGTATTGGTAGTAGCGAAGGCAGAAATAGCCAGGGGACCAGCAGCTAAAGCAGAGCCTGCGTTGAAACCAAACCAGCCAAACCATAATAAGCCGGTGCCAATGAGCACGTAAGGCACGTTAGCTGGTGGAATTTCTTTTTGTTCGATATGCGATTTTCTGCGTTTTAATACCAGTGCGCCAGCCAAAGCTGCACAACCGGCAGAGATATGTACTACAGTGCCACCTGCAAAGTCAAGTACACCCATTTTAAACAGGAAGCCGTTAGGATGCCATGTCCAGTGTGCCAGAGGCGCATATACGAGCAGGCCAAACAGTACGATGAACAATACATAGGCTGTAAAGCGAATTCTTTCTGCAACTGCACCTACTACCAGACCGGGAGTGATGATGGCAAACATCAGCTGGAAAACGGCAAAAAGCAGCAATGGAATAGTCAACGGAGCAGATGCACCCTGTAATTGGGGAACGCTGGATACAACGTTCTTAAAGAACAGGAAAGTGGTAGGATTGCCTATGAAACCACCGATAGAGTCACCGAAACAAAGGCTAAACCCTACTACAACCCATAAAACACTGATGACGCCGGCAGCCACGAGGCTTTTCATCATGGTGGAAATCACGTTTTTACGGTGAACCATACCGCCATAGAAAAATGCCAGACCAGGTGTCATCAAAAATACCAGGGCAGCAGCTACCAAAATAAAGGTCATATCCGCTGCACTGTATTTACCATCGTCGAACATGGCTACGGATGGGATGAAAATCGAAATAACCGCAACTGCCGCAAGTAGTAAAAAGGGAAGTACCCTCTTCGCAGTAACTCTACTCATAAGTGTTAGATTAGTTTTAAATAAATATGATGTCGTTTAAATAAAAATACGATTATTTAGAGATATACTAAAGTATTTTTTAAATATTATTTTGTATTATATGATAGTATATGTATTTAATACACAGCTGTTTGAGGCATAAAATTGAGTGTAAATCTGTAAGTTCAGAATTTTCAATTTTATCTATAAGAATGGCTGTTTTGATGAATAAAATAAATTATAAATTATCTTAATTTATTTCTGGCTTTGTTGTAGGCGATAAATAAAAAAACCATCACTTTCGTGATGGTTTCTGGTAGTTTTTTAATTCGGGGTAAACTCCGGATTCTATAAGACTGCCTGTAAGAGTGATGCGTCTTTGGTTTCGAGGAGGGAAGTTCCCATTAGAAATTCATCGACCTTTCTGGCGCATTCGCGGCCTTCGCTGATGGCCCAAACTACGAGAGATTGTCCGCGGCGCATATCGCCACAGGCGAATATTTTGTTGATATTGGTTTGGAACTCCCGTTCGCCGGCTTTTACATTGCCACGGTCGTCGGTATCTACTCCCAGTTGTTTGATCATTCCTTCGTGCTGTGCATGAACGAAGCCCATTGCCAGCAAGGCCAGTTCGCAAGGTAATGTACGCTCGCTTCCTGCTATTTCAACAAACTGTGCGGGGCGGCCGTCTTCGGCGATCTTCCATTCGAGGTCTACCACTTTCAAAGCAGTTAATTCGCCTTTGTCGTTACCTACAAACGCTTTGGTAGCAATAGCCCAATGACGTTCGCAGCCTTCTTCGTGTGAAGAGGATACTTTCAGGATCATCGGGTAGGTAGGCCAGGGCATGAAAGGTGTACGTGTAGCGGATGGTTTTGGTAACAACTCAAATTGCGTTACGGAAGCGGCGCCATGTCTGTTTGATGTACCTACACAATCGCTGCCGGTGTCGCCACCGCCTATCACGATCACATTTTTACCTGTTGCTTTTATTTCTTCTACAGTGATCGGCTCGCCGGCAACACGCTGGTTCTGTTGTTTCAGGAAATCCATAGCGAAGTGAACGCCTTTGAGGGCGCGGCCTGTAGCAGGAAGGTCTCTGGGAACAGTAGATCCGCCTGCCAGTACTATTGCATGGTATTCGCGTAACAGGTCGTTTACACTGATGTTTACGCCCACATTGGCGTTGCAGTTGAAGATGATGCCTTCTTCTTCCATTAAGCCGATACGCCTGTCGATCACTGTTTTCTCCAATTTGAAATCGGGGATACCGTAGCGCAGCAGGCCACCTGGTTTGTTGTCGCGTTCGAATACGGTGACGTTATGACCTGCATAGTTTAATTGTGCTGCTGCTGCAAGTCCTGCAGGGCCTGAGCCTACTACTGCTATCTTCTTGCCGGTGCGAACGTTGGGTTTGCGTGGTTTAACCAGTCCGTTTTCAAAAGCAATTTCTATGATATGCTTTTCTATTTCCTCGATGGTGATGGGTGGTTGGTTAATACCCAGTACACAAGCGCTTTCGCAAGGGGCAGGGCAGATACGTCCTGTGAATTCAGGGAAATTATTTGTAGAGCTAAGTATCTCGTAAGCTTCTTTCCAGCTTTTGCGATACACGGCATCATTAAACTCAGGGATGACGTTGCCTAAAGGGCAACCGCTATGACAAAAAGGTACGCCGCAGTTCATACAACGGGCTGCCTGTTCATTCAGTTTTTCATTGCTGAAGCGCTGAACAAATTCTCCATAATTCTTCACACGGTCTGCCGCAGCAGTTTTGGACGGCAGCTCCCTGGTAAATTCTAAAAAACCGGTTGGTTTACCCATGTTTTTCTTTATTAAAAAGTATAAAGTAAAAGGTGAAAGGTGCTTGAAAGCATGGCTTGTACCTATAGCTTACTTTTGAATTTCAGTTTTGGTTTTCTGTGTCTGCAATACAGCTTTGTAGTCTCTCGGGAATACTTTCAGGAAATGGTGTAACTGACTTTCGAAGTCGTCGAGCACGAATTTCGCTACTGTACTTCCGGTTGTGTTATAGTGCTGTGTGATCATTTGTTTCAGCAATGCTGCGTCTTCGTGATCGAGCGGATCGAGATCTACCATTTCAGTATTACACAGCGAAGCGAAGTTGCCTGTTACGTCGTATACAAAAGCGATACCGCCGCTCATGCCGGCTCCAAAGTTTCTTCCTGTGGGGCCTAACACTACGGCAACGCCGCCTGTCATGTATTCGCAGCCGTGATCGCCTACGCCTTCCACTACCACTTTAGCGCCCGAGTTCCTTACACAAAAGCGTTCACCCGCTTTACCGCGGATATATGCTTCGCCGCTGGTTGCACCGTAAAATGCTGTGTTACCAATGATGATATTGTCTTCGGGTTTGAAAGAAGCTTTTTTAGAAGGATAAACGATCAGTTTAGATCCGCTCAAGCCTTTGCCAAAGTAGTCGTTGGCGTCGCCCTCGAGTTCGTGTGTAATGCCTTTGGTATTGAAAGCTGCAAAGCTTTGACCGGCAGTACCTGTGTACTTGAAGTGGATGGTAGTATCGGGTAAACCTTCGGCTTTGTAGCGTTTGGTGATCTCGTTCGATAATATCGTGCCTATTGTGCGGTCTGTATTCCTGATATTGAAAGATGCAGTCACTTTTTCTTTCTTCTCAAGTGCGGGTTTTGCTGCTTCGAGGAGTTTCCAGTCGAGTACATCGGCGATGCCATGATCCTGTGATTCCTGGTTGTAGAGGCCGGTATATTCGGAAGCCGGTTCTTTATAAAGAACGGGTGACAGGTTGATCTTGCTGGTCTTCCAGTGGGTGATATTATCACGCATTTCGAGGTTTTCTACCTGGCCTACCATTTCGTTCACTGTTTTGTAGCCCAGTTCCGCCATGATCTCACGTAATTCCTGCACTATGAATTTGAAGAAGTTGATCACGTGTTCGGGATCGCCGCTAAACCTGCTGCGTAATTCCGGGTCCTGGGTGGCAACGCCTACGGGGCAGGTATTCAGGTGGCACTTACGCATCATGATACAACCTTCTACTACCAGGGCCGCTGTAGCTACGCCCCATTCTTCGGCACCCAGTAAGGCTGCGATGGCTATGTCGCGGCCGGTTTTCATCTGGCCATCGGCCTGCACTACCACGCGGCTACGGAGTTTGTTTCTTACCAGTGTTTGATGGGTTTCGGCAAGACCGAGTTCCCAAGGCAGACCGGCGTGTTTGATGGAGCTGATGGGCGAGGCGCCGGTACCGCCATCGTGACCTGCGATGAGGATAACATCGGCTTTGGCTTTTGCCACACCTGCCGCGATTGTGCCTACACCTGCTTTACTTACCAGTTTCACGTTGATGCGTGCTGCGCGGTTTGCATTCTTGAGGTCGAAGATCAGCTGTGCCAGGTCTTCGATAGAGTAAATATCGTGGTGTGGCGGCGGAGAGATAAGACCTACGCCGGGAGTAGAGTGACGTGTTTTACCGATCCAGTCATCCACTTTATGGCCGGGCAGCTGACCACCTTCACCGGGCTTGGCTCCCTGCGCCATTTTGATCTGCAGTTCGTCTGCTTCGGTGAGGTACTGGCTTGTTACGCCGAAACGTGCGGATGCTACCTGCTTGATGGCAGAACGCATAGAGTCGCCGTTGGGCAACAGGTTGTAACGTTGTTCATCTTCACCGCCTTCGCCGGTATTGCTTTTGCCTCCGAGGCGGTTCATTGCTATCGCCAGGGTGGTATGTGCTTCCCATGATATGGAACCAAAGCTCATGGCGCCGGTAGCGAAGCGTTTATAAATACCTTCTGCAGGTTCTACTTCGTCGATTGAAATAGAAGGCCTTGTT
The DNA here is from genome assembly GCF_004118675.1 of Filimonas effusa. Taxonomy (NCBI): domain Bacteria; kingdom Pseudomonadati; phylum Bacteroidota; class Chitinophagia; order Chitinophagales; family Chitinophagaceae; genus Filimonas; species Filimonas effusa. The sequence continues at coordinate 2,768,611 of NZ_SDHZ01000001.1, read as the reverse complement.
CTTTTAAACTGGAACAGGCTGCGTAAGGTTGCTGCTCTTTCGCTCTGGTCATTAACCAGTTTGGTGTACTTTTTAAACGTGGTATAGTCACCTGTTTTAGTAGCGTGTTGCAGCAGGTGGATGGTTTGCGGGTTGAACAGGTGGAATTCGCCTTTGCGTTTCCATTGATACAAGCCGCCTACGGGCAAACGGTCTACCGGGATTTCGGTACGGCTGAACGCCAGGTTATGTTTGGCGAGGGTTTCGCGTGCAATTTCATCCAGGCCAAGTCCTTCGATACGTGAGGTGGCGTTGGTGAAATATTTGTCTACTACTTCCCTGTTGATGCCTATGATCTCGAAGATCTGCGCTCCCTGGTACGATTGCAGGGTAGAGATCCCCATTTTGGAGAACACTTTCAGCAGGCCTTCGCAAACGGCTTTGATATAGTTTTTCTTCAGTTGTTCATGATCGAGCGTGGTTTGAAGTTTACCGCTGAGCTGCATGTCCCTGATAGAAGATAATGCGAGATAAGGGTTGATGGCTGTTGCGCCAAAACCGATAAGGCATGCGAAGTGATGTACCTCCCAAACGTCTCCTGCTTCCACTACGATGCCAATCTGGCTGCGCAGGCCTTTGCGGATGAGGTGGTGGTGTACGGCTGATACGGCGAGCAGCATTGGAATAGGCGCGTGGTCGCTATCGATCGCCCTGTCGGACAGGATGATCACTTCAAATCCGTCATTAACGGCGTCTACGGCGTAACGGCAGAGGCGTTCTATGCCTGCTTTCAGCGCTCCTGGTTTCCCGTTTGCGCGGAAGTATGTCTGTAACGTTTTGGCCTGGAAAATGCCGGTATCAATGCTTCTCAGTTTCTCTAATTCGTGGTTGTTTAAAACGGGGTGTTTCAATACCACGGAGTGGCAGGTCAGCGGGTCTTCTACCAGCAGGTTGCCGTTATTACCTACGAAGGTGGCCAGCGACATTACCATACGTTCCCTGATGGGGTCGATAGGCGGGTTGGTCACCTGTGCAAACAGTTGTTTGAAATAATGGCTTAAATGCTGTGGCTGGTCGCTCAATACTGCCAGCGGGGCATCGGTGCCCATGGAGCCGATGGGTTCTTTGCCATCTACCGCCATTGGTGCGATGATGGTATCGAGGTCTTCTGTGGAATAACCGAAGGCTTTCTGGTATTTAAAGATCTGGTCAGATTCGAGGTGGGTGAAGAGCACACGTGGTTCGGGTAGCTCTTCGAGCCTGATCTTGTATTTGTTGAGCCATTCTGCGTAAGGTTTCTGGCTGCAGATGGTTTGTTTTAATTCGGTATCGCTGATGATACGTCCCTGTTCCATGTCTACCACGAACATTTTGCCTGGCTGTAAGCGGCCGTTTTCGATGATGGTAGCGGGGTCTACGGGGAGGGCGCCTGTTTCTGATGCCATGATCACGCGATCGTCGTTGGTAACACAGTAGCGGGATGGGCGTAAGCCGTTCCTGTCTAAAGTAGCGCCGATCATCTTGCCATTGGTAAACGAGATAGACGCTGGTCCGTCCCAGGGTTCCATCATGGTGGCGTGGTACTCATAGAATGCTTTTTTAGTGGCATCCATGTGTTCGTTGCCATCCCAGGCTTCGGGTATGAGCATCATCATTACATGCGGCAGAGAGCGTCCGGTAAGCGTCAGCAGCTCGATCATATTGTCGAGGCAGGCGGAGTCGGATTGTTCGCTCATGACAATGGGTAGTACCATATCCATTTCTTCTTTGGAGAAGAAGGGGGAGGTGAACCCGTTTTCGCTGGTTTTAAGCCAGTTGAGGTTGCCTTGCAGTGTGTTGATCTCTCCGTTGTGCGCAATGTAGCGGAAAGGCTGTGCCAGTTTCCAGGAGGGGAACGTGTTGGTAGCGAAACGGGAGTGTACCAGGCCGAAGGCCGATACTACACGTTTGTTGCTGAGGTCGTTGAAGTAGTTCCGTACCTGACCGCTGGTAAGTTGTCCTTTGTAGACCACTGTTTTATAGGACAGGGATGCTACATAGAATCCGATAGGATCTTTTTTAACGGTGTTGTTAATGGTATGGCTGGCGTAGTTCCGCAATACGAACAACTTACGTTCAAAATCTTCGGGATTGCTGATGTGGTCGGGGCAGGCAATAAATACATGCTCGATCTCAGGTTCTACCGATAGGGCGGTAGCGCCGATGTCGCTTGTGTTTACGGGTACCTTCCGGTAGGCCAGTAATTCCAGTCCTAACTTTTCTGCGGAGCGGTTAAAGATCTCGCGGCATTCTTCTCTTAAACGTATTTCTTTAGGAAAAAACAACACGCCAACTGCATATTTCCCATAAGCGGGCAGATGGACACCTAGTTTAATACATTCGTCGAAGAAGAATTCATGGGGCATCTGGATCATAATGCCAGCTCCGTCACCTGTATTGTTTTCACAACCACAGGCGCCCCTGTGCTCCATGTTTTCCAGCACCGTCAGTGCATCGGAGATAATCTGGTGCGATTTGTTTCCTTTAATATTGGCAACAAAACCGATACCACATGCGTCATGCTCAAAGGATGGGTCGTAAAGCCCCTCATGTCTGTTTTGTACAGGCATAATACAATCGAATGTTAATTGGTGGAAAAAAAAGCTGACAATCGCGTAGCCTAAAATTAATAAAAAGGGGTGAATTGCACAATTGAAATTTTTTATTTCTTTTTCAATTGTTTTAGAAAAAATTCAATGAAGTCGTTTTTTGGATGGATGATTGCCAAACAACCGTTAGGTTTTTTGCAATTCTTTGAAAAAATAGCGGTCAGGAAATGTAAAATTTAAAGCGTTGTTACATTCAAAGATTCCGAAAAAACTGCTTCCTGATCCGGACATTGCGGCGTAAATGGCCCCAGACTCGTAAAATTTATCTTTTATTTCCCTCAATTCAGGGTGATTTTGCAGAACGGGTTCTTCAAAATCGTTAATTAGATATTTTTTCCATGTATCTATGGGCTGTGCAATGATATCGGCGATCCTGTGTTCCGGTTCGGCCGGTGTAAGCTGATGAAATGCCCATCCCGTATTTATATGGATACGTGGATTTACAATAATTATTTTGTAGGCGGACAAATCTACCGTAACCGGTTGCAGGATTTCGCCGCGTCCGAGGCCGAGGCAGGGCTGGTTATAGATAAAAAAAGGGCAATCGCTTCCCAGTTGCAGGGCGTAGTGAAGGAGCTGGTCGCGGGTTAGATTAAGTTTGAACTGTTTGTTGAGCAGCAGGAGGGTGTAGGCGCCATCGGCGCTGCCGCCGCCCAGGCCTGCCCCCATGGGGATGGCCTTGTGCAGGTGAATATTAACAGCAGGAAGGTTTGGATAATCGGCTTTAAGCAGTTGCCAGGCTTTTACGCATAAATTGTCATTTGCTTCACCTGCTACGGATAATCCTGTAACGGTAAGTTCCGGAAGCTGCTGTTCCGGTATATTGGAGTGGTTGGTTCTTCGAGGATTGATCTCCAGCGCATCGTGGAGCGGGATGGGATAAAATACCGTTTCCAGGTCGTGATAACCGTCGGCGCGTTTGCGCAGGATACTTAAACCCAGGTTTATTTTACAGTTGGGGAAAAGAATCATTATTTTCTTTTATTCAACTCGTCCCTTATGGCGATGGCGCGGATATAGTCTTCCTGTTCCAGCACTTCTGTAAGAAGGGTCTGGAGTTCTTCGAGCGACATGTTGCTGAGGTCTTCGCGTGGGGCAGCGCTGCCTGTTGATCCGGCGGCGGCCACTGGTTCTTCTACTTCCAGTTCCGTTTTTTTCTTTTTGCCGGTATCTTCCATTAAGATGCCTGCGCTTTCCAGGATATTATCGTAGGTGTAAATGGGGCATCCGAAACGGACTGCCAATGCGAGTGCATCGCTGGTGCGGCTGTCGATCTCAACAGTGTCGTGTTCGCTTACGCATACCAGTTTGGAGAAAAAGATGCCTTCCTGGAGATCGTTGATCACGATTTCCATTAATTCTACATTGAAAGCGTTCATGAAATTCTTCATGAGATCGTGCGTAAGGGGCCTGCTGGGATGCATATGCTCCAGCGCTACAGCAATGGCCTGTGCTTCAAAACCACCAATTACGATAGGCAGCCTTCTCAAACCATTGACTTCACCCAATACCACTGCGTAGGAGTGGGTTTGGGTAATACTGTGCGATAAGGCTACTATTTCCAATTCTATTTTCTTCATGTCCTGGTGTCCGGCAAATGTTAAATTCTGGCAAATGTAAAGATTTCGCTGCTTTGAAACTAATAGGTGAATTCCAAATTTTGATCCATAAATTCGTTTTTACCAAATTCAACCTTAATACTCCAAGAATCATGAAAAAGCTGTTTTATGTTGTTCCGGCTGCCATTTTAGTATGCTGCTTCTATGGCTGCGCCACTATTGTAAGTAAATCGAACTATCCTGTTTCTGTTTCTACCGATCCGGATAAAGCGTCGGTGGTAATTGTTGATGAACATGATATTCCTTTGTTCACGGGTAAAAGTCCTATGGCGGTTAAGCTAAAGGCGGGGCGTGGTTATTTTGCGCGCAGCAGTTATAAGATCAAGGTTTCGAAGGAAGGGTATGAAACGCAGGTCATTCCCGTTAAATTCAGTTTAAAGGGCTGGTATTTCGGCAACCTTTTATTTGGCGGTATTATTGGGTTTCTTGTGGTAGATCCTCTTACGGGCGCCATGTGGAAGATTGACCAGGATTATTTTGTAGCGAACCTTGAAAAGTCGGGGACAAAGCAGGGGACGGAAGTTGCGTTGCATGTGAAATTACTTTCGGAGGTTACACCTTCGGAGCGTGAGGCTATGGTGCGGCTTCGTTAATTAACTTTAGATCATGAATACAAACCTTAGCAAGAGAACAGCCCTGGTTGGCGGCGCCTCGCAGGGACTGGGGGCCGCAGTGGCTGCGGAACTGGCTTTACTTGGAGCAAATGTGATTGTTTTAGCCCGTAATGAAGAAAAGCTGAAGCAGGTTGTTGCCGGGCTTGACGCAAGCCGGCAGCAGCAGCATAGTTATATTGTGGCCGACGCCAATGAGCCGCAGTTGTTGCAGCAAAAAGTGAAGGCTTTACTTGATAAGGGGCAGGAGATAGAGATACTGGTGAATAATACCGGCGGCCCGCCTTCGGGACTGCTTATTGAAACTGATGTACTGGAGCTGGAGAAGGCTTTCAGGGCGCAGGTTATCACTGCTCATCTGCTGGTGCAAACATTGTTACCGGGAATGAAGCGTGCGCAGTTCGGGCGTATTGTTAACATTACTTCTACTTCTGTAAAACAGCCGATAGCAGGGTTAGGGATCTCGAATACCGTACGGGCGGCGGTGGCCAGCTGGGCCAAGACCCTTGCCAACGAAATTGCTGCTGACGGCATTACTGTCAACAATGTGTTGCCGGGTTATACCAAAACCGACCGTCTCGATTTTCTTTTTGGTAAACAAGCCAGCGCTGCAGGGGTACCTGTTGAAGATATTGTTGGTAAAATGGAAGCTACTATTCCTGCCGGCCGGCTGGGCGAGCCTGAAGACCTGGCTGCTGCAGTGGCCTTTCTTTGTACGCCTGCGGCGGGGTATATCAATGGTATAAACCTGCCTGTGGACGGGGGGAGGACCGGGAGTCTTTAAGCGGACTTGTTACCCGGGGACCGGCGTATTATCAGGCTGGCCCCGGGGGGATGATGGGCTGTTGCGCAGTGATCAGTCAATGCGTTTGCCGAGGATCATCAAACTGCGTTCTATGCCATCGAGTTCGGCTATGTTGGGGAGGTTTGCCCATTCCCGGAAGCCGTAACTTTTGAAGAGTTGCAGGCTTGGTATGTTATGAGCAAAAATGAATCCCAGTAAGGTTTTGATCTTTAGTTCAGGGGCTGCGTCCATTGCATATTGCAGCACTTCCCTGCCATAGCCTTTGCCTCTGAAAGCGGGGTCGAGGTAAATACTTATTTCTACTGTAGCATTATAAGCGGGACGTCCATAGAACGACTGGAAGCTCAGCCAGCCGACGATGGCGCCTTCTTCTGTTTCTACCATCCATAAGGGGCGGTTTCCCTTGTGTTCTTCGAACCAGCGTTGTCTGTCGTTGACTGTTACCGGTGTTGTATCGGCGGTAACGACACGGGAGGCAATGGTTGTGTTATAGATCTCTACAATTTTGGGTAAGTCGGTTTGTGTTGCTATGCGATATTTTAATGACATAATTCTTTGATTCGTTCGTTCTCAGGAAGCGGTTCCTTGTTGTAGCAGCTGGTTGTAAAGCGCGTAGTTCTCCTCGTCGAAGCAAACAAAGATAACTTTTTCTATTTGTGTTGTGTTTGCCAGGAAAGCAGTAACGGCTTTCACGGCAATGGCGGCAGCCTGTTGTTTTGGAAAGTGATAGATGCCTGTGCTGATATTGGGAAAGCTGATGGTTTTTATTCCATTTTTTACGGCTAAGGTGAGGCTGTTGTTATAACAGGCAGCAAGCAGTTCTGCTTCATTTTTTTTGCCGTTATTCCATACAGGGCCTACCGTATGGATGACATAACGTGCGGGCAGGTTGCCGGCTGTGGTAATGACTGCTTCGCCGGTTTTGCAGCCGCCTTGTTTGTTTCTTATTGCAACGCAGGCTTCGAGGATAGCGGGGCCACCGGCTTTATGGATGGCGCCATCGACCCCTCCTCCACCCAGCAATGAGCTGTTGGCGGCGTTTACGATTGCGTCGGTTACTATGCGCGTGATATCGCCCCGGATCAATTCAATTCTATTATCTGACATGGCCTTTGGTTTGCCTTTGCGGCAATTTAGTGTAATTACAAGTGGTTTTCCAAGGTAGACAAAAAAGCGCCTCCTGTAAAGTGTTTGGCTTTATGGAGGCGCTTTTATTTTTAATGCCTGTACTTATTTATTTGCCGGGACGCCTGTTGTCGTGGCCTCTGCCATTATCGTTTCCTCTTCTGTTATCGAAGCGGTCGTTATGATTATCGTGCGTGTTGTTGAAAGGGGCTTGCTGATAACGGTTGCCGGCCTGTGCATATTCGCGCCTGTTCTGTTCGTGGTGCAGGTAGGGTTTGTCTTGTCCTTTAATGCTGATCATCCGTTTGTTCCGGAAATCGTAGTTACGGTAGGCAGGTGGTAATGATGCCGACCTTCTCCAGGAGTTACCTTCACGGAAGATATATACGCGCCCGGGAACGGAATAATAACATTCAATGTCGGGCATGTAATAGTAATCTGCTGCGTTATTATTGTTTACCCATGCAGGCTGATTTCCTATGTTAATGTTAACACTGAATCTCACCTGTGCCTGAGCGCTACTGTAGATCAGACTACTAATGGCTACAACGGAAAGAACGATTAACTTTTTCATATTGTTGTTGTTTTATACTACAACAATTTCAAACCGGGTGCCACCTGTTTATAACGACCCGTTGTTTGCGATATACCTTCTTTTTTGAGCTATCAAACCGCTAAAATCAGCTGCAAAGCGCTGCGTTTTTTGGGAGCAGTGTTGTCAATTGCTGCACCATAAAGATTGCTTTAGCTGAACTGATTGTCAGTCTTTTCACTGGTAATGGCCTAAAGGCTGATGTTGGGCAGTGCTGCCTTGTTGTTGATACTCTCAGGCAGCGTGGTTATTTGTAATGCTGCCTGAGAGCTGTATTTATTTAAGGCTTTAATACTTTTAAGTTGTTGTATGTTTTTAATGCTGCAAACACACTTGTCTTTATTCGCCGGAGGTTTTGATTCCTTTAGGCCGTTCGGTCATTTGCAGGGCGGCGAACAGTTTCTGGGCCAGCAGGCTTTCGTTATATGGTTTTATAATGATGCCGGTAAAGCCCGCGCCGTATAGTTCTGCTTCTTCTGCTGCGGTATAATGGTAGGCGGTGGATAATACGACGGGTAAAGCAGCATAAGCACTGGTGCGTATGGCTGCCAGTAATTCACTGCCGTTCATTTCGGCCATATCCATATCTGTAAGGACGAGGTCTACGCGTTCTTTTTCGAGCAGCTGCATGGCTTCGCGTCCGTTTTTAACCAGGAGCAAGGTCACTTCCCAATGCTGCATCATGACGCGCAGTAAACGCAGGTTTAACTCATTGTCGTCGGCCACCAGTATTCTTTTGCCGCTGAACACCGAGATATCTACATGCAGTTGGATGTTTTGTTTTGGAGAGGTTGGTTTGGCTACCGGCGTATATGGGATGGCGAAGCTGATATGGGTGCCTTGTCCGGGTTCGCTTTCCACCTTAATAGTTCCCTGTTGCGCCTGGATGAGGTTGTAGCAGATATATAATCCCAGACCTGTGCCTGTGGTGCCTTTGCTGGACGATGCCTGGTAGTATTTCGTAAATAACAGGGCCTGCTGTGCTTTTGCTATTCCAACGCCGGTATCGATGATACTGATTTCGAGGAAGACCTTGTCGTGTTGTTGTCTTGTGCCGGCTTTTATGGTGATACTGCCTTCATTGGTGTACTTGATGGCATTACTGAGCAGGTTGATGAGTATTTGTTTTAAGCGGAAGCCATCGCCTGTGATGTTGAGTTCTTTGTCGCCGGTAAAATGATAGTTCAGCAACAGTTTTTTCTGATGTGCTGTGATGCGCATGGATTCTGCTGTTTGGCGAATGGTATTGTAGGCATTGAACTGCTCGGTTTGTAACTGGAATTTACCGCTTTCGAGTTTAGACATATCCAATGCGTTGGTAACCGTTCCGAGTAACATATCTGATGACAGTTGTACGGATGACAGCATTTCGGACTGCTGTGGGGAAAGGCCGCTCTTTTTTAATTCCTGGAGGAAACCGATAATTGAGTTCAGGGGGTTGCGTATTTCGTGGCTCATGGTGGCCAGCAGGTCGGTTTTTTGTTGTGCCAGCGTGGTGGCGAGCTCGTATTCATGCTGTAACTGGCGGTCGGCGGCTTTGATCTTTCTTATATAAAAGACCAGGAGCATAGCAAACAGGAAGACCAGTAACAAGCTGATCGCTGCCATGTTGTTGAGCAGCACGCGGGTAGAGCGGTATTCGTTCAGCGCTATTTTCCGGATATTGCCGGAGAGGGAATTTTCATAGGATTGCAGGCGTGTGACCAGTTGTTTTAAATGGCCCATGATCTCCCTGTTGGCGGCAAACAGGTTACCCTGCGAGTTGAGCAGCATGCGTTGCCGTATGCTCAATGTTTTTAGCAATTGTTGAAACGAAGCATCGGCGGCGAGTAACACGGTGCGGTTGATGGAGTCGCGGTAGTTCTTTTCCGTTTGTTTATTGATGATGGCGCCGCCGCCGCTGCGCAGGGTATCCTGTCCGCTTGAAAAAGCTGCCTTGAGTTTTTTGAAGAAGCCTTTCTTTTCTGTGACAACAGTTTCGGCGATATGAACGGTATCTTCTTTCTGAAGTTCGGCGGCGGTACGTTGGCGTGACACTTTGGCCACGGAATCGATGAGACCTGCCTGAGTGGCTCCACCGGTGAGGATGGTTGCTACGGTCAATACCGAGTCGAAGCTTTTTTTGAGGGCGAAGATCTCGTTGGACAGCAGCAGTTTTTGCCGGTATAGTTCGCGCATGCCGGTGCGTTCCTGTTTATCGAGGATGAAGCTGGTATCGGCATCGCGGCGCCGTATGCTATCTATTTTAAGGAAGGCTGTTTCGAGGCTGACTTTATAATCGGTCAGTTGTTTGGGCTGATGTGAGAGGACGGCGGATTGAAATGCCTGTTCGGCCTGATGCAGTAACAGCAGCACTTCTCCTGACTGTTCGGCGGCGGCGCTATTACTTTCAATAACTGACAGCAGGAATTTTCCCTTGCGATTGATAAGCTGCCGCGAGACGAATGCCACTACGGCGAGCAGGGCTACGAATACCACGAAAGACAACAGCAAACGGTGCCGCTGACCAGACCTGGGGTTTTGGTTCATAGATATGGGTTTATGAAGGATGACGGATATTACTATCCAATACGTGATTTACGGGAAGCGGGGTATACCTTAAATCAGGTGCAAAAATGGTGAAAAAAGCTATATGTCGTAAAAAAAGAGGGCTAACCTTGCGGTTAACCCTCTTTTTATCCTGGCAGGATAAGTGGTTTATCCTTTGATCTTCTTTATTTCTTCGGTGAGTTTTGGCAGGATCTCGAAGGCGTCGCCTACGATGCCATAGTCTGCTGCTTTGAAGAATGGCGCTTCGGGGTCTTTGTTGATGACCACGATGACTTTACTGCGATTTACACCTGCGAGGTGCTGGATGGCACCTGAGATGCCTACAGCGATGTATAAATTAGGAGCTACCTGGACGCCTGTTTGTCCTACGTGTTCATGGTGCGGGCGCCAATGGGAGTCGGCTACGGGGCGGCTACATGCGAGTGCGGCGTGTAATGGACGGGCGAGGTCTTCGAGCAGTCCCCAGTTTTCGGGTCCTTTTAAGCCACGGCCACCGCTGACGATGACTTCGGCCTCTGTTAAAGGTACTTCGCCGCTTACTTTGTTTACAGCGGTTACTTTAACAGCACCGGCAGCGGGTGTTATTGCAAGCTGGTTTATGGTTGCAGTTCCTTCGCCTGCTTCTATTTTGAAGCTATTGGGGTTTAGGGAAACGACTTTGATGGCGGAGGTGATATTGACTTTTGCAAATGCTTTTGCACTGAATACGCTTTTCTTTACCACGAAGCCACTGGCGGTGTCGGGTAAGGCTACGGCTCCTGTAACAACGCCTGCTTTCAAGCGGGCTGCTACTCTTGGGGCGACTGCTTTACCGGTTTGGTTGTGTGAAAAGACAAGCACGGTGGCCCCGGTTGTGGTTACGGCTTCGGCTATGGCTTTGCTGTAGACCTGGGCATCGAGGTGGTTGAAGGCCTCATTGTTTGCCTGGTGAATGGTGCTGATGCCATATTTGCCTAAGGCTGCAAGGTCGTCCTGCACGGTGCCGAGCAGTAAACCTGCTGCGGGCACGCCCAGTTGTTTTGCTACGGCTGCGCCATAGGTAAGCGCTTCCAGAGATGCTTTTTTAATGTGACCATCGGCATGGTCTATGAATATAAGAACAGACATGATCGTAATAGTTTTGAATACTTCCTGAATGGTTTGTTTTCTTAGATGGCTTTAGCTTCTTCGTGTAATAAGCGTACGAGCTCGGCAACATTACCGGCGTCGACGAGTTTAACGCCTGCTTTGGCCGGTGGTAATTCAAAGCTCACAATTTCTGTGAGGTTTTCTGCTGCTGCGGGCTCCACCACTTTGAGTGGTTTGGTGCGTGCAGCCATGATGCCGCGCATGTTGGGGATACGTTGTTCTGCCACACCTTTCTGACAGCTTACTATCACGGGGAGCGCCACTTCGGCAACTTCTTCTCCGCCTTCGATCTCACGGCTGATGGTTGCTGTAGTTCCGTTTAAGTCGAATTTAGTGGCGAGGGAGATATAGGGAGTATCCAATAATTCTGCTAACATGGCGCCTACGGATGCGCCGTTGAAATCGATGGTTTCCTTACCTGTAAATACCAGGTCGTAACCACCATCCTTTGCTACTGCTGCGATTTGAGCGGCTGTATAATAACTGTCGTAGCTTTCGGCATTAATACGAATGGCTTCATCTCCACCCAGGGCCAATGCTTTACGGATGATAGGTTCGGCTTCGGGGCCTCCTACTGTGATGAGGTGTACGGCAATGGATGGATCTTTTTCCTTCAATTCAATGGCGCGGACAAGTGCGAACCATTCGTCATGGGGGTTTATGATCCACTGTACGCCGGCTTCATCGAACCGGGTGTTTCCATCTTTAAAAGCAATCTTCGACGTAGTGTCAGGCGTTTTACTTACGCAGACTAATATCTTCATATTGAAATGAATTTTTGATCTTTCTTTGCGTAAAGATAAGGAGCGCGACGGAATTGCGATTTACGAGATGCGATTTATGCACCGGAATAATAGACTATTACATGGACAGAATAGAAAGAATTCATCAGTTACTTGAAAAGACGCCTAAGGATAATTTCCTGAGACACGCGCTGGCATTGGAATACATGAAGGTGGGGCGTGAGCAGGAGGCGAGGGGACTTTTTGAAAATATACTCTCTGAATTTCCCGATTATGTAGGCAGTTATTATCATTTGGGTAAGCTGCTGGAGCGTATGGGGCAGCCGGCACTGGCGCTGGAATGGTATACGAAAGGGATGGCTGCTGCGCGGCTGGCAGGTGATAAGCATGCCTACGGCGAGTTGCAGGCTGCTTATGAGGATGTGGATGAATAGGCCGCGGATGGCAGAGGGTAGATGACAGATGATAAAGAGGATGGCAGATGGTGGATGATTGGAGGGGGAGGGGATTATTGATGATGGATGGTGAATAACGGAGATGATAATTTATAAAACACTTTAAAGAATCGATTGAAATGATACTACGCCGTGTGGCTGCCTGGTTGGCTTTATTTTGTATAACCTCTTACGCCGCAATTGCACAGGATACTACGGCCACTACGGCAAAGGGGCACTGGCTGGGAAAGCTGCATCCTGATTCGCTTGTGAATATGAATATCAGTGTTATTCCTGTTCCTGTATTGTCGAGCAGCCCGGAGACGGGTGTTAAGTTTGGGGTGATCCTTCAGTATTTTCTGAATACCAATAGAAAGAATGATACTGCGCTTAAAACACGCGATTCCTATGCTTATGTTGAAGCGCTTTATTCAACGCGGGGACAGTCGGAAGCGGGTGGTTATTTCCAGTTGTTTACACCGGGGGAGAAGTACTTCATCAGGAACCGGATGGGGTATATCCGGTATAACGAAAGGATCTGGGGTTTTGGCAATGCTACCGTAGGTAATAAGGCGTTTGAGAAGGTGAATTATTCGCGGTTGTACCTGCAGACGAGTTTTACCCGGCAGATAAAGAATAAGATCTTTGCGGGTATTAACCTGAATCTCAGCAAAACCTACCGGGTATCTACGGAGATAAAAGATTCGAACCTGCTGGCGGGGCAACCTGGTGAAACCGGCAGTTTTGTGGCGGGTGTGGGGCCAACCTTTATACTTGACAAACGCGACCACCCGTTGAGCGCCCGGCAGGGATGGTATGCGGAGCTTGCTGTAACGGGTTATAGCAAGTCGTTTGGCAGCGATTTCGGTTATGTGGAGTATATGGGGGATGTGCGAAAGTTCCTGCTTTTGCGTGACAGCAGTGTGCTTGCTTTCCAGGGGTATGGGATGCTTACTTCGGGTACTGTACCGTGGCGTGAGCAATCGAGAATGGGAAACGGGACGATCATGAGAGGTTATTTCTCAGGCAGGTATCGCGATAATCAATACCTTGCGGCCCAGGCGGAGTATCGTAAACCGGTACACCGGTGGGCAAACCTGGCTGTTTTTGCTTCTATGGGCCAGGTTCAGGACCGGATCGCGGGGTTCAATTTCAACGATATAAAGCTGGCCGGTGGTGCGGGATTGCGGATATTGGTGAACAAGGCGAAGCGGATCTATGTGCGTATTGATTACGCCGTATCGACCGATAAAACTTCGGGCTTTTACTTTAAAGTAGGAGAGGCCTTTTAATAAAAAAAGAAGCCCCTGTGAAAACAGGGGCCGTACCAATGGGGGGTTCAAATACCCTATGGTTGCAAAAAGTATCTTTAACGCCGTAGAAAATAGCCTAACAGGCTTGCTTTCAGGGCAATGCTGTTGTATTTAAAAACGCAGGCTTGGTTTGAATTGAATTTAAGAGGTTGGAGTAGTACAAAGATACATCGGAGCTATTCTAAAATAATGTCAAAACGAGTTATGCTTTACTTAAAATAACTTGTATCTTTCTTTAAAAACGTCCGTTCTTTAATAATTATTTGAGATTCACCCCAGAATCGTTGACTTATCGCCAAAAAAAACCTGCTGATCTATTTTATCTTTTCATTTGCATGGATTTTTTACAAATTTGATGGTAATTCTTAAACAGCTTCGTCATGAAAAAGTTGTTAAATATAAGCAAAACCATTGGGGTAACCGTATTGTTCCTCCTTGTTGTTTCAGTTTTGAATGCTCAGCCCAGGGTGCGTCATGTGGGTGGGTACCGCCCTGTTTATACGCCTGCTCCCAGGGGATATTATGCGCCGGTGCGGGGGTATCATTATACCCGTATTGGCGGTCCCAGTGTGACCTTGTCGTTTGGTGGAATGCCTTATTACTATTCTTATGGATATTATTACCGGCCTTATGGTGGTTATTACCGGGTTGTAGCGCCTCCCATTGGTATTCATGTGGGTGTACTTCCTCCGGGATATTGGGCTTTTTCGTTCGGGGCGTTCCCTTATTTCTATTTTAACGGAGTATTCTACCGGCAGTATAATGGTGGTTATGAAGTAGTTGATGCGCCTGTTGGTGCGGAGGTACCTCACCTTCCGCGTGGAGCCAGGGTAGTGGTTATCAATGACTTGAAGTATTATGAGCTGGACGGTACTTATTATCGCGAGGTGATCAAGGATAATGGCCTGGTTCGCTACCAGATCGCGGGTAAAAATGGCCGGTTAGAGACTTATGACAGTGCGGCTATTCAGCAGCAGGACCTGCCACAAGAGCAAGCTGTGGCGCCAGCGCCACAAACGGCGGTTCCACCTGCCGCTCCGGCGCAGGCAACACCAGCAGCGCCGCTCCCCAAAGTTGGGGATGTGGTAGAGGCGTTACCGGATGGAACTAAAACGGTGGTTCTGAATAACCAGAAATATTTTGTTTCTCCTGCCAATCAATATTACCAGGAGTTGATCAAAGACAATAAGATCATGTATAAAGTGGTTGCAGAATATTAATCTGCAACCTTTTTTTATCGTATAAGTACGGCGGTTCCTTTTTGATAGGAGGGCTGACCGGTTTCCTTATCTACGTAATTAAACTCCCATATATAGGTTCCGGGAGGCTGGGCTTCTCCTTTAAAGCGGCCGTCCCAGCGGCCTGTGGGTTCTTTTGTTGTAAATACCAATTGTCCGTAGCGGTTATAAACTTTGAATTCCATTGACAGGGTTCTGAAGGCGTTTAATGGATACAGGTAGTCGTTACGGCCATCGCCATTGGGAGTGAAGGCTGTTGGTACGGCTACAAAACAGCTATTGAGGACAGTTAGCATGTGTACAGCTGTGTCGTAGCAGTTCATATTACTTTGGACGATGAGCTTTACGGGGTAGATCTGCCGCCGTGTTTTTGGCAGCGGATAGCTTTGCCTGGGCGGCTGGAATGAAAGGCTGGTGCCTCCATGGCCGAAGTCCCATCTGTTACCTACTATCTTTCCTGTGCTGGTATTGGTGAATGTGGCTATTTCGTTGGGGCATAATGTATCGGACGACATTGTAAAGGATGCTTCGAGCACGTTGCTCAGGTCTATGGATTGGCTGGCCGTATCGCTGCAAAGGCCATTGGTAACGATGAGGCGGATTGTTTTTACGCCAAACTTGTCGTAGATCTTCAGCGGGTTTTGGCGGTGGCTGGAATCTTTATTATCATCGTAGAACCAGCGCCAGCTGTTAACGCCGTGAGCGCCATCGTGTTTAAGCGCAATAGTATCGAGGTCGCAATGCAGGGCAAGCGTATAGGTGAAAGCTGCAGAAACGGTGTCTTTTACTTCAAAGTTGATGCTGGTGCTTCCGGGTAAGA
The DNA here is from genome assembly GCF_004118675.1 of Filimonas effusa. NCBI lineage: Bacteria > Pseudomonadati > Bacteroidota > Chitinophagia > Chitinophagales > Chitinophagaceae > Filimonas > Filimonas effusa. The sequence continues at coordinate 2,753,006 of NZ_SDHZ01000001.1, read as the reverse complement.
TATCGCCGCCGCAGAGCGTCGACAGCGGGTCGCCGCCGGTGCCGTTGGTGATATTGAGTGTATAGATACCGCCGTTGACCATGGCGCGGTCGAGAGTAAGTGTTACGCCGATAGCGGCATTATATTCTTTACAGTCAGGGATCGCTGCCGTGATATTTACAGGGTATGGTCCTGTAATGGCGAAGTTGGAGCCATTGGCTGCAATGGTGGCACAATTTACCGGTTGTGTAAACACCACGTGTAATTGTTCCGGGGCACAGGAGAAGGGTGTGAGGCTGTCTATACGCCCGGGTGGAGGTGCTGCCACGGAGAATGCTATAGAAGCACCTACGGCGATACCAACATTACAGTTATCGAGGACGGTATTGCCGTCGCTGCCGGTTTTAACGGTTACTTGGTAGTTCCCGGATGTTGGTTGTTTGTCGAAGACCAGGATCACCGAGTCGGTATCAAATCCGCTGCTACAGTTCACGCCGCTGGCACTTATGATAGAGATACCGGGTGCGTTTACGGAAAAGTCGCTGCCATCTTTTGCGAGGGTGCTGCACCGCATTTTTTTATTGAGCTTTATCCTGAACTCTTTTGCTTCGCAGAGGTACCGGCCGCTTAAAAGCGAGGGTGGCGTAGGATCAGTGATAACGGCTGTGCCTCCTTTGAAGGTGAGGTCGTAGCCTTTTTGTGAATGGCTGAAGTTGCTGATCAGTAATAAATAATCGTGTCCCTGTATCAATGTGGGCATGCTGCTCCACATGGGTCTCAGGGGACCACCGGTATAGGTGCCGCAGACTGTAAGCATGGTACCTGCGCTTGATGCGCCGGTAACGGCGTTGTTCGTTTTTTCGCCGGACCAGTTGGAGCTTACGTAAGTGCTGGCGTCGGAGAATACCGCTGAAGGCGCTTTTCCTGTGACATCGAACAACTGCCAGTCGTAGTCGTCGGCGGTGCTTACTGGTTTGATTTCGAAGCCCAGCGTACCGCCCTGAAAGCAGGTAAACTTGTACCAGAAAGGATTGATATCTGTGTATTCGTTATAAGGCAAGTTGGCGCAATCGGGCGGAGTCACTACTTTTCGTCCCCCGCAATTAGGTACATTGGATTGATGGAACACGCTGGTGCCACATACGGGGAACGCCGTTTCCGGTGTTTGGCCGAGGGTGGTGCAAGTAGTTTGACCCTTTAAAGAAACATAGGATAAACAAAGGGTCACCAGCAATAGTCCTGCATATTTTAGAAACATAGCGTTAGTTGTCGCTCTAAATGATGCCGTAATTTACGATAACGTTGCCGCTGTTCGTTAAAATAGTTCATGTTTTATCATATAAAACCGATGTACTATTGCTTACATTTGCTTCCACTGAAACTTGAAACAGGAATGAGTGAAGAAAAAAGCCTCAATTTTATAGAAGAAATTATTGAAGCCGACCTGAAAGCCGGCAAATATACCTCTATCGTAACCCGTTTTCCACCGGAACCTAATGGCTACCTGCATCTTGGTCATGCCAGCAGCATTTGCCTGAACTTTGGTCTTACGAAAAAGTACCCAGGGTATACCAATCTTCGTTTTGATGATACCAACCCTGTTACTGAAGACACTGAATATGTAGAAAGTATAAAGAACGATATCCGCTGGATGGGTTTTGAATGGAAACATGAGCTTTATGCCAGCGATTATTTTGATACGCTGTATGGTTATGCCATTCAGCTTATCAATAAAGGACTGGCGTATGTAGATGAGAGCACCAGTGAAGAGATCGCTGCGATGAAAGGAACTCCAACCGAGCCGGGTACTGATAGTCCTTACCGCAACAGGCCGGTACAGGAGAACCTGGACTTGTTCGAGAAAATGAAGTCGGGCGCTTTTCCCGACGGCAGTCATACGCTGCGTGCCAAGATTGATATGGCGCACATGAACATGCTCATGAGAGATCCTATTCTTTACAGGATCAAACATGCACATCACCATCGTACCGGTGATAAATGGTGCATTTATCCCATGTATGATTTTGCACATGGGCAGAGCGATTCCATTGAAAATATCACCCATTCTATTTGTACGCTTGAGTTCATTCCACACCGTGAATTGTACGACTGGCTTATTGCGCAGCTGGGGATCTATCCTTCGCATCAATATGAATTTGCGCGTCGTAATATCAACTATACCGTTACGAGCAAGCGTAAGCTGCTTCAGCTTGTGAACGAGAAGCATGTATCGGGGTGGGATGATCCTCGTATGCCTACCATCAGCGGTCTTCGCCGTCGCGGTTATACTCCTGAGAGCATCCGCGAGTTCTGCGAGCGTATTGGTGTAGCGAAAAGGGAAAATATGGTGGATGTAGGGTTACTGGAGTTCTGTGTTCGTGAACATCTGAATAAGATAGCGCTGCGCCGTATGGTTGTATTTGATCCGCTGAAGGTGGTTATTACCAACTATACCAATGGTGAGGAGTTGCTGCAAAGTGAAGATAATCCTGAAGATCCTGCTGCAACGCATCGTGAGGTGCCTTTCAGCAGCGAGTTGTATATAGAGCGGGAAGACTTTATGGAGAATCCTCCTAAAAAGTATTTCAGGCTGGCTCCTGGTCAGATGGTGCGTTTGAAAAGCGCCTATATCATCAAATGTGACGAGGTGATCAAAGATGCCGAGGGTAATGTTACCGAACTGCGTTGTTCTTATATTCCTGAAAGCAAGAGCGGGGCAGATACTTCCGGTATTCATGTAAAGGGGACTTTACATTGGGTAAGTGTGAAACATGCTGTTACGGTGGAGGTGAGGGAATACGATCGTCTTTTCCAGGTAGAAGATCCTGCGAGTGAAGAGGGGGATTTCAAATCGTATATCAATCCCAATTCCCTGCATGTTATTCAAAGCGCTTATGCTGAGCCGGCGTTGCGTAACGCTACTTTCAATGATCGCTACCAGTTTATCCGTAAGGGGTATTTCTGTTTGGATAAAGATACGAGCGAAGAAAAAGTGATCTTCAATCGTACTGTTACGCTGAAAGATGCGTGGGCGAAAGAGGTGAAGAAGAGTAAATAATAATTAAATGTTAGCGTGGCGGGTGACAGATGATAGGTGATTGCAATGTCATCTATCTTCTGTCATCTGCTATTTTTTTGCTTTATGCATTATCGTTTTACACAATATTGGCAACAGCATTTTCCGGGCATTCCGATGCAGCATTGCAGGCTGGTTGTGGCTGTCAGCGGCGGGATAGATAGTGTTGTGCTGACCCATTTGCTTTACAGGCTAAATGTAGATTTTGTAATGGTTCATTGCAATTTTCAGTTACGTGGCGCCGAGAGTGAAAGGGATGAGGCTTTTGTAAGGGCATTGGAGCAGCAGTATAACCGGCCCGTGCTGGTGAAGCGATTTGATACTGCGGGGTATGCCAGCGCTCAAAAGGTGGCTATACAGGAGGCTGCGAGAACGCTGCGTTACAGTTGGTTTTACGAGGTGCTGGCTGCTATGGAAGCGGAGGACAATACTATTTCGTCCAAACCTCATTTGCTGGTAACGGCTCATCATGCGAATGATAATATCGAGACACTCCTTATGAACTTTTTCAGGGGGACCGGTATTACGGGGTTACATGGTATACTGCCGAAACAAAAGCAATTGATAAGGCCATTGTTGTTTGCAAAGCGTGAAGAGATTGCTGCGTATGCGGCAGAACATGTGCTGTCGTGGGTAGAGGATGCTTCCAATGCTTCGGATAAGTATACGCGGAACTTTTTCAGACTGCAATTGCTTCCGGCAATTAAAAATGTGTTTCCGCAGGTAGAGGAGAACCTGCTTCATAATATTGATCGCTTTACCGATATTGAAATATTGTACCGTCAGTCGGTATCCTTATCTCTTGGCAAACTTGTAGAAGATAAAGGCACTGAGAAACATATTCCTATTTTGAAACTGCTGAAGACACCTGCTGCTCATACGCTTTTATGGGAGGTGTTGCAGCCGCTGCAGTTTTCAGCTGCACAGGTTGCTGAGGTCATGAAACTCGCAGGACATGGCGAGAACAGCAGTTATGTAGCTTCTGTTGCTTACAGGGTTATCAAGAACAGGAACTGGCTTATTATTGCCCCGCTGCCACCGGCGGAGGCGCCGCATGAAGCGCAGCATATTGTTATTGAAGAAAATGATAAGCGGGTAGCCTTCCGTGACGGAAAGCTTATGCTGCGTAATATTCCCGGAATTAATTTGGATGTTACCACTCATCCGGGAACGGCATTACTTAATGCCGATAAGCTCTCATTTCCTCTTTTATTGCGGCCCTGGAAACAAGGGGATTATTTCTATCCGCTTGGGATGGACAAGAAAAAGAAACTCAGCAAATTTCTTATCGATCAAAAGGTTACGGCTACTCAAAAGGAAAAGGTATGGGTACTGGAAATGGATCAAAAGATTGTTTGGGTGGTTGGGATCCGTATCGATAACCGGTTCAAAATAACACCTTCTACTGCTTCTGTTCTGGAAGTGGTATTCACTACAACGGCTTAATGGCGGCTTTAAAGCGGCTTTATTGCGGCTTTTTAGAAGAAATCTCTTACCTGTTCTACGAAATAGGTAATGGGATTAAAGTCGGTAAGTACCAGGCTGGTTACAATCAGGAAAGCGATACCGTAAATAGCTCCCCACAAGTGTGCGGAGTGGTTGATATTGCCGTGTCCTTTTTTGGCAAGTACGGATGATACTATCAGGAAAAGCGGTGCGAAGATGAAGGCAGGGATGGTTATAAAGGGAACGAATATGAGTCCTATTCCACTTCTTGGGCTAAGGAACATGGCACAGAAAGCAATTGCGGAAACAGCTCCGGAAGCGCCGAGGCTACGATAGCCGTAGTTTTCCTTATGTTGTGCGTAGGTAGGCAGCAGGCTGATCACGAGCGAGGTGATGTATAATCCCAGGTACAGGAGCTTTCCGGGCATTTCGCCGAAGATGCGCATAAAATCAGCTTCAATACTACTGCCAAACAGGTAAAGGGCGTACATGTTGAACAACAGGTGCAGCATGTCGGCATGGATGAAGCCGCAGGTGATGAAGCGATACCATTGATTACGGTAAGTTACTGCCGGTGGTGAGAAAATGAGGTCGTCCATTAATTTCGCGTTACTAAAGGCGGTAAAGGAGATCACGGCAGTAATACAGATAATAATAATCGTTAAAGTCATCTTGCGCTTCTGTTTTTCAATCTGATAGAATAACTATACGTATTGCAAAATACAACATTCATTTGCCATTTCGCTGTTAATACCTTGTATTAACCTTTCAGCAGGGTTTCTTTTTAATTTCTGCCTTTTGTTTTTGTTGTTATTGATGATGGTATTTTTCATTCCTTAAGATGGTACAGGCGCGGTATACCTGTTCGCTGAGGATGAGTCGTACGAGCATGTGTGGGAATACGAGTTTAGACAGGCTCCATACGTGGTTGGCTCTGTGGGTAACCTGTTCATCTACGCCGAAAGCTCCGCCGATGAGGAAGATGAGTCTGCGGCTGCTTTCATTTGCTTTTTGCTGGATAAGCCGGGCGAGTTCGGGTGATGAAAGCTGTTTGCCGCGTTCGTCGAGCAAAATAAGCTGATCGTCGGGTTGTAAGAGTTGGAGGATGCTTGCGGCTTCCTGCTTTTTTAGTTCGGCTTCGGGTAGTACGCCTGCATTCTTTAGAGGGGGGATGATATGCCAGGCGGCCGGGAAATATTTGCCGATCCTTCCTGTGAAATCATCGACCCCGGCTTTGATATAGGCCTCATGAGGCTTTCCTACTGAATAAAATAGAATTTTCACGGCTGCAAGGTACGTGCTTTGTAAAAAACAAAATTACCCGGATATTTGCGCCTTCCTTTAAAATTCAACTGATATGCGTATTGCAATTAATGGCATGGGACGGATTGGGCGCTTGTTATACAGGCGGTTGCTGGAATTGGCAGAAGTGGAACTGGTAGCAGTGAACGATATCATGGATTCCGATAATCTGAGGTATTTGCTGAAGTATGATTCGGTTTACGGTGCTTTTGGTGGTTCGGAGGCGGAGAAGAACGTACGTTTTCTGCAATGCGGCAATCCGCTTGAGTTACCCTGGAAGGAGCTGAAGATCGATGTCGTCCTGGAGTGTACAGGTGTTTTTGCGAGCAGGGAGGGGGCTGAGCTTCACCTGAGAGCAGGGGCGTCGAAGGTTATGCTTTCCAGTACTGGTCCGGCAGATATTCCATTGCTTATTTATGGTTTTAACCAGCATCAGCTTACAGCGGACACTACCGTTTTTTCTCCGGGGGGCTGTATGACGAATTGTTCGGTACATATTTTATACATTCTCAATGCTATAGGTATTGATTCGGCACAGTTGAACATTCTGCATAGTTATACCTCGCGGCAATCGCTTGTTGACGGGCCGCACAACCATTTACGCAGGGGAAGGGCAGCTGCTGAATCAATTATACCTGTGGAGGTTGACCTGTTCCAGTCGCTGAACCGGCTACTGCCTGTTTTGAACGGCAGGATAGCGACGCTGAGCACCCGTGTGCCTGTGGCGAATGGGGCGATGGCGGATTTTACCGTTCAGCTGAAAGATGAGGTTTCTGTTGCGCAGGTGAACCAAATGTTTAAAACTGCTGCTGAGAAGGAATACGATGGTGTGCTGGAATATACCACCGATCCGCTGGTATCTCTTGATATTAAGGGGAATACACATTCCTGTATCGTAGATGGCACGCTTACTTCCCTAGTGGGAAGGCAACTGAAGCTGATAGCCTGGTTTGATAATGAATATGGCTATACGAGCCGGATGATTGACTGGCTGCTTTATTGGAAAACGGTTTCCTGATAAAGAAAATTTTACTTATTTTACTATATTAATTTAACAGATATGATTAAACTACAAGCCATAGGGAACCTGGGAAAGGATTGTGTGCTGAACAATGTGAACGGGAAGAGTGTGATCAATTTCAGCGTGGCACATACCGAGAGATTTCGTGATGCTACAGGCAATCAGAAAGATAGGACTATCTGGGTGGAATGTGCTTACTGGACAGACAGGACCGGTATTGCTCCTTATTTGAAAAGAGGCACACAAGTATATGTAGAAGGAAACCCTGATATCCGCACTTATCAAACCAATGACGGAAGGCAAGGCGCTTCTCTTTCTTTACGTGTTACCAGCATCCAGCTTCTTGGAGCGCGTGGTGAAGGCGGCGGTGGTGCAGAAGGTGGCGGCGGCGCTTCTTACGGCGCTCCTGCGGCCAATAATTATGGTGGAGGTGGTAACAACTACGGTGGGGGCGGTTATAATGCGCCTGCTGCCGGTGGCGCCAATACCATTACTGAGCCTTTGGATGATCTGCCGTTTTAAGCTATCAAGTATTTATGGAAAGCCCGTTGTTGTTGCAACGGGCTTTTTTTATGCTCCGAAGAGAAGAATTGTTCTGGTGTAATCATTTAAACATTTTTCTTAGTCTGCTAAGCGTATAAACACTGATGTCGAGATAGCTCGCAAGGAACTTTGATGGAATTCTAAGGATCATTTCCGGGTGTTTTTTCATGATAAATGCATACCGTTCCGCTGCTGTATTTCCGCGTATTGCGAACAGCCGTTCATCGCACTGGATGTAATATTTTTCTGTCAGGAGCCGGCCGTGGATGTTGAACTCCGGGAATTTAAGGTAGATCTGCTGCAGGTGGTCGTAGCTGATATAATGTACCAATGCGGGTTCCAATGCCTGAATACTTTCATTGCTACTTTCCTGTTTAAAAAAGCTGCTTACGGCAATGATGATATCCTGTTCTTTCATGAACCATGAAGATATTTCCTGGTCTCCTACTTCATAGAAACATCTGAACAGCCCGTATTCGACGAAGAATATGTGCCTGCTGATTGTGTTAGCCCTGAGGATATATTCGTTTTTGTTAACCTGCTTTGTTTGAACATGCGCCCGCAGGTATGTTTCGAGGTCGGCAGACATTGTTTGAATGGCGTGAAGTCGCGTTAACAAAGATTCCATATCAATAGATGAGCGGTGTCAGGAAGTGATGTAAGATCGTTTAGTAAAAATAGTAATAATCCTGCGTCCTTTTTGTCGTGTGTAAGGCAGACTGTCTGAAAACAGAAATAATTGCTATTTAGCAATTATTTCTGTTGAGGTATAGTGTGTTGGTGATCGTTTAACTCATCTTGATGATTCTTACGGGGCAGGCTTCCGATACGGTTTTTGTTTCTTCAAATACCTGGTTGCTTACCTGTAATACGAAGGTGTGTTTTTTTTCTTCGGCTCTCAGGAGCACTGCCTTGCCATCTTTGCGGCTCATACGCCATAGTTCCGGCTGCATTTCGAAGCAGATGCCACAGCCAATACATTTATCGCGGTATTGTATGATCTTAGGCATCGGCGGCTGGCAGCAGTTTATATAGTTTATCGGATGCTGTTATTTTGTGTGCAAAGGGGAAGGTGATTTTATCGCCTTTAACGGCTTTCGGATGTTTTTCGCCGTTGACCAGTACGGCATCGAAAGTTATTTTTTCCATGCCAAAGGCGTTACCGCTAAGCAGGAGGGTATCGCCTTCCTGCAGGCTGCCGTTTTCTATGATAAACTCTCCCACCTGGATCTTTGGATAAAAGCGGCTTCCCTTGCCAGCATATATTTTCTTCTCGGTGGCTATAGAGCCGGGTGTTTTTGTCCACTGGCCCATTTCCCTGCCGAGGTAATAACCTTCCCAGAAGCCGCGATTGTAGACTGTTGCAAGTGTTTGCATCCAGGCTTCGACCTTAGATGTATTGTAGGTGCCTTCTTGTATTGCATTTATGGCTTCGCGATAACAGGCTGTTACGGTATGCACGTATTCGGCGCCTTTACTGCGGCCTTCTATTTTAAGTACGGCAGCACCGGATTGTATTACTTCGTCCAGGATATTGATGGTGCAGAGGTCTTGCGGCGACATGATGTATTCGTTGTCGACTACGAGTTCGTCACCAGTTTCGGTGTCTGTAACTTTATAAGGGCGGCGGCAATTTTGCACGCAGGCGCCGCGGTTGGCGGATGCATTCTGGCTGTGCAGGCTTAGGTAACATTTACCTGATACTGCCATACAAAGCGCGCCATGTATAAAGATCTCGATCTTTACCAGTTCTCCTGAAGGGCCGGTGATGTTTTTGCGTTTTATGCCGTTGCAAACGTTCGCTATTTGTTTTAGTGTTAACTCTCTTGCGAGTACGATGGTATCGGCAAAGCGTGCATAAAACTGAACTGATTCGAGGTTGCTGACATTGGCCTGGGTAGAAATATGTAAGGGGATGCCCATGCGGGTGCATAACTCAATGACTGCAAAGTCTGACGCTATGACGGCATCTACGTTGTGTTCTTTTACTTCTTTTAAGACACCTTGCAGTAACTGCATGTCGTATTCATACATTACTGTATTGAGCGTGATATAACATTTCACACCTGCTGCGTGGCAGCGCCGGCTGACTTCTGCGATATCATCGATAGAAAATCCGCCTGAGGAGCGGCTGCGCATATTCAATTGTTCCACGCCAAAATAAATAGCATTGGCTCCTGCGTTAATGGCTGCCTGCATGGCATCAAATGAGCCAGCAGGCGATAATAGTTCTACGTCCATATTTTATATAATATCCAGGGATTCCAGGTTTGTCACCAAAAATGCTGTTGTTCCGACACTTTTTCGTTGGTGGCGAGTTGCAAAATTAGTGCTAAACGATAGCTTTCAAGAAGAAGGTGACGAATGTCATCGTTTGTGGGATGCGTCAACTGAAAAACCACAATGAGGGAGAAAGATATTGGAAGGGGTATTTCTTAACGGAAAATATATTCTCATTTGAGAAATTTGTGTAGATTTGTGGAGAATGACAAATCGAAGACTAAAGACCGTAGAACGTTAAGCCGAGTATTTTCTATTTAAAACAGTCAGGCTATGAGATTATTGGCACGGCCTATAGTTAATGATTTTATTCGAAAGCATCCTCCAGCAAGTGTACCATTGAATGATTGGTTTAGAAAGACCGAGAAGGCCGACTGGAGAGATTTTGTTCATGTTAAGGAAACTTTCAATTCCTGTGATGGTATAGGGAATGACAGGTATGTGTTCAATATTGGTGGAAATAACTATTGTGTAGTTGCGATGATTAATTTCAGGGCCAGATTTGTTTATATAAGGGGTGTGCTGACGCATGCAGAATACGATAGCATGAGAGGCAAGTTAGATAGTCTTTAAGGAGGGTACTATGATAAAGATTGAAACAAAACAAGATTATTACAGTGCGATGGCGGAAATCGAAACTTATCTTGGTAAAGGTTTCGGTGGTCTGTCAGTGGCTGAAGACAAGCGCCTTGAGGAATTGTCAACGGCTGTAGAAGTATGGGAAAAGACCAACTTTCCTATACCTAAACAAGCGAGCATACCTGACTTATTGAATTACATCATGCGAGAGCGTAATGTTACTCAGAGTAAATTGTCTGAAGAGCTGGATGTTTCCAAGTCTAATCTGTCTGCAATATTGAGTGGCAAGAAAAGAGTAAATCTAGATCTTGTTCGTTCTCTGCATTCAAAGTTTAAGCTGGATGGAAATATGCTTCTTGAATTATTATAGCCAGCAATGAGTATCAGCATTGGCATTCTCATTACCGGCTTTTTTATCTTTATGATTTTTTAGCTTTGCCTAACCCGATTTTATAGTCATCGGGGGTGCCTGTTACTTTAATGTTCATGAACCTGACCTTTTTGTTTACGTCGCGGTATTCGATGGCGTCTACCTGGTCGGGGTCTACTTCTTCCTGCTTTTTACCGAATAACATGCGGAAGCCCACGGAGGTTACCATTTTCAGTGGTATACGCATGTAGTACTCCATCTTCATATCGAGGGCCTGTTTGCCGGATATTTCCATGAAGCCCAGTGAGGAGTTGATGTTCATGGAAGGGATGATCAGTGCTCCTTCTTTAAAAGTTAGTTTATTTCGTAAAGTATCGAAGCGTACCATGTTCAGGTTTTTGTCTTTGAAATAACTGGACATGGCCTGCATGGGGGCAAAGTTTATGAGGGTGCCGTTGCGGATGTCGACATCCAGTTCGGCGGTAGAGTTTTCAATCACCGGCGTAAGGTCGGGGTGTATCTGCACATAACCTTTGATAACGCCGTTGAGGCGGCCTTTGATATTTTTGTTGATGACATAATCCTGTCCCAGGTAATCCAGCTTCAGCATCATTTTCTCGATGTTCATATCCGTAATCCTCATGCGGCTTTTCATGAAGATCTTTTTTGCATCGGCGCCGTTGAAATAACCGCGTGCATCTATGCGTCCTTCGGCGATCTCGAGGCCCAGTGTATCGAGGAACAGGTGTTGATCGGCGCGCATTCTTGCATTACTGTACAGGTTTTTGATCCACAAACGATGGTACTTGATCTTGCCGATGTTTACGGTGCCAGTAAAGTCGATGAACGGGATCTGGAAAATATTAAAGGCATTGGCGTGTGCTGATGTCGTTTTATGCGTTACCGTGGCAGGGGCTGGGGCGCTTGATAATGCCGGCGTATTTTCTTCCGTTGCCAGCAGCCGGTAGTTGGTGAGCTGGTCGACATCGAGGAAACGGGATGCGAAACGCAGATAATTTTCCTTCTTTCTTTTAACGGTATCCTTGCCGGTGTATAATCGCATGCTGATGTCGAAATCACTGCGTCCAACTTTACCAGTGAGGGTATCTATTCTCACAAAATGATCTGCACCCAACATTACTGTTCCTTTTACGCTATCCAGCTGGAATGCGTGCTTTTGCAGTGTGCCGGAGATATTCGCGATCCTGATCTTTGCAAAGCGGAAGACGGAGTCGTAACGCAGGTCTGTTTTCGATCTTAGCCACAGGTTGGTGGTCACTTCTTCGTGATAGTCCTGTGGAACGAGCTTGCGGCTGTATTTACCGAGCAGGTCGCGCATGGCCAGCCGTTTAGATTGCAGGTCGAATGCAATCTGGGTTCTGCCTCTTTTTACTGAGTCGAACCATAACTGGTAATTTACTACCCTGCCTTTGAAAGCCAGGTCGGTGCTGTCGATCATGCCGCCGAATTTGCGTAACAGGAGGGCCGTATCGTTGATCGCGAGTTCGGCACCGAAGTCATGAAATGCATGCGGGTAATGTTTGAAAGAAGCAAACAGCTTTTCTATTTTGAATTTTCCTTTTGGAAGGGGTTTAGGATGGAGTAATTCATTTACTGATGTTTCGAGTGAAAGCCCGATATTAAAGCCCAGGATCTCTTCTTTTGCCTTATTGCTTTTGGCTGTATCGAAGGCCAGGAGTTCTTTCATAATCATACGCTGGCTGGCAGCGCTAAAGGTAAGTTGTACTGGTTTCTGCTGCTGGTGGAAGAGCGCAGGCAGGTCGCTTAAGGTTCCTTTCATTTTAAAATCGGAATGTCCCAGGTTAAAGCTCAGCGTGTCGAGGCATACAAATCCATCTTTCATATCGGCGTGCAGATCCAGGTTGCGGATCATATGCGGGTAGTTGGGGATACGAAAGGTGAGGTCGCGTATGGTTAGTTCGCTTTGAATACCCTGGCTGAGCCTGGCCATAGATTCTTCCGGCGCTCCTATGTCAACCAATTCCTTAAAGTTCATTTTCAGGCTTATATGTCCTGTCAGGCGTTCCAGGTCCTTAATGCCCAGGAAGGCGCCCAGGAAGGCCAGTTCCAGTTCTGAATTCACCTGCATGAATAGTTTGGGATCGGTGAAGTCGCGCATTACGAAGTTTCCTTTGAAAATGCCTTTATCGGGTCTTGCATTCATACCCATGAGGCGTAGTTCGGAGGTCTTGAGTGAATGGGCGGGGCCGTTGGTGTAAAAGCCTTTGAAGGCAAGTGAATCTATGCGTTTGTTGGCTTTTGTATTGTGCAGCCATGCATTGTCGCAGGCAAATGAAAGTTCAATTAGTGGCAGCTGGTTTTGTTTGATAGCGCCTTTGATGTGTCCGTCGAAGCTTAAGTGTCCGTCGTATTTAAAACGTCCCAGTTCTTGGGTTACGGCTTCGGGTGCAAAGGAGAAGAGTTGTTTGAAATCGGGTTTGTCGCCTTTGATCCTGAGATCGACGGTGTTATCGTGTGCCAGGTCGGCGGTGCCGGTAATATTGAAACGTGCTTCTTCGAGTTTAAGTTTTCCTACGGGCAGGTTCACCATTTTGCTGGCTTTGTTGTACGAGAACTCGAGGTCGGTTTCAAAGTGTTTGTGACGGAATAAAACAGTATCGCCGGGGCGGGTATAATCCAACAGCATGGCTCCGTTTAATTTTGCGTGTATCAGCAGGCTATCCATTTTGAAGGAGGACTGGATCTTGCTGATCCGGGAAGTGAAGTGCTGACCGCTTTTTTTATCGGAATAGGCAACAAGCATGTCTTTGATGACGACCTTTTTCAGATTCAGGTCCAGCTCTGTGCTGCTGCTGTCTGTTACCGTACTGGTATCGGTTTTCATGCGGCTTGCTTCTACAATGTTCAGGCGTCCGGCGTTATCCTGTACAAGATCGAGATGCCCATTTTTCAACGCAATTACTTTCACATGGTATTTCTGCTGCAGGATATCGGTAAGGCTAAAGCCGATATACAGGCGTTCGGATTCGTAAATAGGTTTTGCATTCTTTTGTTTGTTGGCGTAGAACTGCACCTGTTTGAGGCCTATAGAGATGTAGGGGTAGTTCTGAAGCAATGAAATATTGCTGCCGTTTATGACCAGTTCGCCCTGCAATTGTTTGTTCAGTTCTTTTACTGCCAGTTTTACCAGCCGGTCTTGCTGGGTAAATAAAATAGTTGCAGCAATTCCAACGAGGAGTACCAATACTATAACAGGAATCAATACAATACGAATAATACGTTTGCGTGTTTTACGGGTCATAGAACAGACGCTTTGCCGGTTTAAGAAATTACGCCAGGATAATGGTAGCTGATAATGCGCGTAAATTAACATACAACAACAATATGTAATCGTTAAAAACGATTAACCGGTAAAACCAGCCGATGAAAGGGAAAGGCTTATACTGGTGCTATACGCTGCTAAGCTTATTAGCTTTTTTAGTCAACGACAAATTGACAGCAGGAGTTGATTCGGTGATTCCCGGTTTATGGAAGAAAAGAAACAGCGTTTTTCTATATTTGCGTAACTGGTTACGTAAATGGTTACTTATATGGAATTTTACAAGAAAACAGGAAAGGTGGCACTGGGAAGCCGGTTGCGGTTATTGACCGACAGTGTAACAAATGATGCTGCGGAGATTTACAAGAGCTATGGAATTGATATGAATCCTAAGTGGTTTCCGGTGTTTTATGTACTTGCGGGTGGGGCGGCCAGGACGGTTACTTCCATTGCTGCTGAGATAGGGCATAGTCATCCTTCGGTGAGTAAGATTGTACGGGAGATGGCTGGTGCGGGACTGGTATCGGAGCAAAAGGATGAGGCAGACGGGCGCCGTAACATGGTGGAACTTACGGTTATGGGGAAGGCGGTAAATGAAAAGATCCAGGATCAATATACGGATGTAAGGGCGGCTATAGAGGAGGTTTCAGCTGAAGCGAATCATGATCTGTGGAAGGCCATTGAAGAATGGGAATTTTTATTGGAGCAGAAATCGTTCTTTGAGCGTGTGAAAGATAAACGGAAGGAAAGGGAAAGGGGTAAAGTTTCCATTGTTACGTATAACGACAGTTACCAGTTGGCTTTCAAATCACTTAATGAAGAATGGATCTCTGCTTATTTTAAGATGGAGGCGACCGATTACAAGTCGTTGGATAATCCTGAAGGGTATATCATCGATAAAGGTGGTGTTATACTTGTTGCGTTATACGAGAATATACCTGTTGGAGTTTGTGCGCTTATAAAAATGAACGATCCGGAGTTCGATTATGAACTGGCCAAAATGGCTGTATCTCCTAAAGCGCAGGGGAAACATATTGGCTTTATGCTTGGCACCGCTATTCTCGATAAAGCAAAAGAGCTGGGCGCTCAAAAGATCTATCTCGAAAGCAATACTATTCTCAAGCCTGCGATAGCACTTTATCATAAGCTCGGTTTCAAAAAAATAACGGGCAGACCTTCGCCGTACGAGCGTTGTAATATTCAAATGGCAGTACAGCTATAGTTTACCTGCCATTTATGATCTGTTCTATTTCTTCACGGCTTACAGGTGTTTCTTTGTTGTCGATGTTGATCACGATAAGATACCCTTTGGTGCCGGGGCTTGATACGAATGTGTTGGCGAGTTCGAACTGGTCGCTGTAAGCTAGTGTGCCATCCTGTTCATTCCAGGTTTCGAGGGCGCAGAGGCAGCCTTCGGTAGGGGTGAGGGGATAGTAGGATTTGTTTTTGAAATAATTGGGATCGATGGTGGTGCCGTGTGCTATGATCTCGGATCGGCCGATAAGGCCTGCATAAAATGCTTCTGTTATGGGCTGGTAACTGCGCCAGCTTGCAGGCAGCAGCCGAAGGTAGTTGTTGAGCATACTTATGCCTGAATCGTAGCCATTGTGCCAGAACGCAAATTTGCGCGATGCCAATGAATCGGTATAAAGCACTCTGCCTGTGCGGTCGCGTTTCAATGTATCGCCTGTGGAAATGCGGGCGGCGCTGTCTTTGGCGTATTGTTTTTCCAGCTCAAAGGGCATTGCCAGCTGGATATTGGGGGTAGGGCCTATCAGTCGGTTGTGTGATACTGCTATGCCCTGGATACTATAGATACCTTGTGGTGTGTTACCGTTGGTAATAAAATAGGGCAGGTTGGAAGATGCCCGTGCCAACTGGCGGAATACCAGCAGCCGGCCGCTGCTGTCGCGGGCAAAGCTGCCATCTGTATTTTGGATAACAGCCAAACCGGGATAGTCGCGATTCCAACGCTGAAAAGAATAGATGATTTTCTGATCCAGTTTTTTCTGTTGCAGGAAGAGGTCTTGCAGCGAAGGGGCTGGTTGTTGCCGGTATGCGTGTTCAAATACAAGATATCGTTGCAGTTCGTTGAGGAGGGGTAAGGTATCAATTCCGGGGAAACGTGTTTTAATTAGCTGCTTCAGCTGCATTGTTTCTGCCAGTTCCCATTTATCGGTTGATATGTACAGGGCCTGCATTGCAAAGAGCCTGGGCACTGTTTCGCGTTGCAGCAATGCCTTTACTTCGGGTATAAAGCTGCCGGGGTAAACGCCATAGATGGCTTGCAGCAAGGCGCGGCGGGTACTGTATCCGAGTGAATCGTAAGCCTGTAGCATTTTGCGTAAGCCTTGTTCTACTACGGGCGACTGAAGTTGGAATTGTGATATGGTGAGGCAAGCGGATTCGTAGCTGAATTCTGTATTACTGTCGAGCGGTTCGGCAAAAACGGCGTCTACTGCGCCATGACGCAGGTAGGCATCGAAAGACTGTCGTTTCTTTGATAATACAGCATCTGTTTTTATTGTTGTTTTTACCAGTTGTGCGTGAACACCGTTGCAGATCATTATTCCTAAACATATACATACTGCTACAGCACCCATTTTCATGTAGCCTGCGTTCTTACTATACCTATGGGCTATCACCGGGAATAATATGATTTTTTTCATGCTGCTGTAAAAGTAGCCTTTCTTAACTTGCACACATGGAAAACGTGTATTCTTACGGGCAATTGTCTGCCTTTACTCAAAATATCTTTAAAAAAATAGGCTGCTCCGATGAACATGCTGCGCTTGCCACAGCAGTGCTGGTGTCTGCCGATCTGCGTGGTATAGACAGTCATGGTGTGGCGCGTCTCAGCGGTTACGTACGACTTTGGGAAGCAAAACGGATTAATGCAACACCGGATATACGGGTTGTACATGAAACGCCTTCTACAGCGGTTGTGGATGGTGATGCGGGGCTTGGGCTGGTGGTAGCGCCTTATGCTATGGCCATTGCTATTGAAAAGGCACGGCAGGTGGGTACCGGATGGGTGAGTGTGCGTAACAGTAATCATTTTGGTATTGCGGGGTATCATGCGATGATGGCATTGCAAAGTGATATGATTGGTATGGCTATGACCAATGCCAGTGCGCTGGTGGCCCCTACATGCAGTGTAGAGCGGATGCTGGGGACTAATCCTATTGCAGTTGCTATTCCTGCTGCGCAGCAGCCGCCTTTTGTTGCCGATTTTGCTACTACCACTGCTGCCAACGGTAAACTTGAAATATTACAGCGTAAGAATGCTGATGCTCCAGCAGGGTGGGTACAGGACAAGGATGGTAATTCATCGACCAATGCTCATGCCCTGAAAGAAGCCGGGGCATTACTTCCTCTTGGCAGCGACAGGGAGCATGGCAGTCATAAGGGATATGCACTGGGCAGTATCGTAGATATTTTTTCGGCAGTACTCAGTGGCGCCAGTTATGGGCCCTGGGCGCCTCCTTTCCCTGCTTATGTTCCTATGCCCGAAAATATGCCGGGACAGGGGTTAGGGCATTTCTTCGGCGCCATGCGTGTTGATGCTTTCCGTCCTGCTGAAGAATTTAAACAACATATGGATAACTGGATCGGTCGTTTCCGGCAGGCCAAACCTGCTCCGGGTTATGAAAAAGTGCTGATTCCGGGTGATCCTGAGCGTGAAACCGAAAGCTACAGGATGGAGAATGGAATTCCTGTTGTGGCTCCGGTAGTGAACGATCTGAAACAATTGGGAGAGAAATTCGGAATTGCGCTTTAACTTCGCTCCCCAATTGAATCATAACATCATTAACAACTCTAAAAACAAGATCCGATTGCGATGAAAGTAATGAAGTTTGGCGGCACCAGCGTAGGTAAGCCGGAACGTATGCACCAGGTAGCTCAGCTCATCACTAAAGATGACGAGTCAAAGATCGTGGTATTGAGCGCCCTCAGCGGTACTACCAACGCATTGGTAGCTATCAGCGACAGTATTGCCAATAGCGACAGAGATGCAGCCAAACGAAAGATTGAAGAACTTGAAGCGCATTACAGGAATTTTATCCCTGCTCTCGTTACTACTGAAGCAGCGCGTAAGAAGGCAGGTGATATTGTTACCGAACACTTCGAGTTTCTCCAGATCATTCTTCGCATTTCTTTCAGTGAAGCATTGAATAAAGATATCCTGGCGCAAGGCGAGCTGCTGAGCACAAAGCTGTTCAGCGTTTATCTTGAAGAAACAGGAGTTGATCACCTGCTGTTGCCTGCGTTGGAATTTATGAGCATCGATGCAAATGAAGAGCCCAACCTGCCTGCTATCCAGCAGAAGCTAAGCCAGCAGTTGAAACAGCATAGTGATAAAAAAATGTTTATCACACAAGGTTATATCTGCCGCAATGCGAGGGGAGAAGTGGATAACCTGAAAAGAGGCGGCAGTGATTATACTGCATCGCTTATCGCAGCAGCTGTTAAGGGAAGTGTGTGTGAGATATGGACAGATATCGACGGTATGCATAACAACGATCCCCGTATCGTAAATAAAACCTTAGCAATCGAGCAACTGAGCTTCGATGAAGCGGCTGAGCTGGCTTATTTCGGCGCAAAGATCCTTCATCCTACCTGTATCTGGCCTGCACAAATGAACAATGTGCCTGTTAAGCTGCTCAACACCATGCAGCCTGATGCAAAAGGTACTACCATCGAGGAAGACGCAGGTTCTGTTGGGGTGAAAGCGGTTGCCGCCAAAGACGGCATCATTGCTATCAAGATCAAAAGCAGCCGTATGCTGCTTGCTTATGGCTTTTTAAGAAAGGTATTTGAAGTGTTTGAAAAATATCGCACTCCTATAGATATGATCACTACGTCGGAAGTAGCTGTATCTGTAACGATCGATACAGATGCCCATCTCGATACTATTATTAAAGAGCTTGAGCCATTTGGGCATGTAGAGGTTGATAAAGACCAATCTATCGTTTCCATTGTTGGTAATGAGATTGCTGAAACGCCTGATGTATTGAAGCGTCTTTTCGATACGCTTGCAGAAATACCTGTTCGTATGGTGAGCTATGGTGGAAGTCCTCACAATATTTCCCTGCTTGTGCCCAGCGAATACAGGACTAAAACTTTGCAGCTGCTGAATGCCGGAATTTTTGGATTGTAATTTCCCAGGATGATAAAAAGAGGCCGTATCATAAGCGAGATACGGCCTCGTTTTTCTCGGGTGCCTGATGGAGAAGGGTTCCCGTTTAAGCAATTCTCAGCGGCTATTTTTATTTATGAGCCACCCTCTTTCTTTTTAAATTATTATGCTATTTAGGCAATGCGCCTATTCCTTTCATCCAGTTCTTTAAACGTTCGGGCCATTCGTCTGTAGTGGTGCTGTTGTGCAGGCCAAATCCGTGGCCGCCTTTGGGGTAGATATGCAGTTCGGACGGGGAGCCAAACTGGTTCAACGCCTGGTAAAACGAAATACTGTTGTCTACCGGTACAGCTTTGTCGTCGCCTGCATGTACAAGGAATGCGGGAGGCGTTTGGGCAGTTACCTGCAGCTCATTTGAAAAATAGCTGATACTATCGCTGGAAGGCGTTTTTCCAATGAGGTTGGTGCGTGATCCCATGTGTGTGTACTTGTCGGAGAAAGTGATCACGGGATATACCAGCACCATAAAGCTGGGTCTTACGCTGATGCCGGCGGGATTGTTGATTAATATTTTATTGAAATGTGTACCTGCGGAAGAAGCAAGGTGTCCGCCTGCAGAGAATCCCATGATACCTATTTTACTTGTGTCCAGTTTCCATTCGGCAGCTCTTGACCTTACCAGTTGTATGGCACGCTGTGCATCCTGTAATGGTCCTGTTGATTTATCGAGCATAATAGAGTCGCTGGGCAACCTGTATTTCAAAACAAAAGCTGTGATGCCCCAGCTGTTGAATAACTGGGCTACTTCGGTGCCTTCGTGTGTAGCGGCCAAACGGCCATAGCCGCCACCTGGGCAAATGATCACGGCTGCATTACTCCTGGCTTCTTTTGGGAAATAGGCGGTAAGCGTAGGGTTGATGACTTTGGCAATAGTGATCCTGTTGTTAGAAGGCGTTTGTTCTTCTTTATACGTATTGGAAGGTCTGGAATTGGGCACCGGGCCTTCGTAGAGTGGTAATACCTGTTGACTGAACATAACGGTGAATGGGATTGCTGCAAAGATCAGGGCAAGCGTTAAATGTTTCATGACTCATCATTGTTAATGCTAATATAAGTCACTATTATCAATTACTGTGTATGTTTTGGCAAGCGGTGGTGTGTTATAGGGCACGTGTGGGAAAATAAAAAGGCCCCTGTTGGGGCCTCTATATAAAATAAATAAAGATCTGTGATTTAGAGAATCAGCAATGCGTCGCCATAGCTGAAGAACCTGTATTTGTCTTTAATGGCTCTTTTGTAAGCTTCCATGGTAAGATCGTAACCGGCAAAAGCGCAGGTCATGATCAGAAGGCTGGTTTTTGGCAGGTGGAAGTTGGTTACCAGGCTATCGGCTACGTTAAAATCGTAAGGAGGATGGATAAAAGTATTGGTCCATCCTTCGCTGGGTTTTAACAGTTTCTGTGCTGTAAAGCTGCTTTCCATGGCACGCATGGTGGTGGTGCCGATAGAGCAGATGCGGTGGCCGGTTTCCTTGGCTTTGTTCACGATCTTGCAGGCACTTTCGTCGATACGGTAGTATTCGGCGTCCATTTTATGCTTGCTGAGGTCTTCCACTTCAATAGGGCGGAAGGTGCCAAGGCCTGTGTGCAGGGTTACTTCGGAGAAGCGGATACCCTTGATCTCACAACGTTTGATCAATTCTTTACTAAAGTGTAAGCCAGCGGTAGGAGCGGCAACGGCGCCTTCGTGTTTGGCGTAAACTGTCTGGTACCGTTCTTTATCTTCCTCATCGGGCTTGCGTTTGATGTATTTAGGAAGCGGCGTTTCGCCCAGGAATTCGAGCATTTTTTTGAAGCTTTCCTCATCATCTTCCCATAGGAACCGGATGGTACGTCCACGGCTGGTAGTGTTGTCAATTACTTCTGCCACCAGTTCGTCGTTTTCTCCAAAATAAAGCTTGTTGCCTACACGGATTTTACGGGCAGGATCTACGATCACGTCCCATAAACGGTTGGGCTTGTTCAGTTCACGTAACAGGAATACTTCGATTTTAGCACCTGTTTTCTCCTTGCGTCCATACATCCGTGCGGGGAACACCTTTGTGTTGTTCACTACAAACACGTCTTTGTCGTCGTAATAATCAAGGATGTCGCGGAAATAACGGTTCTCAATGTTACCAGTTTTACGATCTACAACCATCATACGGCTGTCTTCACGGCGCTTGGTAGGGTTTTGAGCAATAAGGTTAAGGGGGAGATCAAATTTGAATTGCGATAATTTCATGTGTCTATTGATTTCTTTCAATGGCCACATACACTTCTCCCAACGGTGAGGTTAGGATAATTGTCATGTTACGGCATGATTTAAAAGGGGGCAAAGGTAGTTTTTTTAAGGCAAAGTGCAAAATCGGGCTAATTCATCTGCCTTTTGCCTAACTTCAAGGGAAATATTCAATATACCATCACCTATGCGCAAATTTGTCACCTTTTTCTGCTGTATAGTATTCGTTATCAATGCCTTTTCCCAAAAAAACAAACCGGCTAAATATCCCAGCTTACTGTGGGAGATAACGGGTAACGGCCTTAAAAAACCTTCCTATCTTTTTGGTACCATGCACGTGAGCAGCAAAATGGTGTTCCATTTGAGCGACTCTTTTTATCATGCTATTCAAAGCTGCGATATGGTAGCGCTGGAACTGAACCCGGGTTCGTGGCAGAATGATATGTTTAAAAGGAGCAATGCCCAGCGTGATATCAGTACTTACATGCGGAAGGGGGCTGAAGACTATCTGCGCGAATCTTCGTTCAGGATCGAGAAGTATGAAGACAATCTGAAGGCTGCCCTTACCGAAGATCCTACCCAGATCAATGGGTTGCTTTACCGCACCATGCAGTCGGAAGCTGATTATGAGGAAAATACCTATCTAGATCTTTATATCTATCAAACAGGGCGGAAGCTGGGGAAGAAGCCGGGTGGTGTAGAAGATTATTACGAAGCAGAGCGCATTATGTTTGAGGCTTACCAGGATATGGCGAAGGAGAAGAAGAAAAAGCGTTTTGATGCAGACGGGGAATTGATGTTCGATATTCAAAAGAAAATGCAGGAAGCGTACCGCAGGGGAGATCTTGACCTGCTTGATTCGCTGGAAGTGCTTACTACCAACTCGGTAGCCTTTATGGAGAAGTTCCTGTACAAGCGTAATGAAATTCAGGCGGCATCGATAGATACTATTCTGAGGAAAAACAGTCTTTTTGTTGGCGTTGGTGCGGCGCACCTGGCGGGTAAGAGGGGTGTTATTGAATTATTGCGTGCCAAGGGGTACAGGCTTCGTCCGATTATGATGCAGGACAGGGATGCCACCAGGAAAGATGCTATCGACAAAATGCGTGTTCCGGTATCGTTTGGCGCCGTGGCTACAGATGACGGCAGGGTACATATGCTTATGCCGGGGCCGTTGTATAAAAGGTCCGATACCCGGGTTAGCAGCCTTAATGGCTCGTGGCAGTATGCAGATATGGATAACGGTTCGTATTATATGCTTACCAGGGTAAAAACGCATGCCGGGCTTGGCGGCGCTTCGGCTAAAGAGGTGACGAAAAAGATCGATAGTTTGCTTTATGAGAATATACCGGGTAAGATATTGAAGAAAACTGCTATCGTTAAAAATGGATATCCCGGCTTTGATATTACCAACCGTACCCGAAGAGGAGATCTTCAGCGGTATAACATTATTGCTACTCCTTTTGAAGTGCTGGTTTTTAAGATGAGCGGAAACGACAACTATGTTGAGGGGCAGGAGGCTGAGACTTTCTTTAATTCCATCCGTATTATCAATAATGGTAAAAAATGGGAGACCTTTCAACCTGCTTCCGGGGAGTTCAAGGTAATGATGCCGCATTCTCCTGATATCAGTTTAAACCAGAGCAATACGGACAGGATCAACCGCTGGGAATATGAGGCTGTTGATTCTGTTACCAGGAACTCGTTTTTTGTATGGAAGAAATCGCTTTATAATTATGAATTCCTGGAGGAAGATACTTTTGACATATCGCTTATTGCAGAGAGTGTGCGGAAGTCGGAACTGATAGAAAAGGAGATCAGCCGCAAGGCAACTGTGCAGAATGGTTATGCTGCGCTGGATATGACGTATGAAATGAAGAATGGCGGATTTATGAAGGCCCGTGCTGTGATCCGCGGTCCGCATTATTATCTGCTGGCAGCCACCTCTCCCGATAAAAAGACAGAGGGTTTCGACCGTTTCTTCGATTCTTTTGAATTAACAGGGTTCAATTATCCTGTTGCCCGGCTTTATACCGATTCGCTGCTGCGGTTTTCTGTAACAACGCCGGTAGTGCCGGTATTGGATAAAGACCTTGTAAAAATGGTCAGTGATGCTACCAGTGAATCTTTCCTGGACCAGATACAGGAGGCTGCTTCTTATTGGCTGGGTGAGAAATATGCTACTTTTCAAAACGATACTACGGGCGAGGTCATTTCTGTATATGTTGAAAAGAAACCCAAATATTATTTCAGCCGTGAATCTGTGCGTTTCTGGAAGGTAGAGCTGGATGAAAAACAGTATAAGGGAATGGTAGTGTCTGCGCGCCAGCCTATCCGTGTATCGGACCGGTGTAGTGGTTACCAGCTGGAGATAACGGATACCAATACTGTACGCAAACTCACTATGCGACACCTGCTCCAGGATAATTATGTTTTCCGCATTGCGGTATTAACCGATACACTGCAGCCTCAAAGCTCCTTTGTCCGTAATTTCCTGAACAGCTTTATGCCGGAGCCGCAGAAGCTGGGGCCTTCTGTGTTCGAGAATAAAACAGATAGCTTCTTTACTGATTACTACAGCACAGATTCCTCCGCACGCAAAAAAGCACGTGCAGCTATCTCCAATGTTTATTTCGGGGCTGCCGGTATCGACAAACTTGTTGATGCTATCAATAAACTCAAATACGGTGAGAAAGATTATTTTGATCTTAAATCAAAATTGATTGGTGAGCTATCGTATATCGATGATTCGTGCTGTACCGATAAGGTAAGGCAAACGCTTGAAGGATTGTATAGTAAAACGGCAGATACCAGCTATTTCCAGACAGAGGTATTGCGTGGTCTTGCCAGGCTTAGAACCAAACAGTCTTATGCCTCATTGAAACAATTACTGTTGCAGGATCCGCCTGTGTTCGACAATGACTATGATAATTCCGGGATCTTTTCTTTACTGGAAGACTCCCTGGCGCTTTCGAAGGATCTTTTTCCTGAAGTATTGCAGCTGGCTTCGCTGGAAGATTATAAAGAACCTGTTATTGAATTGTTGCGCACCATGGTGGACAGCGGTTTTGTTAAGCCGAAAGAATATGATGAATATTTTAGTAAAATATATTTTGATGCAAAAATTCAGTTGAAGCGCCAGCAGAACAGGGATGAGAAGATCCTTGAAAAGCTAAGCCGCCAGGATGAAGATGACAATAGCATGGATGACAGAAGTTCCGGTGAGATGGGGGGAGGTATGTTGGCTGACTACGCCGTGTTATTGGCGCCGTACTATAAAAAGAATCCTACTGTTGCCAAGTTCTTTGATAAGTTGTTGCTTTCCCGTGATCCGGATGTGCAGTTACAGGCAGCCGTTACGATGGTGTCGCATCAATATGCAGTACCCGACAGTCTTTGGTTATCATTGGCCAAACGCGATAATTACCGGGCGCGATTGTTAAAGCAGCTGGAGAAGATTAAAAGAACCGACCTGTTCCCTGCTATTTATAATAAACAGGATGTAGTGGCTCAGGCGATTCTGCTTAATGATAAACGTTATGAAAAGTTCAACGCGGTAGAGCTGATCGAAAAAAGGGCTGTTAAGCTGAAAGAAAAAGAAGGCTATGTATATTTCTTCAAATATAAATTAAAGAAAGAAGATGATTGGAAGCTGGGGATCTCTGGTATGCAGCCTAAAGATACGTTGCAGGTGAGCAGTAATGATGAGCTTACCAGGATGACAGGAAAGAAGATCAAACAGGGTGATGAAGCTGCTGAACAGCTGGATGATGAATTGCGTAAGCTGTTGTTTGAGCAGCATGACAGCGGTTCATATTTTTTTGAAGATGGGGACTTTTATTCTTACAGGCAGAGGAAATGGTAAGTTGAGGAGTTAAGGCTTATTTTTTATAATTTAATCCCGCCAACTGCGTAATAGGGGTTGGCGGGATTTTTTATTTTCCCACGTTTATGTTGGCTGTAATTTTTTTTTAAAAAAACATCTTACGAATAGTCCTGCTTCTCGTTTTTATCGTCATAATGTGGAAAAGAGTATTCATTCCTATGAATACCATAACTTCTTAACCACTTAACTAGCAAGCTATGACATTTTTACACCCGCCTTAACTTATCTCCAATGCACAGCGTAATACCTAATTTAAAAAGTTTAAATATTGATAATGAAAAACTTATGCGTTTGCCTAAGCTTGTTTATTGTAACTTCTTTTTTTTTCTCATGTGGAAAAGAAGTTATTGAAAAGACATCTTCTTTAAGCTCAAATCAAAGAATGGAGGTCACGGACGAAGAGGAGCAATCTGATAATTGTACTGTTAGTACTCCCATATTGCCAGCCAATCTTTTTGGCCTAGTGTATCAGGTAGAGTACTATTCTTCTTATATTGATTATGATGGACTTAGAGTAGACCAGCCGGTAGTCCTAGGATATGTGGAGACCCGTGGCTTTTTTCCTAAAAGAAATAATAGTATTT
Organism: Filimonas effusa; assembly: GCF_004118675.1. Taxonomy (NCBI): domain Bacteria; kingdom Pseudomonadati; phylum Bacteroidota; class Chitinophagia; order Chitinophagales; family Chitinophagaceae; genus Filimonas; species Filimonas effusa. Next base: position 2,727,219 of record NZ_SDHZ01000001.1, on the reverse strand, counting down.
GGGTTAAAATACCTTTTTGGTATTTCACAGACCAGAATCTCACGGCATGTTTTAAAATAGATAAGGTTGGTGATAATGGTGTAGTAAATGTAGAAGGTAGCTATCTTGGGGAGATAACGGACAAAAAAGTTCTTGCAGGAATAACTCCTCTTTCATTCCAATTGTGGGATTATATTAGTTTTCAGGCATCTGCAACTGAAAGAAGAACAAAAATTGTGTCTACGACTGGTTCCATAAAGTTGATATCTGGTTTCAATGTGGAGCTTATACAGGTTGGTACTGAAATTGAGCAGGGCTTTACTGTTAAGTCCGTTTATGCAGAACAAGGAACGTATAGCTATAATGGTGAAATAAAGGTAATGAAAGGGATCGCTTACCCTGGTGAAGACAGATATCCGAGGTTTCAGATTACTGCGAAGGGATACAACTACGGTTTACAGATGAATTGATTGTTTTAAAATTATATCACAATGAGACCTGTTTTACTTTTTTTTATACTAACGGTTTTCGGGAATTGCGGCGCTGGTATTAGGGAAAGATCTAAAGGAAATACCGATGATTTTGAAACAGAGATTGGGCATACTGCGTTTTACGAGAAAAATCGGAAGAGTAATAATCGTTCATGGTCAGAAGTATATGATGTTAGTGATGTTAAAATCCGTTTTGAAGCAAAAGGTGATAGCGGAAGGCCTGTGATAATAATTTTCCGAAAGCCGCATCCGGATACTTTTTATGTTATTGATCTTCCGGTGAATTTAAAACCGGAACCGGTTAAGCATTATCCTAATTTTAAATTTTTAGGCACATTTGATACTCGTGGGTCAGCTTTTGATTATTATTTTGACTTTTATGTCAATGATGAAAAGAAGGATTTTTTTGAGGTGTTAAAAAGATATGACAGCCATAACAGCCTGATGAAGGAGGATATGGGGATATTGTACCTCCATGATAGTACCAATTATTTAAAAGGGGATGAGAGTATTAGCAAATGGAAATAAGTAAAGCCTAAACAAATATGTTGTTTCCTGTTTTATTTAAAACCTGGGAAGCAGCATATTTATCTTTTATAAGGGTAACTTATTAATACTATGTCAACCGCTATTTATGTAAAACAGGTATGGAAGCAATCAACTGTTGGGTGTAACTGCTTTTGGGATGATGATACACTTCTTCTGAAGGGCCGGATTCTTCTATCCTGCCTTTGTTCATGATCATGATGCGGTCGCTGATGTATTTTACTACGGAAAGGTCGTGCGAGATGAAGATGGCTGTAAAACCGAATTCTTTCTTCAGATCGTTGAGCAGGTTTAATACTTGCGCCTGAACGCTAACATCCAGCGCCGAAACGCTTTCATCACATACCACGAAAGAAGGGCGTAAGGCAAGGGCTCTGGCTATGACTATCCGCTGCCGCTGGCCACCACTGAATTCGTGCGGGTAGCGATAATAGTGTTCGTTACTTAAGCCTACTTTTTCGAGCAGCGTTACTGCCATTTCTTTACGTTGCTGTGCATTGTCGCCTATCCCATGTACCAGCAGCGGTTCTGCTATGGCCTCGCCTATGCGTTTCCGTGGGTTTAAAGACGAGTAGGGATCCTGGAATATGATCTGCATTTGTTTGCTCAGGGCATTGGCTTCGCTGCCTTTCTTGTGCAGGATACTTTCGCCTTTGAACACGATATCACCTGAGGTAGGTGTTACCAATCGCAGCAGACTGCGCCCCAGTGTGCTTTTGCCGCATCCCGATTCGCCAACCAGTCCCAGGGTCTCGCCCTGGTTTAGCGAAAAGCTGACGCCGTTCACTGCTTTGGTATATGCCAGGGGCTTACCTAAAAGTGAATGCTTTGTGGGAAACCATACGTGCAGGTCTTTTACCTCGAGGAAGGGATGAGATGGCGGGTTTGCAACTGATAGTATACCTGAAGGCTTTTGTTCAGTGGCTGGTGCCGGTAAAATTTCCTGTATTGTATTGCTATTGTCAGCATGTGTTATTCTGCCTTCCAGAAAATCGCTTACCACAGGCAGGCGTGTACCGCGCGGGTATAAAGCAGGACGGCAGGCCAGTAAGGCCCGGGTGTAAGGATGTTCCGGTGAACGCAGGATCTGTTCCCGGGTGCCTGATTCTATAATACTACCCCGGTACATCACCACTATTTTGTCGGCGATCTCGGATACCACTCCCAGGTCGTGCGTGATAAAAAGTACACCCATTTGCTGTTCGATCTGCAAATCCCTGATGAGTTGTAATACCCGTTTTTGAACTGTTACATCCAATGCGGTGGTAGGTTCATCGCAGATGAGCAGGCTGGGATTACAGCTCATGGCCATCGCTATCATCACCCGTTGCTTTTGTCCGCCGCTGATCTGGTGCGGGTAGCTTTTGAAGATACGCTGCGGGTCGGGCAGCTTCACCATTTCAAACAATGCCAATGTTTGAGTGCGGGCCTGCTCACGGGTAACGGTTTTGTGCTGCAGTATCGCTTCCATTACCTGGTGCCCGCAGGTATGTACAGGATTGAGGGAGGTCATAGGCTCCTGGAAGATCATGGCTATTTTCTGGCCCCGTAATTCCTGCATAGCGCCCTCCGGGCGTTTCAGCAGATCAGTTGTTTGCCCGTTATCATGAAACAGGATTTGTCCGCCCGAAAACATCGCCGGTGGTGAAGCCAGTAAACGGAGTACAGATAAAGAAGTCACGGATTTGCCCGAGCCCGATTCTCCTACCAATGCCACTATCTCCCCCCTGTTGATGGTTAAGTTAATGTTTCGCAGCGCAGGCGTTTGCTGCCCGTTCTGCAAAAAATGAACGGTAAGGTCCTGTATGTCGAGGAGTGGCTGCATGATCGTTAGAATCTTAAATGTCTTACTGTTAAGCCGCCATTGATAAGTTGTTTCAGGGAGTCGATGCCTATGCGCAGGTGACGGTCTACATACTTTGCGGTAACGGCTTTGTCGCTGGCCTCTGTTTTCACTCCTTCGGGGATCATGGGCTGATCGCTTACCAGCAATAATGCGCCGGTAGGTATTTTATTGAAAAAGCCAACAGTGAAAATAGTGGCCGTTTCCATATCGATGGCATAAGCCCTTATCTTTTGGAGATACGACTTGAACTCTTCATCATGTTCCCATACACGCCTGTTGGTGGTGTAAACAGTGCCTGTCCAATAATCTACCTGGTAGTCGCGTATGGTGGTGGAGATGGCTTTCTGAAGTGCGAATGCCGGCATGGCGGGCACTTCGGGTGGGAAATAGTCGCTGGAGGTACCTTCGCCGCGTATAGCTGCAATGGGTAATATAAGGTCGCCCAGTTTATTTCTTTTCTTTAAGCCGCCGCATTTACCCAGGAATAATACCGCCTGTGGTTCAATAGCGGATAACAGGTCCATTACCGTTGCTGCGCCGGGGCTGCCCATACCAAAGTTGATGATGGTAATGCCATCTGCGGTAGCGCACTGAAAAGGACGGTCGCGGCCTATTACAGGCACTCCGTGCCAGTCTGCAAACATCTGTACATAGTTACTGAAATTGGTTAGTAATATGTATTTCCCGAATTGTTCCAGTTCTGCTCCTGTATACCGGGGCAGCCAATTGGTTACTATCTCTTGCTTCGTTTTCATCTGTAATAAATTCCCTAAATATACGAAATCGGGGCCTATGGGCTTACATTTGCCGCATGATAGGGATTGAGTATCCACATTATAATTTCAAAACGCGCCTGGATGGTGAAAAGCGGCTGCTCTTTGATGAAGTGCGCCGTATTTGGGTGGTATTGACTCCTGAAGAATGGGTACGGCAAAACTTTATTCAGTACCTGGCGCAAACCAAAGGGTATCCTACTTCTGTTATGGCGGTAGAGAAAATGATCACGCTCGGAGAAATGAAAAAGCGTTGTGATATAGTGATATACCGGGAAGCGAAGCCGTGGATGATCGTTGAATGCAAGGAAATGAATGTGCCGCTGAGCGAAAATGTGGCCGGGCAAATACTGCGTTATAATATTTCTTTAAATGTCCGCTATCTTATCGTTACTAACGGGTCTTATACGTTTGGGCTGGATACCGGCAGTATGAAGGGGTTAACTGCCATACCTGATTTTGGCAGCGGCGTATAAGCTGGTGTTATTGAAGCGGGTATAGGTATAGTATAAACCGCTTCATCGTGGATGAGCGTATGATATACACAAAGCATTAAAGCAGGCAAGTTAAAGCGGGATAGGTTGATGCCAGACCAATCTTATTTATTTCAGCCTGGCATCAGTTATTTCATGCGGTAGCATAAGACCAGCGGAAGCCGTGATAGTGTGTCCATCTTCCTTTTGCAACCATAATAATTTCTTTTTCGCCGTAGCCGGTTTTGCGTGCTGCTTCCGATACGCTTTCGTAACGCGCTACCAGTTTTCTGCCCTGGTATTGTTTTACAGGTTTCCGGCGGGCATAACCACCATAGTTCTTCCATTGCGAACGGTCGGCTGTTTTGAGGTGGCTTTCTACCACGCGGCCGCGCTCAAAAGCACGGCGCGATTTTTCCTGTCTTGTAACAGCTTTTAAATTGTTGACCCGGTTGTTATATCCATCCCCGTCCTTGTTGATGATATACAATTCGTCTTTCGCATAATCCAGCTCCGAATTGATAAAGGTGATGTAGATAAGACGGCGGGTATTATAATAGTGAGGTACTCCTTCAACATTAAGCGTCACCCGGAGGTCTATCATGGGATCACCCGTTTTGATATTCCTGTTCTTGGCTACTGACTGACTGAGGATCTGGCTGTAGACCGATTGACTGCCCCAGCGGGGATGTGGGATCGTCCTGTCGCAGGATTTTATCCTTCCCATATTGGATGCCTGGTAATAACCTTCAAAACCAGGAATGTCTTTCCAGCGTTCACCCCGGATAGAGACCAGGGATTTATTCTGATAAGGGTAGAGTGTTTCTTTTACCATATGCAAGTTTAATCGTCTGCAAAAATAAACCGCCTTTATGGCTTCGGCTGAAAATAGGGGGGAGTGGGAAGCGATTATATTATTTTACTCTTAAATGAACACGGCCATTGGCATAATAATAGGTTCGTTGATGGATCATAAGATCTTTTCCTTCGAGTAAAGGCTGCAGGTTCACCAGGGGCGCGTCGGGAAAATGTAAAGTTCCACCCGTTTTCAATGCAAGTGTTATATAGTCGGGATGAACGCCCAACCTTTTACCACATACGATCACGTGTACAGGTTTGGAGATGTTGCTGATGAGCACTGTATCACGTATGGGTGCCCAGCTATCTGCAATCAATAATACGTCTTTGCAGGAAGGGGCATTGTGCAAACCCGACAGTAATGCTTCACAGGCGTTTTCCTGTATATCGCCGCCGCCGTTTCCGGCCTGCATCGCTTTTTTTACCAGGGCTTTGGCATGCTGGGTGCCCTGGAACTTTTCGCCATAAATGCCGCCCGTTTTTCCCGGTTTTTTCTGGTCATCGGCTTTATTGTCGCCGTCGTTAAAACATACCAGGTAGGAAATGGTATTCGATGGCGGACGGGCATCTATCCATTGCAGCATTTGTGCGATGTAAGGCGCCATGCTGCCTGTAACATCCATTACTATCAGTGCATTGGTGACGGTATAGGGATTCAGGCTTTTATGAATGGTGGAATCGGGTGGAAACAATGGTATAGCTGCCTCGGCCAGGGTTGGTGGATCGGGCCTGGTTTCTTTTCTTTTCCCGGGGATCAGCAGGTAAACACTGTCTTTGTTTTCTTTGGCGTAGTGACTGCCGCGCGGCAAAAGTTCCTGTGCGTATGCCTCTCTTACGCTTATGACTACAATACTATCGCCGGGCCTGAACCAGGTTGCAAGCTTTTCGCGGCTGTTGGAGATATCTTTAACAGGCTGGTTATTGTAAAAACGTTTGGTATAAGAATCGGTGCGGTGAATAATGGCCCAGTGATTCAGTTTTTGCGGCGGTTCGGCCGGTGGTGGGGTGGCAGGAGGGCCGGGAACGGCGGCTTCTATGATCTCCATTTCCTTTTCCGCATCGGCTGGTGTATAGTTGCGGCGGTAATTGATCACAAAGCCATGTATCAGCTTTTCTGCGGATGGTTTATCGATACCATTGGTTTGCCGGATGATAGACCAACTGATGCCAGGTTGCTGTTCAATGCCGGGAACCAGCTGGCATAGTGCCTGCAGGCGGCTGCGGTTTAGTGGTTTAAGGTCTGAAGCGGAAGGATAATCGGAGAACAGCAGGTCTACCGAAAGCACCTGCGATTGCTGTAACACGGCAATGCCGGTTGTATCGGAAAAGGATGATTGTGCGTAAGGCATCTGCAGTAGCAAATGTTCCGAGCCTATAACAGGAAGTTCATAGGCAGGGATCTTCAGAATCCGGTTATCGAGTATCGAGTCGGTAAAGCGGTTCTGTTGTGCATTCACGACAAGGCAGCACAAAAGCATAGGCAGGCTGCTGAAACAATGCCTTTTTTTCATACCTGAGTGCGGGTTTTATCCCGGATCATGAATTTACACAGGTATGGCAAGCAAACAGCAATAAAGTCAAAAAAAAGAGGCGATACTGCTTTCGCAATACCACCTCTCGTGGCCGATGTATGGAAATCCCGTGCGGGAAATCTTATCTATGGGAAAATGCCCAGTTCTGCATAAGAAGTGCCTACTTTATTGATGGCAACAACGAATGCTGCAGTACGCATATCCGGGATCCCGGGATTTGCTTTCCATGTATTGATGATCTCACGTGTGGCATCGATCATGGTTTCTTCGAGGCCGCTGTGTACCAGGTCAACTTCGTCGGCGCCGTGTGCAATGAATTTCCTTTCGGTATCGCTTACTTTTTTGCCTGTTAAGCCTTCCATAGCGCTCAGGATGTGCAGGTTCATATTTTCGTCGAAACGTTTGCCTAAACGGCCGTAACGTACGTGGCTCAGGTTTTTCAGCCATTCGAAATAAGATACAGTTACACCGCCTGCGTTCAGGTACATATCGGGAATTACCAGTGTGCCATTTTTAACGAGGATTTCGTCGGCTTCCGGTGTTAAAGGACCGTTTGCCGCTTCACCAATGATCTTAGCCTTGATACGGGGAGCGTTATCGCCGTTGATAACATTCTCCAGGGCGGCAGGGATCAGGATGTCGCACTGGAGTTCCAGCGCATCGTTTGTGTTGTCGAGGTTTTTGGCGCCGGGGAAATTGAGGATAGAACCGGTAGCTTTTCTGTGCTGGAACACTTCTTCTTCGTTGAGGCCGGCTTCGTTGTAGATAGCGCCCTCGTATTCTGCGATGGCGATTACTTTGGAACCACCTTCGCGGAAGAATTTCGCTGAATGATAACCTACGTTACCAAGACCCTGCACCACAACAGTTTTGTCTTTAACGCCGGGAGTTAAACCCAGTTTGTTCATGATGTCGGGCATATTACATACTTCCCTTACACCAAAGAATACGCCCAGGCCGGTAGCTTCTTTACGGCCGCGAACACCGCCCTGCGATACAGGTTTGCCGGTAACACAGGCCATGCCGTCGACTTCACCGGGGTTCATGCTCATATAGGTATCCAGGATCCAGGCCATTTCGCGTTCGCCTGTTCCGTAGTCGGGAGCAGGAACGTCGGTGCCGGGTCCGATGAATTTTTTCTTGATAAGTTCGGAAGTATAACGGCGTGTGATCTTTTGCAGTTCGAATTCGCTGTAAGCGCGTGGGTTGATCTTGATACCACCTTTACCGCCGCCGAAAGGAACGTTTACAATAGCGCATTTGTAGGTCATAAGGGCAGCCAGCGCCATTACTTCGTCCTGGTTCACCGCTTCGCTGAAGCGGATACCGCCTTTACAAGGCGTTTTGTGATGGCTGTGCTGCACGCGGTAAGCTTCAATCACCTCTATTTCACCGCCGTCTCTGCGCACAGGGAACTTCATACGGTAAACTGCGTTACAGGCCTTGATCTGTTCTAAAATGCCGGATTCCCATTTCGTGAACTTAGCCGCTTTATCGAAACTTTTATTGACGCTGTCAAAAAAGCTGTAGTGTTGTTCAGACATGCAATTCTATTTAGGATGTTCAATTGTTTGTTTGCTAATGATCAGGTTATTTCGAGGATAGCTCCTTTTCGAGACGGCTGATCTTCCTGTCGAGGTTGAGCAGGTAAATAAAGATGCCGGTTACAATGGTTACCACCACTGCCACTACTACATAGAGCTTACCGTTGGAGCGCATGAGATCATTTTCTGCTGCCGGTGCGGCAACTTCCTGTGCCATAGCTGCCAGGCTCATAAAGCAGCCTGCGAGCATAACCGCGATTCTTCTTATTTTATCCATTCGAAATATGCTTTTCGGAAATTATACGTAAACGAACTCTTAAGGTTGCGATCCAGATGCTTAACAGCGTCCAGCCGATAAATGCCGGGAACATCACCATTTTCATGGCAGGTGTGCTGTCGTCGGGATTGAGTGCCGGGTTGCCTTCGCTGCCCTGTCCTCCGGGGTGTAAACTTTCCGTTAACCTGGGAAGGATCCATATGGTTGGGAACAGCATGCAAAACGCGAATACATTATAGACTGCGCTAATGCGGGCCCGCTTATCCATGTCGGTAAGAGAACCTCTTACTACGAAATAAGCGAAGTAAATAAGGATGCCTATGGCTGCGCCATTTTGCTTGGGATCGTTACTCCAGGCTGCTCCCCATTGATAGTTGGCCCAGATCATACCGGTTGTTAAACCCAGTATTGAAAATATACAACCCGTGAGTGCAAACTCCGTTGCATAAATGTCGTACAAGGGCTTTTGATAACGCAGGTACTTAATAGCGTTTACCACTGAAATTGTGAACAGAACCATCATTGCCACCCACATAGGCACATGAAAGAACAGGTTTCGGATGGTATGCTGCAACCGGCCATCCAGTACAGGCACCTTCACCATGAATCCCATGATACTCACATACAGGAGTAGGGCAAATGACAAAATCTTCCACCACGATTGTCGAATCATTCTAATTGTTTTACAAACAGGAACCAGGAAATTGGAGTGGGCAAGCAATCCTGATCAGTTCATTTGTTTCTGCGGGCAAAATTAGGGGGAAAGGTTTAACATACGCGTGTTAGCTTTTTAATTTTTATAAGGATTAACCAATTATTTAAAAGTTTTGATCGTTTATAAAACGGTTTCCCCCTGAAATGAGTGTGTTTGATGGCTTGCTGTTGCCTGGTAACATTAGTCTTTCCATAAGAAAGGAAAGAGGATCACCGCCAGGAGTATTACCAGTATATCAAATGCTACCAATAAAAGTATCATTTGGGTAAGACCTGTTTGTACGATGGGGGCAAAGGCGATCTTAGCAATTTTTACCAGTAACAGCAGTTGTGGTATGATAAGCGGGAACCCCATAACGGCTACCAATGAGGCCTGTTGTTGTGCTTTGGCAGCTATAGCAGACAGGAAAGTGAAGATAAGGCTGAGTCCAAACCCGCCCAGGCAGGCAACTCCGAAGAATGTGAAGAACTGTTCCAGCGGATTTCCAAGCAGCAGGAGGAAAATGGCCAGGCCAAGAATGGTCATCACCAGCATGAGCAGTACATTAAAAATAAGTTTTGAAAGAATGAAATCTCTTGCTCCTGCTATAGTATAAAAATATAACATGCGTCCTTTTTGTTCCTGCAGAAAGCTTTTAGCTACTCCATTGACGCAAACAAATAACTGAACCACCCAAAACAAAGCATTCCAGACCTCATTTTCCGGCTGTCCCATGATTAAATACACTACGAATGTTGTAGAGGCTATATATAATAATACGCCATACAAGCTATACTGTTGCCTTATTTCCAGCAGCAGGTCTTTTTTCACCAGGGTTATTATATGATTTGCCATAATGCTTTTTTGTTGTAGTAGCTGACGGATTTACGGGGGCCGGCCGGGAGGAGCAAGTGCGATGCAAGTGCGATACAAGTGCGATGCAACTGCGATGTAAGTGCGGTTATCGTATACCCTGCGTATCTCTTAAGTATAGCCATACAAGTTTCAGATATGTTTTAAATGGTATTGCTCCGTAATTGATCAATCGGCCCTGAAGCATTTCCAGCACCGGGGTTCATAAACATCTTTTTCCCCTAACAATACCTGTCCGTTCTGCGAAGTTTTGCGGTACGAGATACTTGCAATGCTGCCGCATTTAACGCAAATGGCATGTAGTTTGGTAATGAAGTCGGCAATTGCCAGTAATTGCGGCATAGGGCCAAACGGTTTGCCTGTGTAATCCATATCCAGTCCTGCCACTATTACTCTTATTCCTTTTATCGCTAAAGTTTGGCAAACATGCATGATTTCAGCATCAAAGAACTGGGCTTCATCGATGCCCACGACATCAACATCCTGGGCAAGCAGGAGAATGGTCTGGGAGTTTTCGACCGGGGTAGACGCAATGCTATTGGCGTCGTGGCTTACTACTTCGGTTTCATGATAACGTATATCGATAGCCGGTTTAAATATTTCCACGCGCTGGTTGGCAATACGCACTCTTTTGAGCCTGCGGATCAGCTCTTCTGTTTTGCCACTGAACATAGAACCGCATATCACTTCAATGGATCCTCTTTTTTCTCCTGTAAAATTGGGTTCTATAAACATTTGCCAAATCTTGTATTTAAAGACTAAACCTTATTAACTTTAATGCACGAACGTTTTTCCAGAGCCCCCAAAAGTACAGATACTATGGAAAGAGTAGGTACTCTTATACATAAATTGCTTGAACAATATGAGCAGCAGGCGCAGGCGGGCCGGTTATTGATGACCGCTCAAATGTTACTTGCCGAGCTGCAGCAGCAGTTATACGCATCTGAAAATAACACCTCCGAAAAAGTTTCTGTTGTTATCCCTGCCGTTCAGGCTGCAATGCCCAGACCGCAGCAGGTTTATCATCATAATAATACGTCATCATTGCCAGCTAATGGGCAGGAAGTTTCGGCTCATGCAGCTGCTGCTTCACAGACAGCATATGCAGCCGCTGTTCCGGAAACTGCCGCAATGGGTACCGGTACAGCAGTTCAACAGCCAGCCGGCGCCGGACATATTCCCGGGCAGCAAGCAGATGTCAGGGAACCGGCAGGTGTTCAGGAAGCGCCAGACCTTCAGGAACCGGGCGTTTCACCAATGGCAGAAGCCAAACAGCCGGTAGCTCCTCAGCAATCTGCAGCAGCGCAACAACCCATAGCCGCTCAACAGCATGTAGCCGCTCAACAACCGGCAGCGTCTTCGCAAACGGTAGCGTCTTCGCAACAAGAGGCGCCGCCAGTACCGCAATCAGCGGCTCCTCAGCAGGCTACCAATCCACTGGCGGAGGAGTTTATACCGGCAGCAGCGTTGTGGTATCAGCGGGCGCAGCAGGCGCAGGCACAGGCGCAGCAGGTGCTGCAATCGCAGGCGCAACAGGCGCAGGCACAAGCGCAGCAGCCGGCTCAGCAAGCAGAACAAACTCAACACGAGTCACAGCAACAACCACCTGTCCGGCAAACGGAGCAAGCATACCAGGAGTCACAGTCTCATATCGGGCATTCACAGCAGCAAACGGAGCAGGTTCCATCTGCATTGCCGCCACATCTGCAACCGCCACAAGCATCGTCGCCACATCTGCAACCGCCACATACGCAGCCGCCACATACGCAACAGTCGCAAGTGTCGCAGTCGCAAGGACAGCAATTGCAAGGACAGCAATTGCAAGGACAGCCGCATACGCAGCAGTCACAAGAGCAGTCACAAGCGCCGCAGCCGGCGTCTTCCGGGCAGGAACACCAGGCCGAAGTGCACTTATCCGAAAACGAACAGGCGCAGGTGCAGCAACCGCAACAGGTGCATCAACCCGGCACCCAACATCCTGAAGGACGTAATATAGCGGTGACGCCACCGCCGGAAACCACCCCGCAACAGCCGGGAGATAGCACCCCTCAGTCAGCAGGCCCGCAACACGGACCGGGAAGGCACTGGCCATTTGATCCGTTTTCCGAAGTACCCACGCTGGCGCAGCAGGATAATGCTAAAAAAGCAGAACTGAACGATAGTATCGTCTCTGCCGACAGTGAAAGCCTGAATGAAAAGCTCAGGGTCGAAAAAATTGAACTGGGCAGCATGTTACAGGGCAGCCCCATCAGGGATCTTAAAAAGGCGATTGGCATCAACGACAGGTATCTTTTCATTAATGAACTGTTCCGTGGCGATGAAACCATGTACGAGCGCTCGCTCAAAACCATCAACAGCTTCAGCATACTACCCGAAGCGCAATACTGGATACAGCGTGAGCTGAAAGTAAAACTGGGCTGGAACGAATCAAGCGAGTCGGTACATCATTTCGATCAGCTGGTTAAAAGACGTTTCTCCTGAATATAGGAGACGATCCGTTCTGTAGCCCCCGTATTATCCTTAACATAATTGCCGGCATTCCGGCAGGCCGCCTGGTACATTACTTCATCCGATAGTAACGCATCCAGTAATTGTTCCAGCTGCAGGGCATCGCTTACACTGTAAGCCCCCTGCAGCGCTACCATGTCTGTTCCTTCCTGGTATTTATCGTAAACAGGGCCAAAGACAACAGGTTTTTCATATACGGCCGCTTCCAGGATATTATGGATGCCGTCTCCTCCAAAGCCACCTCCTACAAAGCAAATGGTGGCATAGGCATACAGGCGGCTTAACATACCTATATTATCTATAATAAGACAATGGCTTTCCAGCTGTCCGCCGCATTTTTGCCATTCGCTGAAAAGTACGGCCCCTTTATATAAGGTGCAACATTCCTTCAACCGCGATGGATCTATATTATGAGGAGCAATGATATAACGCAGCGATGTGCGCGTATTCACATAATGATCGAGTGTTTTGTCATCTTCCGTCCATGTACTGCCCGCCACAATTACTTGATGACCTGCGCAAAACTGCGCTATCGCTTCAATAGGAGTGAAGCCGCCGGCAATTTGCTGTACGCGGTCGAAGCGGGTGTCGCCGGCCACCGTAACATTATGTTCGTAACCTATCGATGCCAGCAGTTGGGCAGCCGCCTTGTACTGTACAAAGAAATGATTGAAGCAGCTGAGCATATGTTTGTAGAACTTGCCATACCAGTGAAAGAACGCCTGGTCGGGACGGAAGATGCCTGATACCAGCAGCAGCGGGATCTTCCTTTCTCTTGCTTCTCTCAAATAAAAATACCAGTATTCGTATTTCACAAATAACACCAGTTGCGGGCGTACGATATCATAAAAATTGCGGGCACGTGCGGGGGCGTCCATCGGTAGATAAAAAATATGATCGGCGCCTTCATAGTTTTTGCGCACTTCATAACCTGAGGGAGAAAAAAAGGTCAGTAAGATCGCGTACCCGGGATAATTGCCGCGTAAAGCTTCCAGTATGGGGCGTCCCTGCTCAAATTCTCCCAGCGAAGCGCAATGCATCCATAGTACCGGTCTTTGTTCCCGGGCAAATGTTTCCTGCAAACGTGTCATTACCTGTTGCCGCCCTTTCACCCATAGCCCCGCCTTCTTATTAAAAAGCGATAATACCCGAGCCACAAGCGGATACAGTCGAATGAACAGGATATAAAACAGCTTACCCATAGATTGTATTTGTATTACAAAGAAAAAGTTTCTGTCTGATATTATTAATTTCGCCGCCTTATGTCTATCAGAAACGAAGCCTGGAAAACGTGGCGATTATCGGGGCCTATCATATTGGGAGAGCTTACGCAAATGGCATTGGGCATTATCGACAATGTGATGGTAGGTGCTATCAGCTATAAACACCTTGCGGCGGCAGCGCTGGTAAACAGCGTCATGAATATTCCTTTTGTACTGGGCATTGGCATTACCATGTCGGTATCGCAAACGGTATCCATGGCGCACGGCCGTAAAGACGGGCTGCGGGTGTCGCATTATTTGTACAACGGGTTTTGGTTATGTACGGTAACGGCTTTACTTATTGCGGTTTTGCTTAATATGGGAACCGGTATTCTTTTTCACCTGAAGCAGGATGCCGAGGTGGCGGCGCTGGCAGCTCCTTATATGCGTATCATGGCATGGTCTACTATTCCCATGCTTATGTTCATAGCGGTAAAGCAGTTCACCGATGGACTGGAGCGCACGCGTACGGCCATGGTGTTGTCTATGCTGGCGCTGCCAATAAACATAGGTATCAACTGGCTGCTGGTATACGGTAACTGGGGTTTTCCCCGGTGGGAGCTGATGGGGGCGGGTGCCGGTACGCTTATTACACGTATTATTATATTGGTGGCGCTATTACTGATAGTAGCCATACATCCCATTTTTAAAAGATATGTAGCTGCCCGCAGGAGCCAGTGGAAACTGCAGCTGTCTACCATCCGCGAACTGCTGCATATAGGCGTGCCTGCCAGCTTGCAGGGAGGGATGGAGTCGGGGGCATTTGCAATTTCCGGTATTATCATAGGTACACTTGGCGCTGTTCAGCAGGCAGCGCACCATATTGCGCTTAGCTGTGCTGCTTTTACTTTTATGGTGTCGATAGGACTGGCACAGGGCGGATCTATCCGTACCAGCAATGCATGGGGCAGAAATAACTGGGATGATATCAGGCGTATTGCCCGGAGTACGGTGCTAAGCGGACTTTTATACGGGCTTATCTGTGCGGTATTATTTGTTGTATTGCGTCATAAGCTGCCACTTGCCTTCAACAGCGATGCGGCGGTGGTGTCCCTTACCTCGGTACTTATGTTGTATGCGGCGCTTTTCCAGATGTCCGATGCTGCCCAGGCAGTAGGAGTAGGGCTGCTCAGGGGGATGAAAGATGTGCGTATTCCCACTTTATATGTAGCGCTGGCTTACTGGGTATTAGGTATTCCTATAGGCTGCCTGATGGCTTTTACCTTCGAAATGGGAGCCGCCGGTATGTGGATCGGATTTGTCACCGGGCTAACCTGTTCGGCCGTTTTTCTGAACAAAAGGGTTTCCGGTATGATCGGTAAACGAAAAATAACCTTTTGACATTTTTTCCGTTAGTTTTGTCGGCATTCAACAAATTACAGAGATATGAAGACCATACAAATGGTTGACTTGAAGAGCCAATATCAGAAACTTAAGACCGAAATAGATAAAGCTGTAATTGATGTCCTGGAAAGCAGCGCTTTTATCAACGGCAAGCCCGTGCATGATTTAGCTGCGGACCTTTCTGCATACCTGGGTGTAAAACATGTTATTCCCTGCGCCAACGGTACTGATGCGCTCCAGATTGCTCTCATGGCGCTGGACCTGAAACCCGGCGACGAAGTGATCACCCCTTCCTTTACTTTTATTGCCACTACCGAAGTTGTGGCGCTGCTGCAGCTGAAGCCGGTTTTTGTTGATGTTGACCGCGAAACCTTCTGTATCGACCCCGAAGGGATCCGCAAAGCCATAACGCCGAAAACGAAGGCGATCGTTCCTGTTCACCTTTATGGTCATGCCGCCAATATGGAGGAGATCATGAAAATTGCCGCAGAATACAACCTGCCCGTGATCGAAGACAATGCACAGGCTATTGGCTGCGAGGTGAAATTCAGCGATGGCACCATCAAAAAAACCGGTAGCATCGGCGATATCGGCACTACTTCTTTCTTTCCTTCAAAAAATTTAGGCGGATATGGTGACGGAGGTGCTATCTTTACTAATAACGATACCCTGGCCGACAAGCTCAAAATGATTGCTAACCATGGACAAAGCAGACGCTATTATCACGATATCGTAGGCTGCAATTCCAGGTTAGACACCATTCAGGCCGCCATCTTGAAAATTAAGCTGCGTGAACTGGATAATTATATTCAGGCCAGAAACAAAGCCGCCGGATACTATACCAAAGCATTCGCCGGCGTTCCTGGTATCACAACGCCATCCCTGGCATCTTACAGCAACCACGTATACCACCAATATACACTGGTGCTGGAAGGGATAGACCGGAACGGATTGAACCAATATCTTGCTGAAAAGCATATCCCTTCCATGATCTATTATCCTGTGCCAGGCCATAAACAAAAAATGTTTGATGCATTTGGACTGCCCCAGTATGAACTCTCCGTTACCGACTGGTTAACAGAAAGGGTTCTTTCACTGCCTATGCATACAGAGTTAGATACGGAACAATTGGATTTTATTACATCGTCTGTAACCGAATACATAAATAAAAACTAAAAGATCCCATGAAACTGACCGTAGTAGGCACTGGCTATGTTGGCTTAGTTACCGGAACCTGTTTTGCAGAAACGGGCAATTATGTAACCTGCGTGGATATTGACGCAGAGAAAGTAAGAAAATTGTCCGAGGGAGAAATCACCATCTTTGAACCCGGCCTTGAAAAACTGTTTGCGCGTAACCTGAAAGATGGCCGCCTGCAGTTCACCACCGATCTGGCTGCTGGTATCGCAGACGCAGAAGTGATCTTCCTGGCATTACCTACCCCTCCAGGAGAAGATGGCAGCGCTGACCTTAGCTATATCCTTGGCGTTTCCGACAGCATCGGCAAACTGCTGAAAGATTACAAAGTGATCGTTGATAAAAGCACCGTACCTGTAGGCACCGCTGAAAAAGTAAAAGCAGCGATCGCTAAAAATTATTCCGGAGCCTTCGATGTGGTGAGTAACCCCGAATTCCTTCGTGAAGGTGTGGCTGTAGATGACTTCATGAAACCCGACCGCGTGGTTATAGGCGCCAGCTCCGAAAGAGCACAAAAGGTAATGAGCGATTTATATGCTCCTTTTGTTCGCCAGGGTAACCCCGTTATTTTCATGGACGAAAAATCTGCTGAGCTTACCAAATATGCAGCAAACTCCTTCCTCGCTACCAAGATCTCTTTCATGAACGAGATCGCTCAGTTATGTGAGAAGTTGGGCGCCGATGTTGATCTGGTACGTAAAGGTATTGGCTCCGATGAACGTATCGGCCGCCGCTTCCTGTTTCCCGGTATCGGATATGGTGGCAGCTGCTTCCCTAAAGACGTAAAAGCACTGATCAAATCTTCTACAGAAGTAGCTTACGAGTTCAAGATCCTGAACGCTGTGGAAGAGGTGAACGAGGCACAGAAACTGCACCTGGTTACCAAGATCAAAGAATACTATAAAGATGCGCTGAAAGGCAAACACTTTGCTTTATGGGGCCTTGCCTTCAAACCTAACACCGACGATATCCGCGAAGCTCCGGCTTTGTATATCATCGATGCTTTGCTGGCTGCCGGCGCAACGGTAACGGCTTTCGACCCTGAAGCAATGAAAAACGTGCAGCGCCTGGTAGGCGATAAAATTGCTTTCGCCAATGACCAGTACTCCGCTTTACACCATGCCGATGCATTGATCATCGCCACAGAGTGGAGCGAGTTCAGAACACCCGTGTTCGAAAAACTGGAAAGCCTGCTGAAAACTAAAACCATTTTCGACGGACGTAACCTCTTCGACGTAGATGTTGTTCGCGGAATGGGATTCTATTACGAAAGTATTGGCCGTCCTTAATAAGAAAACAGTATGGCAAAAAGAATTCTGATCACCGGAGCCGCCGGCTTCTTAGGATCGCACCTCTGCGATCGTTTCATCAAAGAAGGATACCATGTTATTGGTATGGATAACCTGATCACAGGCGATATCCGTAACATAGAACACCTGTTCCCCTTGTCTAGCTTTGAATTCTATCATCACGATGTTTCAAAGTTCATTCATGTACCGGGCGAACTGGATTATATCCTCCACTTCGCTTCCCCTGCCAGTCCTATCGACTACCTCAAGATCCCTATTCAAACATTGAAAGTGGGCGCTATGGGTACACATAACTGTCTGGGTCTGGCAAGAGCTAAAAACGCAAGGATCCTGGTAGCCTCTACCAGCGAAATATATGGCGATCCATTGGTACATCCGCAGAAAGAAGAATACTGGGGTAATGTAAACCCGGTTGGCCCGCGCGGTGTGTACGACGAAGCCAAGCGTTATATGGAAGCTATTACCATGGCTTACCATACCTTTCACCAGGTAGAAACAAGGATCATTCGTATTTTCAATACGTACGGTCCCAGGATGCGGCTCAACGACGGCCGCGCCTTACCGGCATTCATCGGACAGGCGCTCCGTGGCGAAGACCTCACTGTTTTCGGCGATGGTAGCCAAACACGCTCTTTCTGTTATGTAGACGACCTGGTTGAAGGGATCTACCGCTTACTGATGAGCGACTACGATCAGCCGGTGAACATTGGCAACCCTAACGAAATTTCCCTGAAAGACTTTGCCGAAGAAGTATTGAAATTAACAGGCTCCGCTGTTAAGATCATCTACAAACCTTTACCGGTTGACGATCCCAAACAGCGTAAGCCCGATATCACCAAAGCA